>UQHY01000016.1:0-38026 GCA_900540975.1 uncultured Collinsella sp.
GATCTGCGCCCCCCCGCAAAAACGCGGGGGGGCCGGCCGCCCATTCGGTTTATCGGGCAGCGGCTCGGCACCCAAATACGTAAACGTCGCCGGATATTCCTCGGTCGGCTCCTCGCCCCACAGCGCATGGTTCTCGACAATCATATGTGCTCCCTTCGCGCAAATTATGCGCCCCTGTTTTCGCCTTCAAGCGTACCCCAGTTGGACCCACGGCGCAGAAACGCTCCCGCAATAAGTTTCCCTTCAACTGATATATCACATATTCCCAGCTCAGAGGTATCGCTGAGCAGCGTAGAATAGGGGGCGTTGACCAAGCCGAGAAACACATATGAAACGTTTCCGGCAAACCAAACGCGCGATATGCGCCTATTTAAGTTGGAGGCAACTATGGGTCTGCTCGATTCGCTTAAGTCCACCTTCACCTCGACGGGCGAGGCGTCCGTTCCGCCCGCAGCAAGCTTCGCCACCCGCGAAGGCGTCATCTATGCCCCCGTCAACGGCGTGCTCGTCAACCTGGACGAGGTCCCCGACGAGACGATCGCCTCGGGTATGCTTGGCCAGGGCTATGGCATCGAGCCCATCACCGACACCATCTATGCGCCCGCCAACGGCCGCATCGGCGCCACCACTGTCACCAACCACTCCATTGGCATGATCACCGAGGACGGCCTGCGCGTGTTCATCCATGTCGGCCTGGGCACCGTGGAAATGAACGGCAAGGGTTTTGCCCGCTTTGTCGAGATGGGCGATGTGGTCAAGGCAGGCCAGCCGCTCATCAGCTTCGACCGCGAGGCCATCAAGGCCGCCGGCCACGAGGACATCGTGACCGTCATCGTCTCTGAGCTCGATCGTCTTAAGAGCATCGACCATGTCGGCGAGTCTGGAACGCTTATCGGCGGCAACCCGCTCGTCAAGCTTGGCGACCCGCTGCTGGTTGCCAAGACCAAGTAGCCAGGCCCCGCGCCACACAGCCAAAAAGCACCTCGTCAAGCGCCCGCGACCATTTGGCCGCGGGCGCTTTTCGTTTGAAAAACCATCCCGCCAATGCCTTATCTGTATAGCCCAAATGAGTCGAGCTG
The DNA here is from genome assembly GCA_900540975.1 of uncultured Collinsella sp. Classification (GTDB taxonomy): domain Bacteria; phylum Actinomycetota; class Coriobacteriia; order Coriobacteriales; family Coriobacteriaceae; genus Collinsella. Next base: position 1,080 of record UQHY01000016.1, read on the forward strand.
CTAGAATATTGAACTGTATGGATAACTATCATTCAACCGTTATGGGAGGATACGTGAACCGCACCAAAATCGCGCAGCTCTACGCCGATGCCGAGTCGCTCGGCGGCCAGACCGTCACCGTCGCCGGCTGGGTCAAGTCCGTCCGCGACATGAAGAACTTTGGCTTTGTTACGCTCAACGACGGCAGCTGCTTCCGCGACCTGCAGGTCGTCATGAACCGCGAGGCGCTCGACAACTACGACGAGATCGCCCACCAAAATGTCTCGGCCGCCCTCATCTGCACCGGCACCGTCAAGCTGACGCCCGATGCACCCCAGCCTTTCGAGCTTTCTGCCACTTCCATCGAGGTCGAGGGCGTCAGCGCCCCGGACTACCCGCTGCAGAAGAAGCGCGCAACCGTCGAGTTCCTGCGCACCCAGCAGCACCTGCGCCCGCGCACCAACCTGTTCCGCGCCGTGTTCCGCATCCGCTCTGTCGCGGCTGCCGCCATCCACCGCTTCTTCCAGGAGCAGGGCTTTGTCTACGTCAACACCCCCATCATCACCACGAGTGACTGCGAGGGCGCCGGCGAGATGTTCCGCGTGACCACGCTCGATCCCAAAAATCCGCCTCTCACCGAGTCCGGAGAGGTCGACTGGAGCCAGGACTTCTTTGGCAAGCATGCAAGCCTTACCGTGTCCGGCCAGCTCAATGCCGAGAACTTTGCCATGGCCTTTGGCGACGTGTACACCTTTGGCCCCACCTTCCGCGCCGAAAACTCCAACACCACGCGCCACGCCGCCGAGTTTTGGATGATCGAGCCCGAGATGGCCTTTGCCGATCTGAACGACTACATGGATAACGCCGAGGCCATGCTCAAGTACGTTCTTAAGGACGTTATGGACACCTGCCCCGACGAGCTCAACATGCTCAACAAGTTTGTGGACAAGGGCCTGATCGAACGCCTGGACCACGTGGCAAACTCTGACTTTGCCCGCGTTACCTACACCGAGGCCGTCGAGATCCTGGAGCAGGCAGTCGCTGCTGGCCACCAGTTTGATTACCCCGTCAGCTGGGGCATCGACCTGCAGACCGAGCACGAGCGCTTCCTGACCGAGGAGCACTTTAAGCGCCCGACCTTCGTGACCGACTACCCGGCCGAGATCAAGGCGTTCTACATGCGCATGAACGAGGACGGCAAGACCGTCGCCGCCGCCGACTGCCTGGTGCCGGGCATCGGTGAGATCATCGGTGGCTCCCAGCGCGAGGAGCGCCTGGACCTGCTCGAGGCCCGCATCAAGGACCTGGGCATGAATCCCGAGCAGTACAAGTACTACCTTGACCTGCGCCGCTACGGTTCCTGCAAGCACGCCGGCTACGGTCTGGGCTTCGAGCGCCTGGTCATGTATCTGACCGGTGTTGGCAACATCCGCGACGTCCTGCCGCACCCGCGCACCGTGGGCAACGCCGACTTCTAATCGTCGGACGCTAGCTCGCGTCGCCACACGCCAGCACTCATCCCACAAGCGTCTCTCGACATCGGTCGAGAGACGCTTTTTTCAACAGCATCCGTCAAGCTTTTGGCAAGTTTTTAGTCAGTTGAGCAGGGCTGTTGAAAACTCGAACCGCCGTTTGCCGACGGCTACCGACCGCCCAGAGTGCCCTGCGCCCCTGGGAAAGCTCCACGTCCTAGGCTCCATACCGTCGCCACCCAAAACGGAAAGGACGTGGGCGCCATGACCGAAACCGCTGTTGAAACTTACGAGACCACGACCAGAGGCGCTGCCTCGATGGCAGCCTATCGCGCCGTTCGCATCCTGCAGCTATTAAGCGAAAACACCGGCGAGGACAAGGCCATGCTTTCCGATGAGTTGATCCGGCGCCTCGCCCATCCCGACGACCCCGCCCGCATGCCCATTTCGGCGGCGCGGCGCAGCATCTACACCGCCATCTCCGCACTTCGCCATGCCGGATACGAAATTGAATACAAGCGCGGCGTGGGGTATCGGCTCTTGACCCGTCCGCTCACCGACGAGGAAATCATCCGGCTCCACGGCATGGTCATGCGCAACCGCTCCACGCCCATCGCCATTCGAAAAAGCATGGCTCAGCACTTGGTCGCCATGGCGAGTGCCGACGTTCGCGGCTACCTCGATGCGCCCGAGCCTGCTCCAAGTGCCGGCAGCAAATCCGCCAAGGTCACGCGCACGCCCGTCAAGCGCATCGACACCTGCGAGCTCATCGAGCAGGCCATCGACCACGGAACCACGGTGAGCTTTGATATTTCGAGCGTCACGGCACGCGGCAAAACCGAGGTAGTGCGGATGACGGTCCGGCCTTTTGCCATCAGGCAACGCGATGGCATCTCGTATCTGCTGGGAACGGTCTACGACACCCGAGGCGCCGATGACACGCTGCGTACCGTAGAGATTGGCCGGATGAGAAACGTCACCACACGTCTCCTCGACGGCAAGAAGCTTTTCGCCGCCCTGGACGAGGAGTAGGACGCCTCCGCCGCATAAGAACCTCCGCCGTCCATTCGACTGCCCGTACCGCCCATCCGGTTCTGTATTAAAAAACCCGCCAGGTTATTGTAAAAATGGACATCCGCGCTACTATAGTTCCACTTGCACTTTGTTTGAGTGCAGTGTTTCCAGCCATTTCTATACTGGGGGTAACGATATGAAGGATATCACCATCAGCCGCAGGAGCCTTCTGGTCTCTGCTGGCCTGCTCGCGCTCGCTCCGCTCGCCGGATGCGGCGGCAACTCTGGTTCCGGCTCTGCTGCCGCCGGTTCCGACTACACCGTCGGCGTTCTGCAGCTCACCGAGCACTCCGCACTCGACGCCGCCAACGACGGCTTTGTCAAAGCCATCAAAAAGAGCGGTCTCAAGGTCAAGATCGATCAGAAGAACGCCCAGAACGACCAGTCCACGTGTAAGTCCATCGCCGACAAGTTCGTGGGCGATGGCGTCGACCTGATCTATGCCATCGCTACGCCCGCCGCGCAGGCCGCCGCTGGCGCCACCGCCGATATCCCCATCGTGGGCTGCGCCATCACCGACTACGCCGCCTCGGGCCTAGTCCAGGACAACGATAAGCCCGGCACCAACGTCACGGGCGCTTCCGACCTCACCCCGGTCGCCGAGCAGCTCGAGATGATGCAGAAGGTCCTGCCCGACGTAAAGAAGATCGGCCTGCTCTACTGCACCGCCGAGTCCAACTCCGACGTCCAGATCAAGGCCGCCAAGAAGGAACTCGACAAGCTGGGCCTGGAGTACACCGACTTCACCGTCTCGAGCTCCAACGAGATCCAGTCCGTCGTCGAATCCGCCGTGGGCAAGGTCGACGCGCTGTACTCCCCCACCGATAACACCATCGCAGCGGGCGCCTCGCAGGTGGGCCAGATCTGCAAGGAGAACAAGCTTCCCTTCGTGACCGGCGAGGAGGGCATGTGCATGGCCGGCGGCCTGTTCACCCTCTCCATCAACTACGAGGATCTGGGGTACGCCGCGGGCGAGATGGCCGTCAAGATCCTGAAGGGCGAGGCCAAGCCCGAGGATATGCCGATCAAGCACCTCTCGAGCAAGGACCTGGTCGTCGTCAAGAACGATGAGATGGCCGAGGCTCTGGGCATCGACCTTTCCGCTCTGGACGAGTAGTGCCATGCGCGGTAGCGCAGCTAGAGCACGCACTTGCGCCATAGCTGCGTTATTCAATATCTGAGCCACAGGGGCGAACGCCAAAGACCGGCGTTCGCCCTGCTTGTTACGGATGAGACAAAACATCCGGCCGCAGCTCTTTTATGCATTGTTACCGCTATCATGGTGACTCACGTGTCCACCCTATCCTAGGAGGTATAAAGCATGCTTATTGCATTGCAAGGCGCCGTTTCGCAGGGCGTCCTCTGGGGCATTATGGTGCTTGGCGTGTTTATCACGTTCCGCCTGCTCGACATCCCCGATATGACCTGCGACGGCAGCTTTGCCCTCGGCGGCTGCGTCTGCGCCGTGCTCATCGTCAATAACAACGTCGACCCGCTGCTCGCCGTTTTGGCCGGCATGTGTGCCGGTGCCATCGCGGGCGCCGTCACGGGCATTTTAACCACCGTCTTTGAGATTCCCGCGATCCTCGCCGGAATCCTGACGCAGATCAGCCTGTGGTCCATCAACCTGCGCATCATGGGCAAATCCAATACGCCCATCCTTGCCAAAGGCACTATCTTCTCGTCTGTCAGCAACATGACGGGCCTGCCGCAGTCCACCGTCGCCATCATCCTGGGCATCTTGCTCGCTGTTGCTATCGTTGCCATCCTGTATTGGTTCTTTGGCACCGAGATCGGCTCAGCGCTGCGCGCCACCGGCAACAACGAGTACATGATCCGCGCCCTGGGCGTCAACACCAACTCCACCAAGATGATCGCCCTCGTGCTCTCCAACGCCCTCATCGGCCTCTCTGGCGCGCTTATCTGCCAGAGCCAAAAGTATGCCGACATTGGCATGGGTACCGGCGCTATCGTTATCGGTCTTGCCGCCATCGTCATCGGTGAGGTACTCGGCCGTCTGCTGCCCGGCGGCCTCACGCAGTTTAGCGTCCGTCTTGCCTCCGCCGTCTTTGGCTCCGTGGTGTACTTCCTTATCCGCGCCATCGTGCTGCAGTTGGGCATGGACGCCAACGACATGAAGCTGCTCTCCGCCGTGATCGTCGCCGTGGCCCTGTGCGTGCCCGTGGTTTGGGAGCGCTATAAGCTCCGCAGCTCCTACACGAAGGGGGATGAGGCAGATGCTTAAGCTCTCGCACGTCAAGAAGACCTTTAACAAGGGCACCGTCACCGAGAAGCGCGCGCTCACCGGCGTCGACCTCACCCTCAACGATGGCGACTTTGTAACCGTGATCGGCGGCAACGGCGCCGGCAAATCCACGCTGCTCAACATGATCGCCGGCGTGTATCCGCTCGATTCGGGCGTTATTGAGCTCGACGGCACCGACATCTCGCGCCTGAGCGAGTCGCAGCGCGCCAAGTACCTGGGCCGCGTGTTTCAGGACCCCATGCGTGGTACCGCTGCCGACATGCAGATCGCCGAGAACCTGGCCCTCGCCAAGCGTCGCGGCCAGCGTCGCGGCCTTTCGTGGGGCGTCACCAAGGCCGAGAAGGACGAGTACGTTGAGCTGCTCAAGCGCCTGGACCTTGGTCTGGATACGCGTCTCAACGCTAAGGTCGGCCTGCTCTCGGGCGGCCAGCGCCAGGCACTCACCCTGCTGATGGCCACACTCACCAAGCCGCGCCTGCTGCTGCTCGACGAGCACACGGCAGCCCTCGACCCCAAGACGGCATCGAAGGTGCTCAACCTGACCGAGGAGATCGTCGACGAGAACCAACTGACCACGCTCATGGTCACGCACAACATGAACGACGCCATCCGTCTGGGCAACCGTCTGATCATGATGCACGAAGGCCACGTGATCTACGACGTGGCGGGCGATGAGAAGAAGTCGCTCACCGTCGCCGACCTACTGCAGAAGTTCGAGGAGGTCTCGGGCGGCGAGCTCGCCAACGACCGCATGCTGCTGAGCTAAAACCTGCCAAAAAGGGACAGGTTTATTTTGGTAGGTTTTATCTGCGCAAACGTCAAAACCGCCGCAAAGGGACAGACACCTTTGCGGCGGGTTTCGCATATTATGTCGATAATCCGATATTCAACCAGACATTCTGGCTAAGGACTAAGGAAACTGCCATGAAAAGACTCCCCCGCCTTGCGTTAGCCACCGCGTTGTTTGCCGGCGCGCTCGCAGGCATCCCAAGCCTCGCTTTCGCGGGGAACCTGCCCGCCGCTATTGACGGCTCCGTGGCCGTCATGCACACCAACGACATCCACGGCAGCTACAAGTACAGCTACAACGCAAGCAAGGACACCGGCACTGTGGGCTTTGATGGGCTGGCGGTTCTCTATAGCGCCCAAAACAGCGCCCCCGATCTTTTGCTCGATGCGGGCGACACCTTCCACGGGCAGTCCTTCGCCACCATGAGCGAGGGCAAGAGCATCGCCGAGCTCATGGACACCTTCTATGTAGACGGCTACGACGCGACCACGCCGGGCAACCACGACTGGAGCTACGGCGCGAACAAACTCCGCACCATGACCGGCTACAGCACCACCGGCACGCCCTTCGCCATGCTCTGCGCGAACGCGAAGTCTACGAGCGGCGTATGGAGCTCGAGCATCACGAAGACGCTCGATCGCACCTGGGAGGATAGCGAGGATCACTCCACATTCGACTACAAAATCAAGGTCGGCGTCGTGGGTGCCATGGATGAGTCGCTGGGATCCTCGCTGCGCGCGGACCTGGTCGCGGGTACGTCGTTCTCGAGTGCCGCGAACGCCATCAATGCCGAGGCAGAGCAGCTGCGCAAGGAGGGCTGCGATGTTGTTGTGTGTATCGCGCACACGCTCGACGCCAAGACCTTTGCCACGCGGCTCCGTGGCATCGATGCCCTTATCGCAGGCCACGAGCACATCAACCTTAACGAGAAGGTGACGGGAGCCGACGGCAAGACGATCCACGTTGTCGAGGCAGGCAGCGCCTTTGCCGAGGTGGGGCTGCTTTCCATTCCGTACAAGTACGACACGAATGGCACCGAGACGACCGACGATGACACGGTCACGGTCCCTGCAGACGGCAGCGACGAGAAGCTCTACACCGCCAAGAACGTCAACGACCTTTTGGCAGACCCCAACAAGGGCTCCGACTACCAAAGCCGCCTTGCAGCCGTCCGCAACAAGATCAGGCCGCTCGACGAGGCCTTTGAAAACGAATCGAACAAGGTGCTCGGCACATCCACCACCAACTATTTCTACGGCGAGGACGCCGCAGGCACGCATGGTTGGGAAATGGTGCGCACCACCGATTTCCGCCCCAGCAAGGAGGACGACACCACCAAAGCCCAGACCATCGGCCACGTGATTTGCGGCTCCTATCTTGCCTTGACGGGCGCAGACCTCGCTATCGAAAACGCTGGCGGCATCCGCGGCGGCATCGCGGCGGGCAACGTGACCGCCGGCAACGTCATCGCCATCTCGCCCTACGGCAACACCGTGGAAACCTGGACCATGACCGGCGCGGACTTCCTGGCAGCGCTCGAGCACTCGCTGCAGATCAGCGACGAGTGCAATCACAGCTACGAGCTTCAGCAAGCCTACGTGGCAGCCGGCCATACCGAGCAGGAGGCGCAAGACAAGTACAAGTGGCGCGATGACTCTGGCAGCGTTCTCTCCTTTGGCGGCATCAACGTGACGATTGATTGGACGCAGCCCGAAGGCAAGCGCATTGTGAGTGCCGCACTTACCAAGGACGGCAGCACGCTCGATCCCACCAAGACCTATACCGTCGCCACCAACAACTACATCATCACCAACACGACCGACTTCCCCACCTTCGCAAACGCCACCAAGCACACCGAGTGGGGTACCTGCGAGTCAGCGCTAAGGGCGCTGATCGGGCAGAACAGTTGGGAGAGCAAGATGGCCTCGCTCGCGGGCACCATCAGCTTTGGCTCCGCTGCCGTGGACCCCACGCCCACACCGGCCCCGACGCCTAAGCCCTCGCCTAAGACGGACACGACGACAACGAAGGTCATCGCCAAGAAGACGACCGGTAAGCTCGCCGCAACGGGAGACCGCACGCTGGCAGTAGTTGGCGCGTGCCTTATCGGCGGCATCATCGTCATCATGCTCGGCATTATCTGGAAGCGTCGACGCTAAGCTACACCGCCGGGCCTTACAGCCCCGCCGCGTAAACCTTATATCGAGCACAGAAGCCCGTCCGAATTTGATCGGACGGGCTTCTTGGTGGGTATCATGGTTGGACGATCATAAGGAGGTTTTCCCTACATGGAATTGTTTGAGCCGATTCTTCATTTCTTTGAGCAACGGTGGGTCCACAACATCATCTGGGCCGTCATCTTGGCGATAGGCACCGCCGTCGCCACCAAGGTCGTATCCAAGACCCTGAACCATCTGCTTAACCGAGACGATAACCCGCTTCCGGCATCGAGTATCTTCATCAACATCGCGCGTGCCGTCATCTGGATGATTGGCGGCAGCTTTATCCTCGACAATTGCTTTGGCATTAACGCAAACGCGCTCGTCGCCGCTCTTGGCGTCGGCGGCATCGCCATCTCGCTCGGCTTTCAGGACACGCTGTCAAACCTTATTGGCGGCATGCAGGTTACGTTTATGGGCATCATCAAGCCTGGCGACAATATCGAGGTCGGCGGCGTGTCGGGCGTGGTCCAGGACATCACCTGGCGCCACACGACCATCGAAGATGCCTGCGGGCAGACCATCATCGTCCCCAACTCCAACATCTCCAAGAACACGCTCGTGCATTTGATGCCCTTTGGGCGCGTGGCTGTGCCCGTTGCCGTAAAGGACACGTCCAAGTGGGCCTCGCTCGACGCGCTGGCAGACGAGCTGACCAGCGCCACCAAGGCCGCCGTGCTTCCCATCTCGGGCTTTGACAAGGAGCCGTATGTGCTCTTTAGCGAGATCGGCGACTTTGGCATTAAGGGCAAGATCATCTTTATCGTCAGCGACGACAGCACCACTTTCACCGCTGCCGACGCCTGCATCCGCGCCATCGCCCCCATCATTGCCTAAACCACCACAAAGGGGACAGGCACCTTTGTTGTGGTTTTCATTCGTGGTACCATGGTTCATATAGTTGTTTAAACGACTAAGGGAGCAACATCATGGAAGAGGCCTACCGTCAAGCACGCAAGCGCGGCGAGCAAGGACGTCGACGCGCCATTAGTCAAAGCGAGTATCCGTACCTCACGGACCTCGATAGCTTGGTTGCCCAGCTCCCCTTAGGCCAGCGAGAGAATGTCGGCCTGAGAGACATTCCGCTCGAAATGGTCGTCGGTACGGTTACCAAGGGCCGTCAGTCCGCCTTTTCATGCAACTTTATGCCCCTACTGCCGTTTGGCACCGAGTTCGCCCGCAAGTGGTCCAACCTCTACGACATCCAGGTAACCGAGGGATATCGCGACCCCATCATCGTCACCGAGTTCATGCATCGGTTCTATGTCCAGGAAGGCAACAAACGCGTCAGTGTCCTCAAATTCCTGGACGCCCCGACGGTTTCGGCCAAGGTCACCCGTCTCTACCCCGGCACATGGGATTCCGTCGAAAGCCGCCTGTACGGTGAGTTCTGCGCGTTTTGGCGCGTCTGCCCCCTATACGAGATCGAGTTCTCGCGCGAGGGAAGCTACGAGACGCTCGCCAAGATGCTCGGTCAGGACCTTATCGAAAAATGGCCGCAGAAAAAGGTCGACTACCTGCGCCACACCTTCCTGCTCTTTAAGCGCGCCTACCTTCGCGCGGGTGGCGACCACCTGGACATTACGCCCGCCGACGCCATGCTCGTCTACCTCAATGTGTACAACCAGGACCGCCTGCTGGATACGCCGACGGATATCGTCGTAAACCGCCTGTGTAAGATTTGGCGTGAGCTGGTCATTGCCGGCAAAAATAACGAGGACAAGGTCGATCTTGTCGAAGCACCGAGCGTCGATGAGGAAGAGTCGACCGCCAAGTCCACCTCCGGCGTGCTCAACTTCTTTATGGGCAAGACCGTCTATTCGGCGGACAATCCCCTGCGCATCGCCTTTATCCATGAGTTCCCCTGTGCGACGTCGAGCTGGGACAGCCTGCACGACCAAGGGCGTCAGTATCTCGATAAGCACTTTGGCGGTATCGTGCGCACCGAGGCGTTTGAGGACTGCCACGATCCGGACGTGTTCTACGCCGCCGTGGAAACGGCTGTCAAACATGGAGACAGCGTCATCTTCTCGACCTCGCACCGCCTGATGGAATACACGCTCAGGGCTGCCGTTGAGTATCCCCAGGTTCGGTTCCTCAACTGCTCTATCGGCCTTCCCCATCAAAGCGTCCGTTCGTACTTTGGCAAGATGTACGAGGCCAAGTTCCTCCTGGGCGCCCTTGCCGCCAGCATGGCGGACAACCACCGCATCGGTTACCACGCGTCGGTCTTCGCCTCGGGCGCACTCAGTGAAATCAATGCCTTCGCTATCGGTGCCTCGCTGCTCGACCCCCGTGCGCAAATAATCCTGACCTGGGGCGATGTGCCCGCCGGAGGCCTTGCCGAGGCCATGCGCCGCGAAGGTGTAAGCGTCATGTCCGGCGCCGACATGTCAAAGCCGCTCGAAGACCCCACGGCCTACGGACTCCACCGCTTGGTCGATGGCAAGGTTGCCGGCATTGCCATGCCGGTATGGAACTGGGGCCGTTACTACGAGCTTATCGTGCGAAGCCTGCTGCATGGCACCTGGGATGAGACCAGTGACGACAACCAGGTTCGCGCCGTCAACTACTGGTATGGCATGAGTTCGGGCGTTATCGATATTCGCTACGCTCCAGGCCTGCCCTATCAGACGCGCAAGCTCGTTCAGCTACTGCGCAATGGCATTGTCGAGGGCTCCATCAATCCATTTGGCGGCGAGCTCCATAGCCAAGACGGCGTGGTGCAGATCGAAGGCTTTCCCCCGCTGCCGAGCACGCAAATCGTCGAGATGGACTGGCTGGCAGACAACGTGGTGGGCACCATTCCGCAGCCCGACGATGAGCCGAAGGTCCGCGCCCTATGAAAATCCTTGCCATAGCCGATACCGAAGAACGATGCCTTTGGGAGTGCTTTCGCAAAGAACGCTTTGAGGGTGTCGACCTGATTTTGTCCGCTGGTGATCTGGACCCGGACTATCTTGAGTTTTTGGTCACGGTCATCAACAGACCGCTCATCTACGTGCGAGGCAATCACGATGACCGCTATGCGCGTCATGCACCAGGTGGCTGCATCTGTGTCGAAGACGCTGTCTACGTGTACCGCGGCGTCCGCATTGCAGGCCTTGGCGGCTCCATGCGCTATCGAGATGGCGCCAACATGTACACCGAGCGCGAGATGGCCAAGCGCGTGCGCAAGCTGTCTCGTAAAGTGAGGATGGTCGGTGGCTGCGACATCTTGCTCACCCATGCGCCCGCCGCCGGCGAGGGCGATCTGGACGATCTGCCACATCGAGGATTCAAATGCTTTAACACAGCGCTCGAGTCCTGGAATCCCGACTACATGGTGCACGGGCATGTACACCAATGCTATGGTCGCGACTTTCAACGTGAGCGTCAGCACGCATGCGGGGCAACGATCATCAACGCCTGCGGCTATACGCAGTTTGAGCTGGACGAAGCGCGCTACCCCATCCGTGGCTGGCAGGCAGCCTGGCTCAATTCGCAAACCATGCGTCGCGAACTCAAGCGCCACGAGGCTATCGAGTCCTCAACCGCTAGAACACCCTGGTAATTACCTCAAAGGGGACACTGTCCCCTTTGAGGTAGTTTTGACGCGATAGCAAGAAACCCGGTCCTGCGCGGGGCGGAACCGGGTTTCTTTAGGAATGCTTGCTTTGCTCAGGCAGTAACTAAAAGTTACTCAGCCAGGAAGTCGCGCTGGATAGCGGGATCAACCTTGATGCCAGGGCCCATGGTGGAAGACACGGAGACGGACTTAACGTACTTGCCCTTAGCAGAAGAGGGCTTGACGCGCAGGATCTCGGTGTACAGGGCAGCGTAGTTCTCGACGAGCTGCTGCTCGGAGAAGGACTTCTTGCCCAGGGGCACGTGGCAGATGCCGTAGCGGTCGGCGCGATACTCAACGCGGCCGGCCTTGAGCTCGGAGACCATCTTGGCGACGTCCATGGTCACGGTGCCGAGCTTGGGGTTCGGCATGAGGCCACGGGGACCAAGGATCTTACCGATGCGGCCAACCTTGGCCATCATGTTCGGCGTAGCGATAGCGGCGTCGAAGTTGATCTCGCCCTTCTGAATCTGGGCGACGAGCTCGTCGGAACCGATGATGTCGGCGCCGGCAGCCTCGGCCTCGCGGGCCTTCTCGCCCTCGGCGAAGACGGCAACACGAACGGTCTTGCCGGTGCCGTGGGGCAGGGAGATGGAGCCGCGGATGTTCTGGTCGGCCTTACGAGTATCGACGCCCAGACGGAAGTGGGCCTCGACGGTCTCGTCGAACTTGGCGGTGTCGAGCTCCTTGATGAGCTTGGCAGCCTGAAGGGGGGTGTAGAGCGTGGCGCGGTCGATCTTCTCGGCAGCGGCGTTATAGCTCTTACCATGCTTAGCCATGTGCATTACCTCCTGTGGTTAAACGGGCGCGAGCCCTCCCACATCGTATCGTGTGCCCTATTGCACACATTTAACGGGCGCCCCGGTTGGAGCATCCGTCGTTACCAAAAGAAATCGCTACTCAGCGATGGTGACGCCCATGGAACGGGCGGTACCGGCGATGATCTTCTTGGCGGCGTCAATGTCGTTGGCATTGAGGTCCGGCATCTTGATCTCGGCGATCTTGGTGAGCTGCTCCTGGGAGAGCTGACCAACCTTGTCGGCCTGGGGCTTAGCGGAACCAGACTTGAGGTTCAGCTCCTTCTTGATGAGGTGAGCCGCCGGCGGGGTCTTGGTGATGAAGGAGAAGGACTTATCCTCGAAGACAGTGATCTCAACGGGGATGATGTCGCCCTTCTTGTCCTGCGTCTCGGCGTTAAAGGCCTGGCAGAACTGCATGATGTTCACGCCAGCTGCGCCCAGGGCGGGGCCGACGGGAGGAGCGGGGTTAGCTGCACCAGCAGGAATCTGGAGCTTAATGACGTTGGCAACCTTCTTCTCAGCCATGGTCATTCCTTTCGAATCACGAGTGTGAAGTACTTGCTATATCGTAAGCACGCACGTGTTAGAAGCACTCCTGAGATGAGCAGTCACAGAAGAAGCACGCTCGCGCGAACGGACGAAAACTTAAGCGATGACAGCGACCTGGTTAAAGTCGAGCTCGACCGGCGTCTCGCGGCCAAAGATCATCAGCGTGACCTTGAGCTTGCCAGCCTCGGTGTTAACCTCGGAGACCTTGCCATCAAAGTCGGTAAGCGGACCATCGGTGACGCGGACGGACGTGCCGACCTCAATATCAACCGAGGTGCGCTTGGGCGAATCGCCCTTACCGGGACGACGAGTCATCTTGTTGTACTCGTCGCGGGAAAGCGGAGCGGGCTTGCCGTTGCCGCCCAGGAAACCGGTGACGCCAGGCGTGTTACGAACACACGTCCAAGCATCGTCATCCATCTCCATGCGGACCAGGACATAACCCGGGAAGATCTTGGAATCCTTGGTCTCACGCTTGCCACCCTCTTTAATCTCGGTGACACGCTCCATAGGAATCTCGATATCAAAGATACGGTCCTGCATGCCCATAGTCTCGATGCGATGCTCGAGATCGGACTTAACGCGGTTCTCGTATCCAGAGTAAGTGTGAACGACGTACCAACGCTTAGACATGGTTTAGCCCCTCAATCCAGAGAACAGAGCAAGAGCCTCGCCAAAGCCAGCATCGAGCAGAGCGATGACGACGCCGACGACGATCAGAGAAGCGCAAACGACGACCGAGTAGTTCACGAGTTCCTTCTTATCGGGCCACGTGACACGCTTCATCTCGGACTTGACCGAAGCGAAATACTTCTTGGTGCGGGCGAAGAAACCAGGCTTCTCGTTCTTCTTGGACTTCGCAGCCTTCTCGTTCTTCTTGGCAACGGCCTTCTTGGCCTCAACCTTGGAGTTGGCGGCAGCGTTGTTGGCAGGCGCCTGCTGCTGAGCCTTCTTCTTGTTCTTCTTGTTGGCCATTTGGGTTACCTCCGCGCAATGCGCTTATACATGAGTAAACCGTAAGCCCCCAATTGGGAGCTTACGGAATAATGACTGGCACGCCAGGAAGGACTCGAACCCTCAACACTCGGTTTTGGAGACCGATGCTCTACCAATTGAACTACTGGCGTATGTGACTAGAGACTAGCGAGTCTCTTTGTGCAGCGTGTGGTGACGGCACCAGGGGCAATACTTCTTGATCTCCATACGATCAGGCATGGTCGACTTGTTCTTGGTGGTCGTATAGTTGCGGCGCTTGCACTCAGTGCACGCAAGAGTAACTAGAGTACGCATGTATCCTGAACCTTTCATTTCCGCCCCGTACGGGCACGAGTTGATACTTTATCAGCTCTACGTAAGTGCTGTCAACGAAAACCTAGAATCAATTGGTTCTCGGTGAACCCATTCATATTTGGAACACATCAATGGAGCCAACGAGATCTAATCGACGGTGCACCCAGGACCATAATCGATCCTCTCGACACCAGCAACGGCTCAATATCCATTGCAGAAAAGAACCCGGCACCCATATAAGTGCCAGGTTCTCTAAGTCAGCTATATCAGAGAGTTAATTTACTCAATGATCGTGGAGACGATGCCCGAACCGACGGTGTGGCCACCCTCGCGGATAGCGAAGCGCAGGCCCTCCTCCATAGCGATCGGGTGGATGAGATCGCCCTCGATGGTGATGTGGTCACCAGGCATAGCCATCTCGGTGCCCTCGGGGAGCTTGACCGTACCGGTAACGTCGGTGGTACGGAAGTAGAACTGAGGACGATAACCATCGAAGAACGGGGTGTGACGGCCGCCTTCCTCCTTGGTCAGAACGTAGATCTCGCCGGTGAACTTGGTGTGCGGCGTAACCGAACCGGGCTTGCAGAGAACCTGGCCGCGCTCGATGTCCTCGCGCTTGATGCCGCGGAGCAGCAGACCGACGTTGTCGCCAGCCTCGCAGAAGTCCATGGACTTACGGAACATCTCGATACCGGTAACGACGGTGTTCTGGGTATCCTTGATGCCGACGATCTCGACGGGCTCGTTGAGCTTGAGCTCACCGCGCTCGACACGGCCGGTAGCAACGGTACCACGACCGGAGATGGTCATAACGTCCTCAACGGCCATCAGGAAGGGGAGGTCGTTGTTACGAGCAGGCGTCGGGATGTACTCGTCGACGGCCTTCATGAGCTCGCGGATAGCGTCCATCCACTTGGCGTCGCCCTCGAGAGCGCCCAGAGCGGAACCACGGATGACGGGGATGTCGTCGCCGGGGAAATCGTACTCGGAGAGGAGCTCACGGGTCTCCATCTCGACGAGGTCGATGAGCTCGTCATCGTCAACCATGTCGCACTTGTTCAGGAAGACGACAATGTAAGGAACGCCGACCTGACGGGCGAGCAGGATGTGCTCGCGGGTCTGAGCCATGGGGCCGTCGGTAGCGGCGATGACCAGGATAGCGCCGTCCATCTGAGCAGCACCGGAGATCATGTTCTTGACGTAGTCAGCGTGGCCCGGGCAGTCAACGTGAGCGTAGTGACGGGCAGCAGTCTCGTACTCGACGTGGGAGACGGAGATCGTAATGCCGCGCTCGCGCTCCTCGGGAGCCTTGTCGATGTTCTCGAACGCAGTGAAGTCAGCCTTGCAGCCCTCGGTCTCGGAGAGAACCTTGGTGATGGCAGCGGTCAGCGTGGTCTTGCCGTGGTCGACGTGACCAATGGTGCCGATGTTAACATGCGGCTTAGTGCGCTCAAACTTCTCTTTGGCCATAAAGCCCTCCTCTTAACAGGTCGTCCCCGGACGGGACTTTGCCTTTATACCATAGTGGCTTCTCAACATACTATTGAGAAGCCACCGTGTTACCTATGGTAGCGGTGACTGGATTCGAACCAGTGACGCCACGGGTATGAACCGTGTGCTCTAACCAACTGAGCTACACCGCCGGATGGAGCCTGCAACCAGACTTGAACTGGTGACCTCTTCGTTACCAACGAAGTGCTCTACCGACTGAGCTATACAGGCACTTGACGGGTGGGAGCTATAGGATTCGAACCTATGTAGGCAGAGCCAACGGGTTTACAGCCCGTCCCCATTAACCACTCGGGCAAACTCCCAATCGTTCAAGTATCCGCAGGTCCTTTGGTCTTTTGGACCGCCGCCCCCGCGAACGAAGAAGATAATACGATGCCACCTTGGGGGCTGTCAACGAAAACCTCTAGATACACGGGGCCGGGCGTATCTATATGCTTTTGACCTGCGGTTTTGCTGAGTTTGGATATGAAGGGAGGTGGATTTGGCTACGCTGGTGACATTTCCCGAGGGAACACTTTGTCACGGTGGAGTACATCTGCAGCATCGACCTTCGATACCGACCCTCTTGCACTATTACATAGGTCACGATCGTGCTTCCACGGCACGTTCAAGCGTGGATAATCTCCCGCTTTTAGCGCGGCTCTAAGCCCAAAGCGGAGATTATCCACGCTCATTCTCCAGACGGGAGAACTATAGAGCCGCTACTGCTCGGGCCAGACCAAAGTAGACCCATAGAGCGGCTCCCCCTTGGTGCAGGGGTAGCGACTCAAGTAACACGACGATAGCAAGTCGAAGAAATAGGTCATGGCGTATTTCGAATAAACGCCGAGTCGGTCAATTCCGTTTCCCGCATTACCAAGACGATATACACGGTCAAAAGACCTCGATTTGTCATCGTTGCTAAACGCAGTAATTAGAATCTTCCTGCCCGAACGGCAATCAAGATACTCACACGCCTGGGACGCAAATAGCCCGGAGACCGATACGAGAATTATCAATGACTGCGAAGCGTCTCCCATGTTTTTCAATTCCGCGACGTTAGCCCCAGCAACTATGCGAACTATCTTGCCCGCATAAAACATTTCCTGCTGAAATCGTACGAGATTGGCGCTCACATTATTGGTGCACCAGATTTCAACGTTTTTATGGCCATCAATTTCGTCGGCAAGGTGCTTAATAGCGATATCGGACACGCCGCTTTCAACCTCAGCGAACATCTCGATCATGCGAACGTCGAGCTCTGCCCTGTACTCCTCGTAGCCAAATTCCTCCTCTCGATGGCTTAAGTCGCTTGGAAAGACTGATTGAGTAAATGATTCTTTCAAATCGCTAAGAGACTGGTAGCCCAATCGATTACAGAAACGACGAACAGCGGAACGGGTCACGAATGCATCGCGGGTTATTGTGGCAACATTGATTTCGCTCGAACGCCTAATGTGAGCGATGAGATATCGAGCGATGGCGGCATCGTTTGACCCAAACTCGCTGTTGATGATGGAGCTAATGCGATTGAGCACATCGAAGTCATTGATATTCACGTGATCCCTCTTTCCGCTCTCCTCGAAATCATAGTTCATTTATTGAATCAAACAGCTTTGGTCGTTCTCCTATGATTCAAATCAGTTGACGTCATCTTAATCGTAATTCCGCCACACGTATCCACCGTGTTGAATGATGGAAAGGGGATTCATGGGCAACGTGAACAACATCTCGTTTCTCTGGGGTTCCGCCACGGCGTCTTATCAGTGCGAGGGTGCCTGGAACGAAGACGGCAAAGGCCTTGGCGAGTGGGATTTCTTTAACCACACAAGCAATAAGAACATCAACCATGTTGACGGTGATGTATCTTGCGACTTCTACCATCGCTATGAAGAAGATATCCGCATGATGAAAGAAGGCGGACAAAACACCTATCGCTTCTCTCTTTCATGGAGTCGAATCATCCCCACGGGTATCGGTGAAGTGAATGAAAAGGGTATCGATTTTTATAATCGGGTCATTGATTGCTGCCTCGAAAATGGCATAGAGCCCAACGTTACGCTGTTCCATTACGATCTGCCATTCACGCTTGCTTGCAAAGGCGGATGGCTGAACAACGATATGGCAGAGTGGTTCTGCAAATACGCCAAGATTTGCTTTGAGCGCTTTGGAGACCGCGTCAAAATCTGGGCTACCGTTAACGAGCCGCATTTCTACAGCTACTGCGTAAACATGTTGGGCAACTATCCCCCCAATCGATCGCTCGACGTTCAGTCGTACATGCAGTTTCAGTACAACCTGATGCGCGCAAGCGCACTCGCAGTCCGAGCATATCGTCAAATGGGCTACGACGGCATCATCGGCGCCGTCCACGATGGCGGCGTTGTCGAACTCGACCCGGCAACCGAGCACCCCGATGACGTATTTCGATACGCAGACTTTTTCGCCAATCGCATGATTCTGGCACCAGCACTTCAGGGTCAACTGCCGCCAGAAATGGACGAAATCCTTGAAAAACTTGGCGTCTCGCTCTATCGATCCCCAAATGACGTAGAAGAATTCAGAGACGGTAAAGTCGATTTTATTGGACTCAACGTGTATTGCCGAGAGTATGTAACCGACTGGCACGGTGGAGAGCTTGCCGTTTCGGCGAACAATAAGGGCGGTTCGAGCAAAAAGGTCGAAGGAAAATGCATTGCGCCCTTGTTTGAAAGCGCCCGCGACAGCAATGTTCCCCGCAATAAATGGGGCCGCGAAATACTCCCAAGTTGCATGTATTCAACCATCATGGATGTCCACGAGCGCTATGACGCGCCCCGCATCTTTATTACGGAAAACGGACATGGCGCCTATGAGCAACCAGACGCAGACGGAATGATCCACGATGATGACCGCATCGAGCTTCTGGGCCAGTTCATCGAGCACATGATGAGGGCTAAGCGCGACGGCGCGCGCGTTGAGGGCTACTACCTCTGGTCGACGATGGATCTGTATAGCTGGATCAACGGCTACGAAAAACGATACGGACTTGTCCATATCGACTTCGAGAACAATCTGGAGCGCACCCCCAAAAAGAGCTGGTATTGGTACCGAGACCTTATCTCGAAGTATCAGGAGCAAGAAGGTTAGGAGAAAGAGATGAAATATCAGGCAATGTCCGAAACAGTCCTAAAGGCTGTTGGCGGCAAAGAGAACATTACATCGGTAACTCATTGTGCGACGCGCCTTCGCATCGACGCACGAGACACCTCGATCATCGATCTCCAGCTCGCCAAATCGGCTGACCAGGCGCTCGGGGCAGTAGTCAGCGGTGGCCAGCTTCAGGTGGTCATCGGCCCCAACGTCACCGAGGCCTACAACGACTTCCTCGACTTCGCGGGAATCGAAGTCGGCGGTGGCACGGTTGCCGACGATGCCCAAACCGCCAAAGACCTTGCAGAAGGCATTAAAAGCGGTAACACCGCCATGGGCTTGATTGAGAAATTCGGGAACGTCTCTGCACAGGTATTCATGCCCATCGTCCCGGCGCTCATCGTTGGCGGACTCATTCTTTCGATCAAGAATCTCCTGGTCAATTATTGTGGATTGAGCACCGATAGCGGAACCGCCCAGGTTCTGCTGGCGATCTTCAGCGCCTCATTTAGCTTCCTGCCCGTTTACCTCGGCTATCAGCTCGCCGCCGTCATGAAGATGCAGCCTATCATGGGCGCACTGCTGGGCGCAATCATGATTAGCTCGTCTATTAGCGGTGCTGAGGGTCTCGACTTTCTTGGCATCCCCATCCCGACGAATGACTACTCGAGCACGGTGGTGCCAATCGTACTGGGCGTTGTGTTCATGTACTTTGTTGATCGCGGTCTTCAGAAAATCATCCCCGACATTACCAAACTGTTCTTGAAGCCGCTGCTCACCATGTTCATCGTCGTGCCTGTTGAGCTGATTATCCTCGGCCCCGCCGGCAGCATGATGGGCTACGCGCTGAGTGATGCCGCCACGTGGCTCATGGATAACGTGGCATTTATCGCTACTCCAATCCTTGCAGCCCTTAACCCCTATTTTGTCATGCTCGGTCTTGATAAGGCCTACATCGCGATCGAAGTTACGAGCTTGGCGCAGCTCGGCTGGGCGCCCATCATCTTTGGCTTCATCTCAAACCTCTGCATTGGCGGCACGAGTCTCGCCTTGGCAACTGCAATGAAAGGCAACAAGGAGAAGAGAGGTATGGTCACCACGGTTGCCGTCACCGCACTCTGTGGCGTAACTGAGCCCGCATTTTACGGCTGCCTCATCGAGCGTCCCCGCCTGCTTGTCGGCACAGCAATCGGCGCCCTCTGCGCGGGACTCCCTGCAGGCATCTTCGTCCTGAAGGAGTATGTTGCGGGAGCATGCCCCGGTCTTCTTTCTGCGCTGATCTTTATCGCTCCCGATGGATCCATGGGCAACTTCGTACTGGCGTGCGTTGTCGCCGTCATCGCCATCGTTGTCTCGTTCATCGCTGCACGCGTGATCATCAAGAAGAATCCCAACTATATTGAGTAGATGCCCGCTGCTTGCATTGGGGACATCCTCGGCAGACCATTAGCAAGAACCCAAGAAGTCCCTTAGGAGCTCGATTAATCCATTCGGATTCCTCAGGCACAAACGACCCCGATTCCACAATGAAATCGGGGTCGTTGTTTCTAAAGCCTTCGATAGACAATCGGTGTTTACCTTAGCTCCCTATCCAAGTTAATTATCCACGCTCGTTCTCCGGTCGGAAGATTTTCTTCTCTCGCGTGTCCAGAAATCCACGCTCGAGCAGAACATCCAGGTCCGCACCCGCCCTTGTCTCGATCTGTAACAGCAAGAGGCCTATTCCGCTTCTACATGTTACAGATCAAGATATTCCTAAAACACCCTAAGTTTCATCTCAATCTGTAACAGTTAGATGCCAAATATCGGTCTTGGTGTTACAGATTTAGACAAACTGGAGGACGAGACAAACCAAAAACGGGATGGGCGCTAACCCGATGGCGCACCACCTAAATAGAAACGGGCTCTGTCCCATATAGAGACAGAGCCCGAAACTCTCATGGAGCCAGTGACAGGAATCGAACCTGCAACCCACTGATTACAAATCAGTTGCGCTACCGTTGCGCCACACTGGCACACTTGGCGCTTTCGCGCGAAGCCTGTTTAGAATAATAGAATTGCGGACGGGGCGCAACAGGCCGCACGGCGTTATACAAATATGCAAAATCCAGCAACAGCGCGTACCAGGCCCGTTCATTTCTGTCAGTGCGCCCTCAATCTTAAAACCCTTCGCTAGAACGAATAGTTTTAATTACAATTGGCTATATAAAACTATTCGTTCTAGCGAAGGGTTTCTCGATGTTGACTACAAAGGAAGCAGCCGAACTGCTCGGCATCACCCCGCGCAGGGTGCAGGAGCTCATTAAGAACGGCGCGCTGACCGCCCGCAAGGCTTCTGGCGTGTGGCTTGTCGACAAAGACAGCGTAGACACGCGACTCCGCTCCGCAACCAAAAGAGGGGGACGGCCTCGTCGTGGGCATGGGAAAAGCGAAGTCGCATTTACTCTCATGAACCGCACGCACGAAGTAGCCCAACTGGTCTACAGCACATCGCGAAAAGACTTTACCCATATCGGCGCCGGCATCGATTACGCCCACGCCCCTATTGGAGTATTTGGCCCTAATAGCCCCATATCGCTCGACTCCTTCCGCGTCTGGTGGCGCGGCCGCGGTATCCCGCTCGCACGCATTGGGCTAGCCTCCCTGCTTGCAGAAGCCGCAGTCGATGTTCCCGATGAACTCGTACAGCGAAATCTTGGCCTCTCCTTATCCGACCAATATTGGATTAGGCCCCAAGATTCCGGTCTCGCGTGGGAAGATATCAATTTCTTCAATAATGCTTTTGACGACGTCTCTCTCAGCATCGCGCCCTTCGCCCCAGAGGGCAAGGCAGCTGCCGCAAAGCCCGACAACACCTCGGACGGCAATCTTCAAAAGTACTGGACATGCGAGGATGACCGTCGAATCCTCCACAAGGCAGGTGCGCATCTAAACCAGGAACCCTATAACGAGATGGTGGCGACTGCACTTCACCGTCGCATCCTAAACGCCTGCGATTATGTACCCTATTCGCTCGAAGGCGCGGGTACTTCTGCCTTGAGCACATGCAATGTCTTCTTAACTGACGAAGAAGAATATGTCCCTGCGTTCTATGTAAACCAGCATGCAAATGCAGACGAGCGACTAACCGATTACGAACGGTATGTAGCAAACTGCGAGGAGCTTGGAGCGACAGATATAAAAGGCGCCCTTGACCGCATGATCGTATGCGATGACATCATTGCTAACTACGATCGTCATTGGCGCAACTTCGGCCTCGTGCGAAACGTCAACTCACTGGTCTGCAGACCAGCCCCCATCTTCGATTCGGGCTCATCGCTCTGGTGCAACGTTTCTCTAGAGGAGCTTAAGGCAGGAGAGCACAGTTTTACCAGCGCACAATTTCATTCAAGCCCCGCCAAACAAATGTTGCTCGTCGAGGACATGGGCTGGTTTGACGGCGACAAACTCGAAGGCTTCGTTGACGAGGCAATCGAGATTCTGTCCAGAAACGACGCACTCACGGCAAGGCTGCCATATCTAAAAGAGGCGCTTACATGGCGCCTCCGTAGAATGATCGACATCGCTGAATGGAGTTAGCGAGACAGCGTCGCGCCGTCAGCTCCCCTACCTCCCGCGCAGAGCCTTGAGCTTGGCCAGTGCCTCGGGGCTCAGGCGGCTGCCCAGGGTCATCTTGATCTGCGGAGCTTCCTCTGCCTCGTGAACGTCGTTATCGATCTGCTTGATCTCGTCCACCAGCATGCGGCTCGAGATGCGCGTGACACCCTTGCCCATGACGACGGCCTGGATCGTGCCGTCGCTCGATACCACGGAGCACGCACGGCCTTCCTCGCGTGCCTCGATACAGAGCTTTTGCACCACGGTATCGGCAGAGACGCCCGTCGGCGAAAACTCGATGCGCACGCCGCGGGCCGGCAGGTTGGGGCGCTCGCTGGAGATATTGCCCGCGCCGTCGAACACGATCACGGCCTCGTAGCGGCCCTGGGCAAAGGCGGCGACGTCGTTGATGAGGGCGGTGCGCGCCATATCGTGAACGTCGCTGGAATACGGGTCGTCGGAATGGTCGTACACGAGTTTTTCGTAGCGCGGCGTGCAGTGAATCACGTTGTAGCCGTCGACCACTAACAGCTCGGGCTTGTTGGAGTGCACCGTCGAGACCGGATCGGCGATGGCCTGCGCAAACGCATTGCCGCCCACGCCATAGGTCGCGGCCGAGACAATCGGCTTGGCCGAGCCTTCGCCAAAGCGCTTGGCCTTGGACTTGGCACGGTTCTTCTTGGACATGCGCTACTCCTCCCCCATGAGCTCGCCGGCGTTGCGGCGCAGCCACTCAAAGCATAGCGCCGTCGTTGCCTGGGCAACGTTGAGGCTCTCG
This sequence comes from uncultured Collinsella sp., assembly GCA_900540975.1. Classification (GTDB taxonomy): domain Bacteria; phylum Actinomycetota; class Coriobacteriia; order Coriobacteriales; family Coriobacteriaceae; genus Collinsella. The sequence goes on from UQHY01000016.1 coordinate 24,124, forward strand.
GTCATGCCGCGCTGGGGAAGCTTGGTCAAAAAGTCGCATTTCTCGAGCACCAGGCGCGAGATGCCATCGCCCTCGGAGCCCATGACGAGTGCCACGCGACCCTCGAAGGGAGCATCCCAGCAACTGTCTTCGGCGTGCTCGGAGGCACCGCCCACCCAAAAGCCAGCGGCCTTGAGGTCATCGAGTGCACGGGCGATATTGGGAACCTGCGCGATAGGCAGATGCATGACGGCGCCGGCTGAGGTCTTGTAGCTGCCCACGGTCACGCCGGCGGCACGCTTGTTGGCGATGACGACGCCCGCAGCGCCCACGACCTCGGCGGAGCGCACGATGGCGCCAAAGTTACCGTCGTCAGTCACATGGTCGAGCACGATGACGAGCGCCGGACCGTCACCCGCGCGGTCGAGGATATCGGCGACATCGGCATAGGGGAAGTTGCCAACCTCGAGCGCGATGCCCTGGTGAGCGCCATGGCTCGACAGTGCGTCGAGCTGTGCACGCGGCACATACTTAATGCGGACACCAGCGGCATTGAGGTCGTCGACCAGGCGCGACAAGGCGGCATCGCGCTCCCCGCCCTCGGCAATGAGCGCGCACTTGATGGGAAAACCAGTGCGCAGCGCCTCGGCGGCAGCACGACGGCCTTCGATAAACTCGCCCTTGGGAGCCTGGACAGCGTCGCGGCTGCGATCGCGCTGCGGACGTGCGGCCTGGGTGCGATCGCGCTGGCCCTTGGGAGCGGCAGCGCGGTCATTGCGGCGAATCGGACGCGAGCCAGAAGCAGCCTGCTTGCCGCCACGAGGCGCACGCTTGCGATTGTCGGCCATAGGACGGCCTCCTTAAATAGATAACGAACAAGAATCGACCGTCCGAGCCACGGCACCTTGCCTTTCAATCGTCGGGCATGGCCACCAGGTCTATGCCCTCCTCTTTCAAAGCAATCTGCCGCACCTCGAACGGTCGACAAATACTAGAGAGTCTTGATACGAGTGCCCGCGGCCGTATCCTCAATGGTGAGGCCCAAGTCCTTGAGCTGATCGCGGATGGCGTCTGCCAGATCCCAGTTCTTGGCGGCACGGGCCTCGGCGCGAGCCTCGAGAATCTTGGCAGCTGCCTCGTCCACATCGTCACCCGTGTAGGCAACTAGGCCGGCGGCAACGCCCAGCAGACCCAGCGGCAGCTCGACCTTGGGCTCGGGGAGCTCAACACCAAACGTGTCGAGCAGCCCGACCAGCGTGTCGGCGGCAGCAAGCGCGGCGGCCTTGTCGGCAGCATCGCCCGCCTGCTCCAGATACTGATTGCACTCGGTGACAAAGCCAAAGACGGCGCCCATGGCACCGGCGGTGTTAAAGTCGTCGTCCATGCACTCCTTAAAGGCGGCGCGAGTCTCGGCGGCCTTAGCGACAAACGCCTCGGCGGCAGCCTCATCGGCGTCGGCCGTCGCGTGGTTCGCAGCCCAACGCAGGTTCTCGACCGTGCCGGCGATACGCGTGAGCGAGTTCTCGGCACCCTCCAGGCGCTCCCAGGAGAAGTCGAGCGGCGAGCGATAGCTCGTCTGCAGCATCAGCAGGCGAAGGGCCGCGGCAGAGTGCTGCTCGAGCACCTCGGCCAGCGTAAAGAAGTTACCGAGCGACTTGGACATCTTCTCGCCGTCTACCAGCAGCATGCCCGTGTGCATCCACGTGTTGGAGAAGCCCTGGTGCCAGGCGCAGGTTGCCTGGGCGCACTCGTTCTCGTGATGCGGGAAGGCAAGGTCGGAGCCGCCGCCGTGGATGTCAATCGGGGTGCCCAGGTAGCGGTGCACCATGGCGGCGCACTCGGTGTGCCAGCCGGGACGGCCCTCGCCCCAGGGGCTCGGCCAGCTGGGCTCGCCAGGCTTGGCGGCCTTCCACAGGGCAAAGTCGAGCGGGTCGTTCTTGTCCTCGTTCTCCTCGATGCGCGCGCCCACCATAAGGTCGTCGATGTTGCGGCCCGAGACCTGGCCGTAGTTGGGGTCGCTGCGCACGGCAAAGTACACGTCGCCGTTATCGGCGGCATAGGCATGGCCCTGCTCGATAAGCGTCTTGATCATGGCGATCATGGGGCCGATCTCTTTGGTGGCGCGGGGACGCACATCGGGATCGAGCACGTTGGCAGCGCGCATGACGCCGATGAACTTGTCGGAGAACTCCGTCGCGACCTCGGCAGCCGTACGGCCTTGCTCGTTGGCACGCTTGATGATCTTGTCATCGACATCGGTGAGGTTCTGGGCGAACGTGACCTCGTAGCCGCTCGCGATGAGCCAGCGACGAATCACGTCAAAGCTGATGAACGTGCGGGCATTGCCGATGTGGATGTTGTCGTAGACCGTGGGGCCGCACACGTACATGCGGACCTTGCCGGACTCGATGGGCTGGAACTCTTCCTTTTTATGGGTAGCGCTGTTGTAGATACGCATTCGTTACTCCTTAACGGTTTTCTGTAGCAGGCAGACGGCCCAGGCGCCGATCCCCTCGCCCTGGCCTTCCCAACCGAGCTTTTCGGTCGTAGTAGCGGCGACGCCCACGTTTTCGATGTCAACGCCCAGAGCATGGGCAAGGTTGGCGCGCATGGCATCGCGGTGCGGGGTGATTTTGGGCTGCTGGCAGGCAATGGTGCAGTCGGCATCGACAAACTCAAAGCCCAGCTCGCGCGCATAGTCCATCACACGGGCAAGCAGCACCATCGAATCGGCACCCTCATAGGCAGGATCGGTGTCGGGGAACAGTTTGCCGATGTCTCCCCCGCGGCAGGCGCCCAAAATGGCGTCGGCCAAGGCGTGCGCGAGCACATCGGCATCCGAGTGGCCCAGCAGGCCGCGCTCGTAGGGAATGTCGACCCCGCCGATGATACATCGACGCCCCTCCACCAGACGGTGGACGTCGTAGCCATGGCCAATGCGCAGGTTACTGAACATGGGGAAGGTCCTCTCCCTCGGCCATGCGACCGAGCAGAATCGCGGTTACGGGACGCAGGTCCTCGGGCACCGTCACCTTAAGGTTATCGCGCGGGCTCTGGACACAGCGGACGCGCCCGCCCATGCGCTCAACCAGCGATGAATCGTCGGTACCGATAAAGTCCTCGGCAATCGCCGCGGCATGGGCGCGCTTCATAGCGTCGACGCTAAAGATCTGCGGCGTCTGTGCAGCCCAATAGAGTTCGCGCGGCGGTGTCTCAACGATGTTATCGCCATCGACGATCTTGAGTGTGTCGATGGCGGGCTGGCCGCACACGACACCGTCGAGGGCGCGGTCGCTCACGAGCACGTCGATAGCGTGATCGATGGCCTCGGTGGTAATGAGCGGACGAGCGCCATCGTGAATGGCGACATATTCGAAACCCGCCGGAACCGCATGCACGCCGGCACGGGTGGAATCCTGACGGGTATCGCCGGCATCGGCAAAGCTGATGGGCGTGTCATAGTCAAACGGGTCGATGGCAAGTCGGCGCATCTCGGCACGGCGCTCGGCAGGACACACCACCACGATGTGGCCGACCTTGTCGCTTCGATCGAACGCGCGGATGGACCAGCTCATGAGCGGACGGCCCGCTACATTGACGAGCTGCTTGCCACCGGGGTTACCAAAGCGCTGGCCGCTGCCACCGGCAACGACCACGGCGCATACGGGCGCCATTATGCGTTCCCCTGTTTGGTGCCCTTCATGCGGTACAGCGAGTCCGCAAGAATGGCAGGGTTGTTGACGCCAAAGTCGCCCAGGCGCTCCGGATCCTCGCTGATGTCGTCCATGAGCTCCTGCAGCGAGCCGTACTCGTCGACAATCTTCTCGGCCACGCCGTCGCGCACGACGGACACGCGCGAAAGCGTGCGCAGGCCCAGCGGCGTCATGACAGAGTCCTCATCCAGGTCGTCGTAGCCCAGAACCGCCGCCACATGCTGCGGGTCGGACAAGTCCTTGGGCGTCATACGGGCAAGCTCAGCGCGAATTTTCTCGGCGTTTGCCTCGGAGGAGTCACTCGCGTAGTCGCGGATCATCAGGTCATACTCGGTATCCATACTGGAGCCGGCGAGCTGCTCGAGCTGCATCTGCACGAGCTTGCCCTGGTTGCCCAGCTTGACAATGCAATCCTTAAGCTCGGTCTTTGCCTGCTGCATGATCTCGAAACTCGAGAAAATGCCGGTGATGTCAGCGAGCGTAACGTAGTCATCGAGCTCGAGGGCCGTCAGACGCAGCAGGGAGCGATCGAGCGACTGACGGGTGGTCTGGAGCGTGGCGACGAGTTGGTTGACCGAGCTCATGATGGTGGTAACGGGCTGGATCTCGTAGCTCTTGCCGTGAACGTACACGTTGACAACGGCACGACGGGCCGAGACCGAGATCACGATGGCATCCGTGAGCACCGACATGCGAGCGGCGGTGCGGTGACGCATACCCGTCTCGCTCGTGGCAAGCGAGGAATCGGGATTGAGGTGGAAGTTGGCGCGCAGGATCTGGGTGAGGTCACCGTCGATGACGATGGCACCGTCCATCTTGGAGAGCTCGAACAGACGGTTCGAGGTAAACGAAATGTTGAGCGGGAAGCCGTCGTTACCGGCGGCGAGCACGTTTTCGGTGTCGCCGACGCAGATAAGGGCGCCCAGGTGACCGGCAATGATCATGTCGAGGGCGGTGCGGATCGGCTGACCAGGTGCCGTCAGACGAATGGCCTGTTCCATACGCTTTTGCAGCTCGTTCTTATCCAAGGCATCGCTCCCATCGTATACGCTCCATAAACGCTAAATAGTTTCTCACGGTTTGTCCCCGCGGCACTCGCGAAATCCGATGCTTACAGAATGAGCGAACACAGCTGAGAGCCCAACCCAAATGGGCTGCTTATGTGGTAGCATCGGGTTCACATGAATGAGGGAGTAGTCGCGTGGCCGGGTTCGCCTCCGGTGGCGCGGCAAGTCAACATACTGGCCGAAACGGCCTGGCTTGCCTTAATGAACGAGACTCGTGGTTGTGCGCGCAGCGCGTACGCCACGGGTCTTTTTTGTTATTCCCCCAAGAGGTACACGCGGGCCCGCCCGCAGAGAGGGAGCCAGACTATGGGACTCGCAGAGCTCGTGTTGCTCGCCGTTGGCCTTTCGATGGACGCCTTTGCCGTTTCCATCTGCAAGGGCCTTGGCATGAAAAAGATCAACCTTAAGGTCGCCGTAGTGCTCGGCCTGTTCTTTGGCGGCTTTCAGGCCGGCATGCCCGTAATCGGATGGGCGCTCGGCAGTCAATTCATGGGCATCATCGGACCCATCGACCACTGGATTGCCTTTATCCTTTTGGCCTTTATTGGCGGCAAGATGCTGTGGGAAGCCTTTACCGAAGACGAGGATGAGGACGAAGGCGACGGCAAGGATGCCGAGAAGATTGACCTGGGAGAATACCTGATTCTCGCCATTGCCACCTCAATTGACGCCCTGGCCGTAGGCATCTCGTTTGCGGCGCTCTCGGTCGATATCGTTCCCGCTGTATCGCTTATCGGCGTCACAACGTTTATCTTCTCCGTCGCCGGCGTAGCGATCGGCCACACCTTTGGCGCGCGCTACGAAAAACCCGCCACCATCGTCGGCGGCGTTGTGCTCATCCTCATCGGGCTAAAGATCTTGCTTGATCATCTGGGGATCCTCGCACTGTAACGAATAACGGCCGCCCGGCATTACGCCAGGCGGCCGTTTTCATAGCCAGCCGTTTTAGAGCGGCCTAACCAAGGCGACCTTTACGCGGCAAGGCGCTTGAGGACGTCGATGAGCAACTCGTAGAAGCGCTCGGCAGAAGCGAGCTCCATGCTCTCGTCCGGGGTGTGGACATCGGAGAGCGTCGGGCCCACGGCGATGGCGTCCAGGCCGTGCAGGGCCTCGGCGAACAGGCCGCACTCAAGGCCGGCGTGGATGGACTCGATGCGCAGCTCGGAGCCAAAGAGCTCGCGATAGCTCTCGACAAAGACGTCACGGACCGGCGAATGCTCAGCATAGCTCCAGCCGGGATACTCGAACTCAAACTTGGCGTCGAAGCCCAGGACATCGGCCAGCGTCTGCAGGCGGTCCTTGAACTCGTTCTGCAGCGAGGTGATCGAAGAGCGCGGGGACAGCATGATCTTGACCTGGTCGTCAGAGGTGGCAACCACGCCGATGTTGGAGGAAACCTCGACGGAGCCGTCGGTGGCGACGTTGCGGCGAATCACGCCGTTAGGGGCAAGACGCAGGGCGCGGATGAGGGCGAGCGCGGACTTCTGGTCCATGGCCTCGACCTCGGCGTCGTCGGCAATCTCGACCGTGCAGGTAAAGCCGGGGTCGAAGACCTCGAGCTCGGCAGTGACGTCGGCGATGATGCCCTTTGCGATCTGGGCCGCGGCCTCGGCGGCAGCGTGGTCGGCGTAAACCAGCTCGGCCTTGCACTCACGGTTGATGGCGTTGTCCTTAGTGCCGCCGTTAAAGCTAACGATGGCGGGCTCGCCGGCAACCATCAGGCGGTCGATGATGCGGGCCATGATGAGGTTGCCGTTGCCGCGCTCCAGGTTGATGTCGGAGCCGGAGTGACCGCCCAGCAGGCCGGAGATGTCGAGCGTGAGGGTGCTACCGGTCTTGTGCTCGCGCGCGATCGGGCAGGTGTAGGTAACGACGACACCGCCGGCGCAGCTGACGGTAGCAACGCCCTCTTCCTCGGAGTCAAGGTTAATCATGGTGCGGGCGCTAATCTGGGACTTGTCGAGCGTCTCGGCGCCGACCAGGCCAGTCTCCTCGTCAGTGGTGAATACGCACTCGAGGGCGGGGTGAACGATCGAATCGTCATCGAGAACAGTGAGCATCAGAGCGACGGCAATACCGTTGTCGGCGCCCAGAGTGGTACCGTTAGCGGTGAGGACGCCGTCCTTGACGACCAGGTCGATACCATCGGTCGTAAAGTCGTGCTCAACGGAGCCCAACTTGTCGCACACCATATCGATGTGGCCCTGCAGCATCACGGTCGGGGCATTCTCGGCACCGGCAGATGCGGGCTTGCGAATGATAACGTTGTAGACCTCGTCCTGATACACATCGAGGCCGCGCTCCTTGGCAAACGCAACCAGGAAATCGCTGATGCCCTTCTCGTTGCCAGACCCACGGGGGATCGCGCTGATCTCCTCAAAGAAATGGAACAGCTGGGCGGGCTCGTAGCCAGTAATCTTGTAGTCCATGGTGCCTCCTTGGCGCAACTGGTTAGACAATAAGACATGCGCCTTGTATATTCCCAGACTTCGTTTGCATAAACCACTCGAAAACGCCGAGCGCCCTCGCATCATCGGCTAACGGTGGACCGCATAGCGTAACGGTCACAACTTCACAGCTCTACAAATCGAGGCGCCCTTGCCGGAACGCCTCGATTGCACAGATCAAATTGTCGCCACACCCTACAGCGCGCCGGAACCGGCTTGCATCATGCCGCCGGGACCCGAGCTCACGCCACTGCTCACAGGCGCGGCGTTGCCGGTGTGCGGCGCCGCCGGAGCGGTATCGCCACCGAGCGTGCCCGCCGGACGCGGTGCCGGGATCTCGCCCGTGCCATGGCTAAAGACAAACTTGCCGTCGGCCACATCGCACAGGACGGTATCGCCCTCGCCCCACTCGCCGGCCAGCAGCTCCTCGGACAGCGGATCCTCGATGAGCTTTTGGATGGCACGACGCAGCGGACGCGCACCGTTGGTGAGGTCGGTGCCCTCGGCCACGATCTTGTCGTAGGCCGCATCGGTGAGCTTGATGTTCATGCCGTTGGCAATCAGACGCTGACGCAGGTCGTCCACCAGCAGGTGCGCGATCTTGGTCAGGTTCTCGCCCGAAAGCTTCTGGAACACCACGATGTCGTCGATACGGTTGAGCAGCTCGGGGCGGAACAGGCGCTTGAGCTCGCCCATCGCGCGACCACGGATCTCACTCGACGTGAGACCCTGCTCGCCGGTGGTGCCAAAGCCAACGCTCGTATCCTGCGCAATCTCGCGGGCGCCCACGTTTGACGTCATGATGATCACCGTATTGCGGAAATCGACCGTCTTGCCCTGGCTATCGGTCAGACGCCCCTCCTCCAGCACCTGCAGCAGGATATTGAAGATGTCGGGGTGCGCCTTCTCGATCTCATCGAACAGCACGACCGAGTACGGGTGGCGACGAACAGCCTTGGTGAGCTGGCCGCCCTCGTCGTGACCGACGTAACCCGGAGGGCTACCGATAAGCTTGGAGACCTCGAACTCGCTGCCGAACTCCGACATGTCGAAGCTGATGAGCGCGTCCTTGCTGCCAAAGAGATACTCGGCGAGCGTCTTGGCGAGCTCGGTCTTGCCCGTGCCGGTGGGGCCCAGGAAGATAAAGCTGCCGCCGGGGCGACGCGGATCCTTGAGCGGCGAGCGACTGCGGCGCACGGCCTTGGCAACGGCCTCGACGGCCTCGTCCTGGCCGATAATGCGGGTCTTGAGCACGCTTTCGGCCTGTAGCAGGCGACGGCTCTCGCTCTCGGTAAGCGAGGACACCGGCACGCCCGAGGTCACGGACACGATATCGGCGATCTGACTCACATCGATGGTGAGCGGGCTGGCGTCGAGCTCGGCGGTCCAGGCGGCCTTGGCCTCGGCGAGCTCAATCTCGGCGGCCTTCTGCCGCTCGGTAATCTCGGCGGCCTTGTTCATGTCGTCGCTCTCGGTGGCCTCCTGCGCGGCGGCCTTGAGCTCCTCTATGCGATGCTCGGCCTCGCGCACCGGCTCGGGCGCGCGATTCGCGGCGATGCGAGCGCGGGCACCGGCCTCGTCAATGAGGTCGATGGCCTTATCGGGCAGGAAGCGATCCTGGATGTAGCGGTTGGAAAGGTTCGCGGCGGCCTCGATAGCACCCTGCGTATAGCGCACATGGTGGTGCTCCTCGTAGCGCGGCTTGAGCGCGGTCAGGATCTTGACCGTGTCCTCGACGCTCGGCTCCTCGACATCGATGGTCTGGAAGCGACGCTCGAAGGCCGGGTCCTTGGTGAGGTACTTGCGGAATTCCTCGGCCGTGGTGGCGCCGATAATCTGGAAGGCACCGCGCGCGAGCACGGGCTTGAGCATAGAGCTCGCGTCGATGGAGCCCTCAGCAGAACCGGCACCGATGATGGTGTGCATCTCGTCGATAAACAGGATGACGTCGTCGGCTTCGGTGGCCTCTTGGATCACGTTCTTGAGGCGCTCCTCAAACTCGCCGCGATACTTGGCACCCGCCACGAGGCCCGGCAGGTCGAGCGTCCAGATATTCTGGTTCATGAGGTTCTCGGGCACGTTGCCGGCTGCAATCTGCTGAGCCAGGCCCTCGACGATGGCCGTCTTGCCCACGCCGGGGTCGCCCAGAATGAGCGGGTTGTTCTTGGTGCGGCGCGAAAGAATTTCCATCATACGCTGGACTTCCTTTTCGCGACCAATTACAGGGTCGAGCTCGCCATCGCGCGCCTTCTGCGTGAGGTTGGTCGCGAACTGCTTAAGCGTATCGGTGCCACTCCCCTTTTGCTGAGAGGCATCCGAGCCGCTAAAGAACGGCAGGGCCGCACCCGGACGCCCCGCACCGGCGCCCGCGAGCGGACGCTTCTTGTCCTGGTCCTTGGCAGTGAGTTTCTCGATAGCCTTTTTGATAGAGGCGGACGACACACCCAGGCGCATGAGGATGTCCATGGCCATGCCGTTGCCCTCTTCGACGATGCCGATCAGCAAGTGCTCGGTCGACACGTAGGTCTGGTTATTCTCACGCGCCACGCGGAATGAACGCTCCATAACGCTAATGACGAGCGGCGTAAAGGCGAGCTTAGCCGCCTCGGTCTCCTCACTGGGCTCGGGAACCGTGGTCTGGACCTCCTTGAGGGTGTCCATGATGTCGTCGTAGGAGATATCAAGCGAGCGCAGTGCCTCGGCGGCAATGCCCTCGTCCTCCTTGGCAAGCGCCAGAAGCAGATGCTCGGTACCCACCTTGTTGGTATGCAGGTCGAGCGCCTCCTGTTTGGCCATCGACATGACCTTGCGCGCTCGATCGGTAAATCTATCTAACATGCTCGTTTCCTTACATGAGTTCATCGAAATCAAAACGCCCGCCCGTCGGCGGCGCTTTTGTCTCTTTACCCACAGGTTGTCTATGTTAACAGCTGGAGGAATATCTATAAACCCGGCTCACATGAATGCAGGTTATGACCGCATCGCGGGACTCACCGCGCGATGCGCGACAGGCGCCCCGCAAGAGAAACCCTAGGCGTCTTTCACCACGTCGGGACTCGTCGCACGCGATGCGCGATAGGCATCGGCCTCCTTGGAGACGCGTTCGAGCAGCTCGGATGTATCGACGCCCTCGACTTGCGCGACCGTTTCCACCGTCTGCATGGCGACCGCCCTCAGGTACGCGCACGCGCTGTCCCCCAGCTGCTCGAGGTCTATCTCCTCGCCGCCCTCCCGGGCAAAGCCGACCGCCATCACAAAGTCCATGATGCCCGAGACCAGAAAGCCCACCGCAAAGCTCGAATCCGCCTTGAGCTCTTCTCCGTCGGGGTGGACGATCTCTCTCACGCGGTCGATGATGATCGTATGGATGCCCTGTACGACCTGCTCGGCGGCACCCGCCCTCATGGTGATGACGATGCGCCGCAGCAGGCAGCGGACGTCGCGCCGGTCGAACGCCGAAAGGTCGCCCTCGCTCGAAAAATGCCAGAGGGCATCGGTGATGAGCTCGTTATCCTGTAGCAGTTGGGCTATGGCGATGGCGACGAGTTCATCGAAATCGTGAAAATAGTAGTAAAACGTTCCGCGATTGCACCGGGCGGCGCGGGTCACCTCGCCAACCGACAGCTCGAAGATGCTGTTGTTCTCGATGAGCTCCCAAAACGCCTCGATGATACGGGTGCGTGCATCGGGCGCATCGGCGTCCTTACGCGGTCTCGCCATGCGCCTCACCGCACCCCTGCGCCTTGGCGTTCATGATGAGCATCTGAAGACGGTTCTCCACGTTGGCGAAGCTCACGTCGGGATCGTAGTCGAGCGGCAGGAACTGCGCCGTGGGATACTGCTCCTTGAGCGCATGGATGAGCCCGCGCCCCACGACATGGTTGGGCAGACACCCGAACGGCTGCAGGATCACGAAGTTGCGGCAGCCGCGCTTGGCGTGCTCGAGGATCTCCGCCGGAATCAGCACGCCCTCGCCCGCATCGAACGTATGGTGCAGGATCTTATCGCTCGCGCGCACGAGCTCGGGCATGCGCGTCGGCGGCTCGTAGAGCGGGCTCGCCGCGCCCAGGCGGTCGCAACGGTCGTGCGCGAGCTCGAACAGGTTGTCCGCCGTGGCGTACCAGGCCTTTTCGGGCAGCGACAGGTCGACGTGGAACTCGCGCGACTGCGCATGCTTGTAGAAATAGGTCTTGCGGATCACGTCGGTCATGCGCGCCTCGATGACCTCGAGCCCGTTGTCCTCGAGGTAGCGCTCGATCTCGTGGTTGGCGCCGAGATGGAAATTGAGCAGGTACTCGCCCACGATGAGAACGGTCGGATGCGGGTTCGAGCGGTCGTACGGAACGGCGTCCATGATCGCAAGCGCGCGTTTGAAGCCCGTCGCCTGGCCTCTCAGCCCGGAGCGCTCCATGCCCTCGATAACCTCATCGAGCGCGCGGTCGAACGCAGCGTCCGCCGCGCCCTTCTCGAGCTCGTAGGGACGGATGCGCCTAAGCATGGCCTCGAGGGCATCGATCATGGGAAGACCGTAGGCGATCTGGATGCTCGGGCCAAGGCCGAGCTTGAAGCCCGGATGCGCATTGTGGGCATCGACGTCGTCGTTGGTGAGCACCGGGACATAGTCGTATCCCGCGTCGTCGAGCGCGCGGCGCAGCAGGGGCATGTAGTGCGTCAGGCGGCAGTCGCCGATATACTTGCCAGTCACCACGGCGACGTCGTGCGGGTCGTACTTACCGCTCTCGAGTGCCGCGAGCGCCTCGCCGATCACGATTTGCGCGGGGAAGCAGATGTCGTTGTGCACATAGCGTTTGCCCAGGCGGATGGCATCCTCGCGCCCGATATCAAGGGCCTCGGCGCGCACGCCCTGATTGCGCATCGCCGCGGTCATGAGCCTGCAGAACGCATGGGAGGTGTTGGGGACCAGCGCGATCTTGTCGTGCCGGTCGCGCTTGGTGTACTTGACCTTATACGGGTCGTCGAGCGGATGGACCGCGTGCACCCGGGCGCCCTCGGCACGCTCCTCCGCGCGACGACGGTTGACCGACTCGATAAACGAACGCACGCGAATGCCCATGGGACCGGCGACGTCGCTCTCATCGAGCTTGATCATCATCGGAACCTTGGAGCCCATCTCGCCCATCATGCGCGCGATCTCGTCGGTGAGATACGCATCGTGGCCGCAGCCGAAGCTGCCCATCTGCACGAGCTCGAGCTCGGGCGTCGATGCGACGATGACCGCGCACGACAGCATGCGCGCATGGTAGTTGTTCACGATGTCGATGCGGCTGTTGGAAAGATCGACGTTGTAGACCCCCGGCACCGCATCGGGCGTCAGCACGGGGATGCCGCGCTCAGAGAAGAGCTTGGGCAGCCCGTGGTTGACCAGCGGGTCGTTGTGGTACGGGCGCGAAGCGATCACCACCGCGTAGCCGCCGTCCTCGCGCACGTTCTCGAGCACCTGCCTGCCGCGCAGCTGCAGCTGGTTCTCAAACGTCTGCTGCGCGCGGTCCGCCTGCTCGGTCGCCTTGGCAACCAGGTCGGCATCGATATCGAAGGTCTCCTTGCACCACGCCTTGAGCTGGCGGTTTCGGTCGCCCTCGTCGTACCAGTGGAACAGCGGCGTATCGAACGGAACGCCGAAACGCTCCTCCGGGTTATCGGAATTGCGCATCACGTAGGGGTATCCCTTTACGACGGCGCACATCCACTCGCTGGTAGAGGCGGTGTTTTCGGTGGGCACCGTCGTGATGATGGGCATGAAGATGCGGTCGACGCCGGCGTCGACGAGATTGCGGATGTGCCCGTGGACGAGCTTGGCCGGGAAGCACACGGTGTCGGATGTGACGTGCGCCAGACCGCGCTCGTACATCGCCTTGGTGCTGCGTCCCGAGACGCGCACCTTAAAGCCGAGCGTGCTGAAGAACGTCGACCAGAACGGCATGGTGTCCCAGAACTCGAGCACACGGGGAATGCCGATCGTGACATCGCGCCCCCCGCAGACGGGAACCGTGGGGTACGACTCGAACAGCAGCTTCTCGCGGTCGACAAAGAGATTGGGGGCAGCCGCGGTCCGGTCGCGCCCCGTGCCGGGTGCCTGTGCCTCGCAAGTACCCTGCGGACGCAGCTCCTCCGCCGCGGGAACCTCGCGCACGAGCTCATCCCATGAGATGGCGCCGCCGCGCGGGCAGCGATTGCCCGTGACGTAAAGCGAGCCGTCGCCAAATGCCACGACCGCGCGCTGGCAGCGGTTGTTGCACCGACGGCAGGTAACGCCGCCGAACTCGCGATGCTCGAAGCGCTCCACGGCATCGAGCCCGATAAACGACGTGCCGGCGTCGCCCTTGCGGCATTCCTCGCGCGCGAGCAGGGCGATACCGATAGCGCCCATCAGCCCCGGGTGGGGCGCACGCGTGACGGGTTTGCCCAGATACTGCTCGAATGCGCGCAGCACCGCGTCGTTTCGGAACGTGCCGCCCTGGACGACGACTTTGTCGCCCAGACGGTTGAGATTTGAAACGCGAATGACCTTGGTGAACACGTTCTCGATAATCGAACGGCAGAGACCGGCCATGATGTCGCCCGGACCCTTACCGCGCCGCTGCTCGGAAACGACGCTGCTGTTCATGAACACCGTGCAGCGGCTGCCGAGAACGGCGGGGGGGTTTGGGGGAAAAAGCCCCGGGCGGCATACGGCGAG
>UQHY01000017.1:0-36665 GCA_900540975.1 uncultured Collinsella sp.
TGCGACACTGAAGTAAGTGTCCATCCTCGCAGTATCCGGTTCTCAAGGTGCACGCCTGCGCTGGTTCCCGGTTCGACCGGGCCGCGCGGCAAGGAGATATATTGCCAGACCGGAGGGACGCCGTGGGCGGGAATCTGGGCGTACACATTTCCTACACATCTTGTGATCCGACTAACGTTTGCCAGCCGTTACCTACCGCTCGCCGAGCATCTCTTTATATAAGGCAGTCTCATGGTTAAAGCGGATACGTTCCCCTAGCTAAAGCACAGCCAGCATCGAGCAACTCGTCACGTTCTTCCACCGAGAACCCCTCGGCGTAGACGCGCACCACCGGTTCGGTCCCGCTGGGACGGATCAGCAGCCAGGTGTCATCCTCAAATGCCAGACGTAAGCCGTCCATATGGCTTACGCTCTGCGGCGCCTTGCCGCATATCGACTTGGGATTCACGCCGGGAAGCAGCGTGCGCAACGTCTCGGCATCCTCGGCCTCAAGGCGCAAATCTCGACGTCCGTAACTCGTCTTGCCAAAGCTCGCCTCGAGCTGATCGATAAGCACGCCCAAGGGCGCGCCGGTCTTGGCCATGAGCTCGCACAAAATCAGGCAGGCAAGGATGCCGTCGCGCTCGGGCATGTGCGCGGCGATACCGATACCACCGGCCTCTTCACCGCCCACGAGAACGCCGCCCTTCTTCATCTCGGCGGCTATATATTTAAAACCGACGGGCTTGATGACCACGCGGCAGCCGAGCGCCTCGGCAATGCGACGCACAAGCGTGGAGCATGAAAGGTTGACGACGACGCGTCCCTTCAGATTGCGATACTGGACCAAATCGCCCAAAACGAGCGCCATGATCTGATGTGGATGTATATATCTGCCGCGCTCATCAACCGCGCCGATACGATCGGCGTCGCCATCAGTCACCAGACCGGCGCACGCCCCGTCTTCGACAACTGCGCGCTCACAAGCATCCACCCACGGCTCGACCGGGTCGGGGCAGATATCTCCCCTATCGGTCGTCTCGTCGGCGTGAATCTCATGGACTTCGACGCCAAGCTCTCGAAGCAAGTCGGCAAGATATCCCTGCGCAGCTCCGCCCATGGGGTCAACCACCACACGCATATGCGCGGCGCGAATGGCATCCGCGTCGACAAACGATGCCACCGCTCGCATATAGTCGGGAATGATATCTGCCGTGCGGTATTGCCCCTCAAGCCCCAGCGGCTCGGCGGCCATCGTCTCCTCGAGCTCTTCGATGACATCCTGGTTGGCCGTCGAGCCGTCACCCATCCGCAGCTTGAGGCATAGATAGCCCTGCGGATGATGTGAGCCCGTCACCATAAGCGCGCCGCATGCCTCGCCGTCATACGCAGCCGCCCACGTAAGAGCGGGAGTCGGCACCGGTCGAAACAGGAGCACGGCATCGAGCCCGTGGGCGGCAATCACGCCCGCCGCGAGCTCGGCGAATTCGCGCGCTTGCGGCCGAGTATCAAATCCTACATATACCGTTTTACCGGGATTCGTCTTTTGCCATAGCCTGCCGATAGCATCGGTGACACGAGCGACGTTGTTGATAGTAAAGTCTCCGTCGACGCGAGCTCGCCAACCGTCAGTTCCAAAGTGAATTATCGCGCACACGCGCAGACACCTCGCAGTGTTTGGATCATGGTACGCATGAGGTATACCCGCAACGGGCATCCGGCAAGCCGCCGGCACGCTCGTTCACCGTTTAGGCAAAAGCGTCGAGGTGCGCACCGCCAACAAAAAAACCGCCCCAGCGGGGGCGGTGATTCGATACTCCCATTTTCGGGTTCTATATATTGAGCGCATCTGCCATAGCGGCTGTCGTAACCGCCGTGGTTCCGCAGCAGCTGCCTACCATTGCGGCGCCCGCCCGCTTCCACTCGACGCATGCGTGAGCGAAGGCTTCGGGGTCCTCATGCCACACGGGACCATCCTGCGTCTGAACCGGATTTCCCGCATTGGGACGCACCGTGACGGGAGTAGTCGCCGATGCAACCATCCTGGGCACCGCCGCGTTCGCGGCCGCAAGCGAACAGCAATTAACACCAACCGAGTTTGCGCCGTGTTTTTCGGCGTACAAAACGGCTGCCTCGATGTTGAGGCCATCGCCCAACAGGTCGCCTTTATCGTCAACGACAAAACTCACCAGGACAGGCATACCGTCGGCGGCATCTCGGGCGCCGGCAAGCATGGGCTGCAAATTACGGATAGACGTCACCGTCTCGATCAGCAGACCGTCAACACCAGCATTGAGCAAGGCGTGCGCTTGTTCGCGCGCAATGCCTCGGATTTCACGATACTCGGCGGAGTCCTCGGCAAACCACTCAATACAAATCGGGCCCATCGAGCCCAGCAGCAGCTGTGGGTGCGCCTGGCGAGCATCGTCGACGGCCCCGCGATTGACCTCTGCCACGGACGGCGCAATCTGGTCGTGCTTGAGGGCATAGCTTGATGCCTGAAAGGTGTTGGTAATGAGCACCTGCGCGCCGGCGGCGACATACAAGCGATGGATACGAGAAACGGTCTGCGGCTCTGCCAGATTCCAAAACGCCGGTGGAATGTCGGCGGCATCGTACTCACTCAACAGAACACTGCCCATGGGGCCCTGCGCCAACAAGGTCTCGCTCGACAAGCGGCGCGTAAGTTCCTCGGCACCAAAGCGGTTGTAATAACTCGTATCCATATATATCCCGCTATTCCTCGACGCTGATTCCCTGCTTTTCGAGATAGGCGAGCCAGCGGTTCATCGTGTCCTCGGATAGAGCATGCTCCATCATGCAGGCCTCGGAATCGGCTCGCTCAAATTCGACACCGAGTTCCTGAACCAAAAACGTGCGGACCAGACGATGGCGATACCAGATAGCCGAGCCGACCTCGCGCCCACGGTCAGTCAGGATAACTTTGCCGTAGTGAGACTGTTCGACAAGTTCAGATGCCTTGAGAGCCGAAACCGCCTTGTTGACCGATGCCTTCGAGACGCCAAGGCGCTGTGCGATATCGACCGACCGCACGCCGCCGGTCTCCCCATCTTCGCTTTCGATGCGAACCATGCACTCCAAGTAGTCTTCGTTCGCCACCGTTAGGTGTAGCTCGCGCGAGCTATTTGTCGTATCCATGAACATCCGTCCCTTCTGCACTCAATGGCTGATTCTACCCCATCCAAGCGTCGCGGTATGCCGCGGCATACCGTGCTAGAGTTCTTGTTGCACACGACGACCAAGATTGGAGCGATCTTTATGGAAAACACCACCACGGACCCCGACGTCCTCGAGCGTTTTTTGCGCTATGTCCAGATCAACACGCAGTCCGAGGATGCCAACTGCGACCAGGTGCCGTCGAGCACCGTACAGTTCGACCTTGCCAACGTGCTTGCCGAAGAACTGCGCGAGCTGGGTGCAACCGATGCCTATGTAACCGAAAACGCCTATGTCTGCGCGCACATTCCCGCTAGCGCCGGTTCCGAGAATAAGCCCGCCCTGGGCCTGATCGCGCACCTCGATACCACCGAGGTCGCGCCGGGCGCCGGCGTAGCGCCGCACATCGTGCACTACGAGGGCGGCGATCTGGTTTGCGGCATCGTCGACGGCAAGCCCGTGTCCATGAGCACCGCCAAACTTCCTGCCCTCAACAACCTGGTGGGTGAGGACCTTGTCTGCACCGACGGAACTACGCTGCTGGGCGCCGACGACAAGGCGGGTGTCGCCGAAATCATGGCGCTTGTCGCACGCATCGCGCAGGATCCCTCCCTGCCCCATCCCGCGCTCGGCATTTGCTTCTGCCCGGACGAGGAAATCGGTCACGGTGCCGAGCTGTTGGATATCGAGGCCTTCGGCTGCAAGTACGCTTACACGGTCGACGGCGGTCCGGTTGGCGAGCTTGAGTGGGAGTGCTTCAACGCCGCCGAGGCAACCGTTCGCTTTGAGGGCCAGTCCATTCACCCCGGCGACGCCAAGGGGCGCATGGTCAACGCGGGCAACCTGTTCTGCGACTTCAACGCCCTGCTCCCCTACGAGCAGCGCCCGGAATACACCGAGGGCTACGAGGGCTTCTATCACCTTGAGGGCGTCTCGGCAACGGTCGACCATGCCACGGCGCGCTATATCGTCCGTGATCACGATGCCGCCAAGTTCCAGCAGAAACTCGAGCTGATGAATGCCGCCGCCGCACTGCTCAACCAGCGACTGGGCGAGGAGCGCGTAACGGTCGAGATTAAGCAGCAGTATCGAAATATGGCCGAGATCGTTCGTGACTATCCCGAGCTTATTGATGTTGCCAAGGAAGCCTACCTTGCCTGCGGCGTTGAGCCCCAAGTACTGCCGATTCGCGGCGGCACCGACGGCGCACAGCTGTCGTTCCGCGGCCTGCCCTGCCCCAACCTCTCGACAGGCGGCTACTGTTACCACGGCGTCAACGAGTTTGTCCCGGTCAGCTCGCTCGTCAAGATGACCGACGTCCTGCAGGAGCTCGTCGCCCGTTTCGCATAAGACTGGCTGCATAAGCCCAAAAGACGAATCGCCCCGTCCTCAACCGAGAACGGGGCGATTTTTGGTGCAAGAAAAGTAGTCAGCACCGCAGGTTGAGCCAACGTCAGCGAGCGCCGTTACGCGGGCTGGTAAAACCGCGTAACTCTAGTAGTTGGCTTCGTAGCCGTTGCCGTCACCGGTGGGCTCTTCGTAGTAATCGGAGCCGTCGCTCGAATCGTCGGAATCGTCCGAGCCACCCGACGAGGTCGCGGTGCCATATGCGTAGTCCTCGGACGTATTGTTGTTGAGGTCACCGATCGTGGAGCTGGAGCCGTCTGAAAGGCCCATGGTGTTGGGGCCCTTGGGATCCTCACCGGCGTCGACGCGGGCCATCATTTCCTTAAGCTCGTCTTCGTAGACAAAGACATAGCTCACGCCGTCGATCATAGTGCTGTCGTCAGCGTACGAGGGCAGGTTGGCCGAGTAGATGCCCTCGACATCCATGCCGCGCATGGCATTAACCGTGGAGACGATATCCTGAACGCTCATATCGGTTACGAACATATCGGACAGCGAATTAACCAGGCCAAAGATCTTCGTGGCATCGAAGTTATTGAGAATCTGGTTGGCAAGGGCGCCAAGCACCTGACGCTGATGGCGCATGCGCGTGTAATCGCCGTCGGCATAGGTGTAGCGGCAGCGGGCATAGGTAAGGGCAGTAGCGCCGTCCATATGCTGCTGACCAGCGGTAATCTTAATATCCAGGTGCTCGGGATCGTCGACGTCGTCGGTCGCGTTGATGTCGATACCGCCAACCGAATCAATAAGCGACTGCATGCCGTCAAAGCTGACCTCGGCATAGTGAGAAATCTGCACGCCGCACAGCTCGTTGACCGCCTGGACCATGGCCTCGGCGCCGCCAACGGTGTGGCAGGCGTTGATCTTCATGGTCTCGCCCTTATACACGACCTTGGTGTCGCGCGGAACGGAAATGAGCGTCGCCTGCTTTTGCGTGGGGTCGATGCGTGCCAGGATAATCGAGTCGGCACGATACGTATCCTCGCCCGGACGACCGTCGGTACCAAGAAGCAACACGTAGAACGGATCTTTTGCCTCATTGGTATCGACCAGAATCTGGCGCAGGTTGTTGGTAATGACATTGGAGTCGCCAAGCTTGCCCATGATAGTGGCAAACCACAGACCCGCAGCAGTCGTGGCGCTCAGCAGCACGCCGAGTACGGCGATGAGAGCTACGCGGCGAACCGTGCGGCCGCGACGGCGCTGACGGGCGCGCTCGGAATAGCGTGCGACATTGTCGCGGCTGTAGATCTTGGCCTGCGCACCAGTCGAGGGTCTTCGGGTGTTATCCGCTAGGGGTTTCTTGTTAAACATAGGCAACCTGCATTAGTAGATGACGGGATCGGGAACGGTGGCATGTTCGACATGCGCGCCAAGCGCCTGCAGCTTTTCGACAAACTGCTCGTAGCCACGTTTGATGTGATGGATGGCCGAGACCTCGGTAACGCCATCGGCGATAAGACCGGCAACCACAAGCGCCGCGCCGCCACGCAGGTCGGGTGAGGTGACCTGTGCGCCCGAGAAGCCCTTGACGCCGTGAATCATGGCGTGATGGCTCTCGATACGAATATCGGCACCCATACGCACGAGCTCGGAGGCGAACATGAAGCGGTTCTCGAAGATGTTCTCGGTAATTACGGAGCTTCCGTCGGCAAGGGCCGAAAGCACCATGATCTGCGCCTGCATGTCGGTCGGGAAACCCGGGAACGGAAGCGTCTGGATATCGACCGGCCTGATGCGCTCGACGCGATTGACGTGGACGCCGTTCTCGATACGCTCGCACTCGATGCCCATAAGTTCCATCTTTTTGAGCACCATTCCCAGGTGGATGGGGCAGAAGCCCGTAACATCGACGCCGCGCTCATCGGCCATGAGGGCGCCGGCGACGATAAAGGTGCCGGCCTCGATGCGGTCGCCCACCACGCAATGGGTAACGGGATGCAGCTCCTCCACGCCCTCGATGGTCACGACGGGCGTGCCTGCGCCGACGATCTTGGCACCCATCTCGTTGAGCATGTTGGCAAGGTCGACGATCTCGGGCTCGCGGGCAGCGTTGTCGATAACCGTGGTGCCCTGTGCGCGCACGGCAGCCATGATGAGGTTCTCGGTGGCGCCCACGCTCGCGAATTCGAGCGTGACGGTGGTGCCGTGCAGACCCTGGGGAGCACTGGCGTTGATGTAGCCGTGGGCGGTGTCGAACTCGACGCCCAGAGCCTCGAGACCCAAGATATGCATATCGATCTTGCGAGCACCCAGGTTGCAGCCGCCCGGCATGGCGATCTTGGCGCGATGGAAACGACCCAGCAGGGGGCCCATCACAGCCGTGGAGGCGCGCATCTTGGCGACAAGCTCGTAGGGCGCCTCCCAGGAATCAACCTGGGAGGTATCGATTTCGAGCGTGTGCTCATCGAGAACTTCGATTGTGGCGCCCATGCCCTTGAGTACCTTGCCCATAACGTGGACATCGGAAATATCGGGCACGTTCTGAAGCGTTGTCTTGCCCGGCGCCAGAAGCGTTGCAGCCATGAGTTTGAGTGCGGAATTCTTTGCACCCGAGACGGGCACGGAGCCTCCGATGGCGTGGCCACCCTCAACGCGGATAATATCCAAGGTCTACCCTTTCAAAAAGCATGCCCGGGGTGGCTGGGCCATCCCGGGCATGATGTGTTCGCAAATGGTCGAACGCTAAAACGTTTGACTATTGGGCAAGCTTGAGCTTACACCATGCGATTTCATTATAGAGGTAGGCGCGGCGTGCATCATCCTCCGACAAATTACCCAGCTTCTCTTCAAAACCTTGAATATCAGCTTTAACCTTGTCGGCGTCGACGGTCGCCAAATCGCAAGCGCGCTCGGCGAGGACGGTCACGACATCGTCCGCAACCTGGGCATAGCCGCCGGCCACGGCAAACGTGTGGTCGACAGTGCCCATGGCCTTATCGGAAACGCGAACGTAACCGCGGTCGATCGTGCAGATTTCGCTGGAGTGAGCAGGCAGAACGCCAAACTCGCCATCCGTAGACGGAATCGACACAAACGCAGCGTCACCCTCATAGGCGAGGCTCACGGGGCACACGATGCGGATACGCATAACCTACTTCTCCCCCATCTTGCGGGCGCGCTCGCGCACGTCCTCAATCGTGGAAGCATAGCGGAATGCCTGCTCGGGCAGGTCATCGGCCTTGCCGTCGACAATCTCGGCGAAGGAGCGGACGGTATCCTCGACACGGACGTAGACGCCGGGGTTGCCAGTGAACTTCTCGGCAACGTGGAAGGACTGCGAGAGGAACTGCTGAATCTTACGAGCACGGTTGACCGTAAGGCGCTGCTCCTCGGACAGCTCGTCCATACCCAGAATGGCGATGATGTCCTGAAGGTCGGAGTACTCCTGCAGGAGCTCCTGAACCTTGACGGCGACACGGTAGTGCTCCTCGCCGACGATCGAGGGATCGAGGGCGTCGGAAGAAGACGCGAGCGGGTCGATGGCCGGGAACAGGCCGAGCGACGAAATGCTACGCGAAAGGACCGTGGTAGCGTCGAGGTGGGTGAACGTCGTGGCAGGCGCCGGGTCGGTTAGGTCGTCTGCGGGGACGTAGACAGCCTGGACGGAGGTAATGGAGCCCGTCTTGGTCGAGGTAATGCGCTCCTGGAGGTCGCCCATCTCGGTAGCCAGCGTGGGCTGGTAGCCAACGGCGGACGGCATACGACCCAGAAGTGCGGAAACCTCGGAACCGGCCTGGGAGAAGCGGAAGATGTTGTCGATAAACAGCAGAACGTCCTGGCCGCGATCGCGGAAGTACTCAGCGGTGGTAAGGCCGGCCAGACCGATGCGCAGACGCGCTCCGGGCGGCTCGTTCATCTGACCATAGACCAAGCAGGTCTTGTCGATAACGCCAGACTCGCTCATCTCGAGATAAAGGTCGGTACCCTCACGGGTGCGCTCGCCGACACCGGTGAACACCGAGGTGCCGCCGTGCTCCTGGGCGAGGTTGTTGATGAGCTCCTGAATCAGAACGGTCTTGCCGACGCCGGCGCCGCCGAACAGACCCGTCTTGCCGCCACGGATGTAGGGCTCGAGCAGGTCGACGGCCTTGATGCCGGTCTCGAAGATCTCGGTCTTGGTGGTGAGCTCGTCGAAACGGGGCGCTGCATGGTGGATGGGGTAGAACTCCTCCACCTCGGGCATGGGCTTGCCATCGACGGGCTTGCCCATAACGTTCCAAATACGGCCGAGCGTCTTGGGGCCAACGGGCATCTTCATGGGCTCACCGGTATCGGTGGCGATGAGGCCGCGCTGCAGGCCGTCGGTCGAGGACATGGCGACCGTGCGGACGACGCTGCCCGGAAGCTGGCTCTCGACCTCTAGGATCGTGCTCAGATGACCGATCGGGGTCTCGGCCTCGACCGTGAGCGCGTTGTAGATCGGGGGCACCGCGCCGTCAAACTTGACGTCGACGACAGGGCCGATGATTCGCACGATGCGACCATCACCGGCAGTCGTCTTCTTGGTGGCTTCCTCGACCGCAAGCTTTACGGTGTTATTAGCCATTACTGTTCCTCCAATGCTGAGGCTCCGCCGACGATCTCGTTAATCTCGGTCGTGATCGAAGCCTGGCGCACGCGACTATACGTGCGGGTAAGGGTCGAGATGATCGCGGTGGCGTTTTCCGTCGCGGAGTGCATGGCCTTGCGGCGTGCACCCTGCTCAGCAGCCGCCGAATCGATCAGAGCCTGGTAGATGACCGTCAGGATATAAGACGGCACAAGCTTGCCGAGAACATGCTCGGGAGAGGGCACGAACTCGAACGTGGACGAGATGCGCTTAGGGGCGTCGGTCTCGTTCTTACGCGGACCGTGGGCCATAGCGATCATCTCGGGGTCGAGCGGCAACAGATGCTCGACGCGAAGCTCCTGATCCACGCGGTTCTTAGCGTGGTGGTAGACAAGCTCGACACGGTCAAGCTCACCGACACGATACGCATCGCAGATATGAGAGGAGATCATGCGGGCCTGATTGAAATCGGGCTCGGAGGAATTGCCCTCAAAGTGCATGACGACGTTTGCACGGTCGCGGAAATACGTGGCCGGCTTGCGCCCACACGCGATGATCTCGCACTCGATGCCGTCGTTCGCCCAAGAAGCGGCGAGCTTTTCGGCCGTGCGCTCCACCGTCGTATTGAAACCGCCGGCAAGGCCGCGGTCCGAGGCAATAACGACAATCAGGCCATGCTTGACGCTCTCATGCTTCTGCAGCATGGGATCGGTGCCCGAGCAGGAGGCGTCGCCGGCGACCGTCAACATGACGTCGGTCAGCGCCTCCTTATAAGGCTCGGCCTGCTTGGAGCGATCGAGGGCACGACGGATCTTGGCCGTAGAGACCATCTCCATCGTGCGCGTGATCTGCTTGGTCGTGGTAACCGAGGAGATTCGCTTCTTAATGTCGCGAAGGTTGGCCATGGGGCTTAGCTCTCCTCTGATCCAGAAACATCCGAATGGTGCTTGGCCATGAACTGCTGCTTGAAGTCGCCGATGACACGAAGGAGCTCGGCCTTGGTATCGTCGTCGATCTTCTTGGCGCGAACCTTATCGAGCAGCGAGCCAAAGCCGTTGTCCAGGTACTCGATAAGCTCAGCGCGGAAAGGCAGCACGTCGGCAATCTCGAGATCGTCGAGGAAGCCCTCGTTGCCTGCAAACAGAACTGCAATCTGCTCGCCAACCTCAAACGGCTTGTAGCGCGGCTGCTTAAGGAGCTCGGTCATGCGGGCACCATGGGTCAACTGCTTCTGAGTAGCCTCGTCGAGGTCAGAGCCGAACTGCGTAAAGCCGGCGAGCTCCTGGTACGAAGCGAGGTCCAGACGGAGGTTGCCGGCGACCTGCTTCATAGCCTTGGTCTGTGCGTCGCCACCGACGCGGGACACGGAGATGCCCACGTCGACTGCCGGGCGCTGGCCCTGGAAGAAGAGCTCGGACTGCAGGTAGATCTGACCATCGGTAATGGAAATGACGTTGGTCGGAATGTAGGCCGAGACGTCGCCGTCCTGGGTCTCGATGATCGGCAGAGCCGTCATGGAGCCATAACCGTTCTTCTTGGACATCTTGACGGCACGCTCGAGCAGACGAGAGTGCAGGTAGAAGATGTCGCCAGGATAGGCCTCGCGTCCGGGCGGACGATGCAGCGTCAGCGACATCTGACGGTAGGCCACAGCCTGCTTGGACAGGTCGTCGTAGATGACGAGCACGTGGCCGCCGGGGTTGGTCTCGCTGGCGGGCTTGCCGTCCTCGCCGTTATACATGAAGAACTCGCCGATAGCGGCACCGGCCATAGGCGCGATGTACTGCATAGGAGCGGAATCGGCAGCGGTGGCCGAGACGATGATGGTGTAGTCGAGCGCACCGTGCTGAGCGAGGGTCTCGCGGATGTTGGCAACCGTGGAGGCCTTCTGGCCGATGGCGACATAGATGCAGACCATGCCTTTGCCGCGCTGGTTGAGGATAGCGTCGATGGCGATGGCGGTCTTACCGGTCTTACGGTCGCCGATGATGAGCTCACGCTGACCACGGCCGATAGGCACCATGGAGTCGATGGCCAACAGGCCGGTCTGAACCGGCTCGCACACCGGGGTACGATCGATAACGCCGGGAGCCTTAAACTCAATGGGGCGGCGGTGCGTGGCAACGATGTCACCCAAGCCGTCGATGGGCTGGCCGAGCGGATTTACGACGCGGCCGAGCATGGCACGGCTCACGGGGATATCCATAATGCGACCGGTGGTGCGGCACTCGTCGCCTTCCTTGATGGAGTCGACGGCACCGAACAGAACGGCGCCGACCTCGTCACGGTCAAGGTTCTGGGCAAGGCCAAAGACGGTCTCGCCGGTGTCGGAGCTCTTGAACTCCAGAAGCTCGCCTGCCATGGCGCTCTTGAGGCCGGAGACGCGCGCGATGCCGTCGCCTACCTCGTCGACCGTTGAAACCTCATGCGTATCGACCGTCGCGGAGAGGCTCGTGAGCTGCTCCTGCAGTTTCTTGGCGATATCCTGGGCATTGAGGGTTTCGGACATTAGGCTTCACCTCCGTACGAATTAGCAGAGTTTGCGAGGGTCTCCTGCGCGATGCGCAGCTGCGTCTTGACGGAAATGTCACGACGCTCGCCGCGGGCCTCGAGCACCAGGCCGCCCACGATAGACGGGTCAACCTGCTCGATAAGGAATACCTTGCGGCCGAAGTCCTGCTCGCATTTCTTAGTGATGGTTTGACGCAGCTCGTCGTCGAGCGGGATCGCCGTGGTGACGGTCACGCCCACTACATCCTCGTCTTCCTCGGCAACATACTTAAAGGCAGCTGCCACCTTGGGAAGAAGGTCGAGCTGGTCGCGCTTGGACATGGTGTCGAGCACGGCGATGATCTCGGGGCTGGCAGACGCCAGGCGCTCGATCATCTCGAGGTCCTCGAACACATGATTCTCGGCCTTGGCGGCTTCCAGAAGGGAGCGCGCGTAGGTCTCGAGCACCTTGTCCTGATAGCGGCTAGTCGGCATTCAGGCTACCTGCTTCCTGGATGTAGCGCTCGATGAGCTTCTTCTGCTCGGACTCGTCCTCGAGTGCCTCGCCCACGATCTTGGTGGCGACGGCAACGGACAGGTCGGCGATGGAGCTCGCGGCACCGGCGTAGATGGACTTGCGCTCGTCCTCGACGGTCGTATGGGCCTTGGCGATGATCTCCTCGGCCTCCTTGTGGGCAGCCTCGATGATACGGGCGCGCTCGGACTCGGCGTCCTTACGGGCCTCGAGAACGATGTCGGCAGCCTGACGACGGGCGTCGGTGACGATCGAGTCGGACTCAGCGCGCTTGGCGATAGCCTCCTGCTTGGTCTTCTCGGCCTCGTCGAGGCTCTCCTCGATCTTCTTGCCGCGCTCCTCCATGGTTTTCATGATGCCCGGCAGGGCGACCTTGGCCAGCACGATCCAGATAATCAGGAAGGCGATAAGCGCCGGGATGAACTCCGCCATCTTAGGGATGAGGATGTCCGCACCGGCAGCGCCGTCCTCGGCGAACGCGGAAACCGGCATGAGCAGCGCGGCCGCGGACGCGGAGAGTGCGATCGCGCTCTTCTGGGATGAAAGATTCATACTTGACGCTCCGTGCTATTTAACGATCAGCGCGACAACGAAGCCGATCAGAGCCAGAGCCTCGCCGAAGGCGGAGCCCATGATGAAGACGGTGAACACGCGGCCCTGGACCTCAGGCTGACGGGCCATAGCACCCGTAGCACCCAGAGCAGACAGGCCGATAGCAAGACCAGCGCCGATAACACCGAGACCGTAACCGATAACTCCCACGATTCCTCCTTTGTCGTGCGTGTCTTATTTCACGCAGGATAACCTTATTTATAACTGCCGGGCTCCATGGGTACGGGCACCAGCGGTTTAACGAATTGCCTTACCTTTAAGGCGCGAACGGAAGACTACTCCTCCTCCGCGACCTCCTCTGCCTCGGAGACATACACGGCGGTAAGGACCGTGAAGACGTAAGCCTGGATGGCGCCGACCACAAGCTCAATCGTATAAATCAGGATGAGGATGGCAAGCCAGGCCAGCGAAGGCAGGGCGCCGACGGCGTGGGCCGCGGAAACCTGCTGAAGCAGCGGCTGCATGAACATGCTCGCCATGATGGCGAACGAGCCCATGACCACGTGTCCTGCGAACATGTTGCAGAACAGACGGACGGCGAGCGTGATGAGGCGCAGGAAGGTCGAGAAAAGCTCGACGACCCACACAAGCACGTTCATCGGGAAGCTCACGCCCTGCGGGGCGAGGCTCTTGATGTAGCCGATCACGCCGTGAGCCTTGCATCCGTAGTAGATGAAGTACACGAAGGCGAAGATGGCGAGCGCGGCGGTGGAGCCGATTGCGCCGGTGCCGGGCTTCATTCCCGGGATCAGGCCGATCATGTTATTGATCAGGATGAACAGGAAAAGCGAGCACAGGAACGGGAAGTGCTTCTTCCAGTTCTCACCCACGACGCCCTTGCCGATATCGTTCTCGACGTACTCGATGATGTACTCGAAACCGTTGACGAAGAAGCCCTTGGGAACCAGGGTCTGCTTCTTCTTGAACACGGCCAGGACGATCAGGAGCACGATCGTGGAGACGATCAGCCAGAACGAGTACTGCGTGATGCCGCAGCTCAGATCGCCCACGACGGGGGTGGAGCTGAACTCGCTGACCAGATGATTAATCTCATCAGGCAGCTTTTCAAAAATTTCCACGACTTACCTTTCGACCTCATGAGGATCTCGCAGCGCCTTGGCGACGCGAACCGTGCAGGCGGCCATAAAGACCACGAAGCCGATCGCCTCGCCCAGGAGGAACATGCGAAATGCCTCTCCGAACAACGCAAACACAACCAAGGTAAAGACGAGCAGGGCGACCGCCGAGACCGCCAGACTCACCATGCCCTTGAGCATGTCCGCATTCTGCTTATCGTCAAGAACCGGCTTGAGCGTAAAAACAAAGGGAAGGAAGGCAATTGCGCCCGCGATGGCGCCTGCAACGATAGCGAGCAGATCGGCTATCTGAAACACTGGCGTCCTCACTTTCCTCTTTTAACGCTTCCCAGAACAGTTCCCGCCAAACATTGGTGACTATTGTACGAGCCAATCGCTAAAGTACAACCGAAAAAGCATCGGTTAATACGCAGCTGTACGTTTTCTTAAGACCTTCTTTATCCCGTAGCTACGGTAACGCGTTTTTCCGTACCCTGCGGGGCGAAACGTCCGTTAACAGGGGTGAGCGCGGTCGCCTTTTATTTGTCCGCGCGCACCGTTTCTTCGTATTTTCGACGTTAGCCGGTTTGGCCCAGAGACTACAGCGTGCCGTAGATGCGGTCGCCGGCATCGCCCAGGCCGGGGACGATGTAGGCGGCCTCGTTGAGGTGGTCGTCAATGGCGCAGGTATAGATATGCACGTCGGGGTCTTTCTCGGTCAGCGACTTGAGGCCCTCGGGGGCCGCGACGATGCACAGCATGCGAATGTCCTTGACACCGCGCTCGCGCAGATAGCCGATAGCCATCTCGGCAGAACCGCCCGTGGCGAGCATGGGATCGACGACCAGGCAGATACGTTGGTCGATATCCCTGGGCATCTTGCAGTAATACTCATGCGGCTCGTGGGTGACCTCGTCGCGCTCCATGCCAATGTGGCCCACGCGGGCAGAGGGCACCAGGTCGAGGATGCCGTCGACCATGCCAAGGCCCGCGCGCAGAATGGGGACGATGGCGAGCTTCTTGCCGGCAAGCTGCTTAAACGTGGCAGTGGTGATGGGAGTCTCGACTTCGACATCCTCCATGGGCAGGTCGCGCATGGCCTCGTAGCCGTCAAAAAGCGCGAGCTCGCGCACGAGCTGGCGGAACTGGTTGGTGCCGGTCGACTTATCGCGCAGGATCGACAACTTGTGCTGGACGAGCGGATGGTCGACAAGCGTCACGCGGGACGCATCGTAGGTAACGGTCATGGGTTGATTGCCCCTTTCGTTGCGGCCGGAAGATGACCTTGCTGACAAGGCGCATGGCGACGTTGTTGCCTCGCGCCGTGCATAAGTTTAACGGTTTGTTGTATCGAGCGCCCCGTCGCAGCCCTATTGAGCGGTGCTGAGCGAACGCCTGACCGCATCGTGCCAACCGTCCAGGTTGTGCTCGCGACGCTCAACGGACATATGGGGATGGAATGTCTTGACGATCTGGGTGTTTTGCTCCAGCTCCTCCAGATCCTCCCAATACCCAACCGCGAGGCCCGCCAGATACGCGGCACCAATCGCCGTTGTCTCCACCGACTCACATTGCAGTACGGGGATATCCAGCAAGTCTGCCTGGAACTGCATGATGAACTCGTTGCGCGAGGCGCCGCCATCGACGGACAGGCGCTCGATCGAAAGACCCACGTCCTGCTCCATGGCACGCAGCACGTCATAGCTCTGATAGGCCATGGACTCGCAAGCGGCACGCACGATGGTCGCGCGACTCGAGGCGCCGGTCAGACCGCATACGATGCCGCGGGCGTGCGCGTCCCACCATGGTGCACCCAAGCCCGCAAAAGCGGGGACAAAGTAGCATCCCTCGTTATCGCCGATCGAGGAGGCGAGCTGTGCCGATTCGGATACGTTGGAGATAACGCCCATGTTGTCGCGCAGCCAGTTCATCGTTGAGCCGGCGGCAAAAATAGATCCCTCGAGCGCATAGCTGACCTTGCCGTTCGCAGCGATACCGATGGTGGAGACCAGGCCATTCTTGGATTCGACGATCTCGTCGCCGGTGTTCATGAGCATAAAGCAGCCCGTGCCATAGGTGTTTTTGGTCTGGCCGGGATGGAAGCAGCAGTGACCGAACAGCGACGCCTGCTGGTCGCCCGCCACACCCATGATGGGCGGCATGTTGGTCATGATGTCGCTCGCGACGCGGCCGTAGTCACCGGCGCTCCAACGGACCTCGGGCATCATGGCACGCGGGATGTCGAAGAGCGCCAGCAGGTCATCGTCCCAGTCCAGCGTATGAATATTGAAGAGCGCTGTGCGGCTGGCATTGGTGTAGTCGGTGGCAAAGGTTTGACCGCCGGTGAGGTTGTAGATGAGCCAGGTATCGATGGTGCCAAACATGAGGTCGCCCGCCGCCGCGCTCTCGCGTGCGCCGTCAACGTTGTCGAGAATCCACTGCACCTTGGAGGCCGAGAAATACGGGTCGAGCGTAAGGCCGGTGCGGGAACGCACCAGCTCCTCGCAGCCCTGCTCGGCCAGTTTATCGATTGTCGAGGCGGTGCGACGGCATTGCCACACGATGGCGTTATAGATGGGTTGGCCGCTTATGCGGTCCCACACCACCGTGGTCTCGCGCTGGTTGGAGATACCGATGGCGGCGATGCGATCGGAATGGATGCCGCTCTTAAACTGGACCTCCATCATCACGCCGATCTGGCTGGCAAGCACCTCCGTGGGATCCTGCTCCACCCAGCCGGGGCACGGGAAGCTGGTTTTGACGCTACGACGCGCCTGGGCGACGATGCAGCCGTACTCGTCGACGATGGTCGCGAGTACCGAGGTGGTGCCGCAGTCGAGCGCCATGATGTAGGAACCGCCAAAGCTAAACGAGGCGTCTTCCATACCCAGGCTACCTAGATTCAACGACATCGCTTACACCTTTCTATTGCATCGGGTCGGACAGGACCCGCTCGATCTCTGATGCGGGAAGTGCGCCTTGGCGCAGGATCTGGAGCTCGCCATGCTTAAACGTCACGATGGTCGAAGCATCGCGGCACGGCGTCTCGCCCGCGTCGACGGCCACATCGACCCCCTCCAGAATACGGTCCTCAACGGCGGCAAAGCTTGCCGGCGCGGGCGCGCCGTGCGTGTTGGCGCTGGTGCAGGCAAGCGGACTGCCACAAGTACGGATGAGCGCCTGCACCACGGGCGAGGCCGACGCGCGAAGGGCCACCGTATCGTCGGCGGCGCGCATAAAGGTCGGCACGCAGGGCGCCGCCTTGACCACGATAGTCAGGGCGCCCGGCCAGCATCTTCGGGCAAGCGCGCGAGCCTCTTCCGGAATATCCACGCCGTAGCGATCGAGGGCCTCGGCATCATCGACCAGCCAGGCGACCGTTTGGGTGAGCTCGCGCTGCTTGAGGGTAAAGATGCGACGGTAGCCGGTACCGAGCGCGGGCACCGCGGCGCCATTGACGGCAACCTGCGGATCGCGCGGCCACGGCAGAGATTCGCTTGTATCTTGGGGCAAGGCGTCCGAGAAAGCGCTGACTGCCACAGCGACACCATAGACGGTCTCGGTCGGGATCAGGGCCAAGCCACCACAGCCGAGTACCTCGGCCGTACGCTCGACGGCGAGCCGATGCGGCTCACGCGCTCCCTCGAATACCCGATAGACCGTCTGCATGTGTATGCCAGCCCCTTACGCTCTGGTGAAAGTTTGTTTACTGAGGGGCATTCTCGCACGAAACGTTTAATCCATTTGTCCACAGCGCATGTTGGTTTGGTGAGCGGCTCTAGTAGTCGGTGAAAGTGAGGGGGTTAATTGAAGATTTTTAGCGCGCAAGCGTAACGGTACGATCGGGAAACTCGATGCTTGCAACCAGTTTTCCACCGAGGCTCTCTGCGTACCTGCTCAGCGTGTCAAGCCTCATCGAACCCAATTCCCCACGCTCGAGCTCGGATACGCGTTTTTGAGAAACGCCCATCGATTGGGCGACCGACGCCTGTGTTAGATCTTTTAGCCTGCGAATCTGAGCAAGCTTATAGGCTTCGATACGATCGCGAGTCCTCTCCTGCTCGGCGGTAATGGAGTCGCGTGTTATCCCGCGAGATTCCATATACTCATGCAGTTCCATCTCGATCGAGCCTCCTTACGTGGCGACGGTATATTTGCTCGGCCTTTGGAATGTTGATCGCATACCAGCCGTTCCATTTTGCCCTTGACGATCCCGCCCGCGACTTATCACCCGCCAATAGCAATACCGCCTGGCGCTTGGGGTCAAAGGCGAAGAGGATGCGGATCACCTGCCCACCACATGAAGTCACTCTCAGCTCCTTTAAATGATGAAGCTTCGAGCCCTTGACACGGTCAACCAGTGGACGACCAAGGCTGGGACCTTCCTTCTCGAGCACCAAAAGGTCTGCATAAATCTGCTTCAGCGTAGCTTCATCCTGCTCATCAAGCCAAGGTTCAATGTAATCAAGCACGATACGGTACCGATGCAGCTGATTTGACATACCTTTCTCCTTCTATAGTAGAAGTTTTGCGGTATATTGCAAGAGCAAACTTGAGCAAATGTCTATTAGTTCAGCTTAAATACGCTGCTTGGGCTCGGTGACGATGGCTCGGACGATGCGGGGGCGATCGGTGAGGTCGCGGACGATGCGCACGTCCGAGAGACCCGCCTGGCGGCAGAGCTCGGCGGCGGCGTCGAGGGCGCCCTCGTAGAGCTCGCAGGCAAACAAGCCGCCGGCGCGCAGCATGTAAGGCGCTGCATTGAGCAGACGGCGGAAGATATCAAGGCCATCGGCGCCGCCCTCGAGCGCCAAATCGGGCTCGAAGTCCTTGACCTCGTGCGGCAACGAGCGCATAACGTCGGTCGGAATGTAAGGCGGGTTGGAGACGAGCACGTCGAAGGTGCCCCATTCCTCGCGGGGGATAGAGCTCACCAGGTTTGTGAGGCTGAAGGCGACCTCATCGGACGTAAGCCCGAGCGCGTCGCGGTTTTTGGTGGCCAGATCGATGGCGCGCGGCTCGATATCGGTAGCGGTGCAGGTGACATGCCCGCGGCGCTCCCAGGCAAGAGAAAGCGAGATGCAACCCGTGCCGCAGCCGACCTCGAGAACGCAGGCGATGCGGGGCTCGGCTGGAGCGGGCGCGGCGGCATCCTGCGCCAGGGCAGTCTCTTGTTCGGCGCCCTCGATAGCGATGCCGTATTCGTCGAGCTCGGGCTCAGCGGTTTCCTCGGCTTCGGCTTCTGCTGCCTGCTCGGCGGCTTGCGCGGCGGCTTGTGCGGCCTCGCGATCGGCCAGCTCCTCGGCATAGGCGCGACTGCCCAGCACATCGCCACCCAGCGCCGCCTCATCGGCGGCCGTGAGGTTGGCAGCACGGCGCTCGGCCGTCGCTCGCTCGTCGGCCAGCGCCGCCTCGGCTTTGCGGGCCTGCTCGACTTCATCGTTCCAGGGCAGCTCAACGCGCTGACGGGCGGCAGCCTCGGGGCTCAGCACCTCAGCATCCAGATAATTGAGGACTTCTTCGACGAGCATCTCGGTCTCGGGGCGCGGGATGAGCACGCCGGGGGCGCACGCGACGTCGATCATGCGAAACTGTGTGCTACCGGTGATGTACTGCAGCGGCTCGCCCTTCGCACGACGGACGACCGCCGCGTGCATGGTCTCGAGCTGCGCCGCATCGAGCGTCTCGTCCATACGCATATATAAGTCGATGCGCGCCAGACCCGTGGCCGCGCACAGCAGCCATTCGGCAGAAAGACGGGGGTGTTCCTCGCCGCGCTCGGCCAGGTACTCCTTGGTCCACTCGAGACAACGCTTGATGGTCCAGATCTCGTTTGCCATGGGGTCCTCCCCTCTTAAGCGCCAGGCGGCGCGCGAATGTCGGAGCAGATTGTACGCGAGGCCAGCGCTTGGCAAGGGACGATTGAAGGCGATTATCGAGAATCAGCCCAGAATTTTGCACCGGGCTCGCTCAAAGTGTTCATTCGCCGACGTCTAGATTTGCATTCGTCAAGCTTTTGGCAAGGTTGCCCCTAACCTGACCAATATCTAACCAAACGCTTGCCACATCGCTTGACGCGCGACGCGTCAAAAATCGCCCCACGACTTCTTGGACGATTTTTCGAGCAATATTTTCAATTGCAGATGAATACCGCCAATTGCTTTAAGCAGGTAAGCAGCTCAAAGGCCATCAAAACCGATTGAATAACATCTCAAAGCAATGTACCCAACCTAGTCATTTAAGAACGTCCCCAATGACCACCTCTAAGGCGCCGCAGGTTGAGCATAAGTCAGCGAAAACGCCCCTAAGCGAGCAAGGTGACGTGAAAGAGGAGGGAAGCGTACTTCGGTACGCGACCGACGATTGAACGTCAGATTGCCGCTTAGGGGCGTTTGCAGCGTCGAGCCGTTACGCGGTTTGGTAAAACCGCGTAACCCACTACACGGCCTGCGCCAGCTTCTCGGCTCGCTCGGCGGCGGCGAGTGCCTCGATGACGGTGCCGAGCTGATCGCCCAGAAGGACGCCGTTGTAGGTGGAGTTGAAGCCGATACGGTGATCGGTCACGCGGTCCTGGGGCTGGTTGTAGGTACGGATCTTCTCGGAACGGTTGCCGTGGCCAATCTGGCTCTGGCGCTCGGCGCCGAGCTCGGCCTGCTGCTTCTCGAGTTCCATCTCGTACAGACGGGCACGCAGCATCTGCATGCAGACCTCGCGGTTCTGGATCTGGGAACGCTGCTCCTGCGACTGCACCACGGTATTGGTGGGCAGGTGGGTGATGCGCACGGCGGAGTAGGTGGTGTTAACGCACTGACCGCCAGGGCCGGAGGCGCAGTAGGTGTCGATGCGCAGGTCGGACTGGTTGATCTGAACGTCGATCTCCTCGGCCTCGGGAAGCACGGCGACGGTTGCCGTGGAGGTCTGGATGCGGCCCTGGGACTCGGTCTTGGGGACGCGCTGGACACGGTGCACGCCGGACTCGAACTTCATAACGGAGTAGACGCGGTCGCCCTCGACCTTGAACTCGATGGACTTAAAGCCGCCGGCCTCGCTGGGGCTGGAATCGAGCACGGTGGTCTTCCAGCCGCGCGACTCGCAGAAGCGCTGGTACATCTTGTACAGATCGCCGGCAAAGATGGCCGCCTCGTCGCCACCGGCGGCGGAACGGATCTCGACGATGGTGTTCTTGTCGTCGTTGGGGTCGCTCGGGATGAGCATGTACTTAATGTCTTCCTCGAGCTGGGGAAGCTTGGCCTCGTTTTCGGAGATGTCCATCTGGAGCATCTCCTTCTCATCGGCGTCGGTGGTATCGTGGAGCATTTCCTTGGCAGCCTCGATGTCGTCGAGCGCGCCGATGTACTCGCGCGAGGCAGCAATGAGGTCGGACTGGTGCGCGTACTCCTTGTTGAGACGCGTGAACTCCTTGATGTCGGAGGCGACGGCCGGGTCGGACAGCTTCTTCTCGAGCTCCTCGTAGGCCTTGATGATCTTTTCGAGCTTGTCGCGCATGGCAGGACTCCTTTATATGCGTGAAGATGAAAATCGGCAGAGTTGATGGGGCGCATGGCGCCACTGCGGGGGTAAGCCCAGCTAGAACATGTCGATCTTCAGATACATGCGCATCCCTTCGCGTGTGGGGTACATAGTTGCGGTCTAACCCATACATGATAGCGTGCGCAGACAAACCTGCATATAACCCGCACGGAATGATTGGCACAAACAAACCTGACCTCATTGCATCAAGGGCTTGCTTTTTGGCTAGAGCGTTTGGAGTAGAGCGACGATGAAGCGGATGCCCTGGAGGTAGGCGCGGCGGGTGATGCGCTCGTTGGTGCCGTGGACACCGCACTCACACTCGTCGTCATCAACCACAAAGGCCGAGAAGCGAATGCACTCAGGGCAAATGTGCTGGTAGTTGGCAGCGTCGGTCGCACCGATTACGGTCGAGGGCACAATTGCTACCGGCTCGAATGATCCGTTTTCCTCCGTCCCCTTTGGATCACGGAAATAGCGGGCGGCAATGGAGCGAACCGCCTCGAGGCCGGGACCACCGATGCGCGGGGACGGCGAGGGTTCGGAGCTACCGGGGCCCAGCTCCACTTCGACACGACCGGCAAGGTCCGCCCCGGCAACCGCCTCACGGCAGCGCGCCACAACGTCGGCCACGCTCGTGCCCTCGAGCATGCGGAAGTTGATGTTGGCCCACATATCCTGCGGCATTACGTTGGCGCCGGTGCTGCCACCCTCGATCTGCGTGGGTGCGCAGGTGGTCGTCACCAGCGGATAGAGCTTTTTGCTGGCGAGGCAATCGCAGACAATGGCATCCCCGTTGGCGGCAATTTCATCGGCCGTGTAGAGCCCCAACTCGACGAGTTGGGCGGCAAGCAAGTCGGTCACGCGCGGCGGCCACTCGATATCGCAGATTGCGGTGATGGCACGACTGAGCATCTCGAGCGATGTGCCGCCGTAGGGGTTAGACGAATGCCCGCCTTCACTCTTCGTCTTGAGCACGATATCGGCATAGCCCTTCTCCGCGAGGTCGGCATGCATAAGCCAGCCCTCGCCCGCGCCATACTCGGCATCCGAAACGATGCGGTAGTCGCCCTCGTCGATCAGGTATTCAAGTTCAATACCGCGCTCCTCGAGCACACGACCGATCGCTCCCGCGCCGTACTGCGTGGTTTCCTCGTCCTGGCCAAAGGCGAGCAGCAGGGTGCGCTCGTGCTCCCAGCCGTGCGCCAGCGCATACTCAACCGCCTCGAGAATGCCTGCGACCTGGTCTTTCATGTCGATAGCGCCACGACCCCAGATGTAGGTGTCGTCCACGTGCCCGCTAAAGGGGTCGTGCGTCCAGTCGGCCTCGGTACCCGGCACCACGGGAACCACGTCCATGTGGCCCATGAGCATAATGGGCTTGAGGTCAGGGTCGGAACCGCTAAGCGTCACCAATAGCGAATGGTCGATAAGGTCGACCTCGCCCGCCGCGAACACGCGCGGCCACGCCTGCTGCATATAGGCGCGCAGGTCGTCGAACGGCTGCCAGTCCACCGCCTCGGCATCCATACTCGAGATGGTCGGAAATGACAGCACGCGGCCCAAGCGCTCGCACGCGCCAGTTTCGTCCAAATCAGCAAAATCGTCCTCATGCGCAAAGAAGCGCCAAACCTCGGCCATGACATCCTTTCGACTGTGATGACGAGGGCCGCCCCACCGGAGCGGCCCTGCCACGTAAGCGTTTGCGGTCGGTTATTTGTCCTCGAGATAACGCGAGAGGAACTCGCGGGTGCGCTGGTGCTTGGGATTGCCGAAGAGCTCGGCCGGCGCGGCGTCCTCGAGCACCACGCCCTTGTCCATAAAGACCACGCGATCGGACACGGTGCGGGCAAAGGCCATCTCGTGCGTGACGACAACCATGGTCATGCCGTCGGCAGCGAGCTTGCGCATGACCTCGAGCACCTCTCCCACGATCTCGGGGTCGAGCGCGGAGGTCGGCTCGTCGAACAGCATGATCTGCGGATTCATGCACAGGGCACGAGCGATGGCCACGCGCTGTTTTTGACCACCGGACAGGCGGCCCACGGCGGCGTGCGCGAACTTTTCGAGCCCCACGCTCGTCAGATGCTCCATCGCGACCTTCTCGGCCTCGGCCTTGCTCATCTTTTTGAGCGTGACGGGCGCGAGCGTGCAGTTGTCGAGCACATCCATGTTGTTGAACAGGTTAAAGCCCTGGAACACCATGCCGATGTCCTCACGCAGCTTGTTAATGTTGCAGCGCTCGGCCGTAAGGTCCTGGCCGTGAAACCAGATATGGCCCGCGTCCGGAGTCTCGAGCAGGTTGAGGCAGCGCAGGAAGGTCGACTTGCCCGAGCCCGAGGCGCCGATAATGGTAACGACCTCGCCGGGGTTAACGGACAGGTCGATGCCCTTAAGCACCTCGAGCGAGCCAAAGCTCTTGCGCAGGCCCTCGACGCGGATAAGCGGCTCATTGGTCTGTGCGGCGGCCGCGGTGCCGGTAGTGGCGATATCTGCCATGATGATTCTCCTCGTCTTGAGCCTAGTTGGAGCTGGGCAGCGTTGCCGGGGCCTCGGCGCCGAGCTTTTTGCCAAAGGCCTCGAGCAGGCGGCTCGCCACGAGCGTCAGGATCAGGTAGACCACGAGCGCCACGCAGTAGACCTCCATCTGGCGGTAGTACACGCCGGCGACGGTGGTGGTGGCGTACATGAGGTCGAACACGCCGATGACCGAAAGCACCGACGAATCCTTGATGTTGATGATGAGCTCGTTGGTGAGTGCGGGGATCGCGTTTTTAATACCCTGGGGGAACACGACCTTGCGCATGGCCTGCCACTGCGACAGACCCAGCGAGCGCGCCGCCTCGGCCTGGCCGGGATCGATGGACTCGATGCCGCCGCGCAGGACCTCCATCATGTAGGCGGTGGAGTTGAGCGAGATGGTGACGAGACCGGCGGTGAAGGTACTCCAAATCTGGTTGGCCTGGGCGGTCTCGAAGCCCATGCCGCGCAAAACGGTGAAGCCCGCGTAATAGATGAGCAGGCCCTGGACCATCATGGGCGTGCCGCGCACGATGGTAGAGTAGACGGTCGCAAAGCCGCGGCCGATGCTCTTAAAGAAGCGCACCAGATCGTTATCCACGCGGTCGAACGTCTGAATACGCAGGAACACAAAGAGCAGCGCCAGGAAAAAGGCGATGACGGTACCGAAGGTCGCAAGTGCGATGGTGATCTCGATGCCGCGGATAAAGAAGTCGCCGCTCTTGTAGGTCATGTAGACCAGGCTCGACAAAAAGTCGCTGGGGTTGGAATCCGAGACAACGCTCACCTGCACCAGGTCGATAAATGACATGACGCAGCGGTCGATAAAGAAGATCGCCGCGATGGCGACCACGACGTAGCTGCCCAAGCGTGCGCCACGGCGGCAACGCTCGGAGGCGAACGGCGACTTTTCGCGATAGTCGTTCCAGTGCATAAGCTTGGTGACCAACGCCGCCGCCGACACGACAATCCAGGCCCAAAGAATCGCCCAAAGGCAATCCTGGAAGATACCGGTGGGAGCCAAGAAGCTCAGCGGCGTAGGGTTGCGTTGGCTAAACGCCAGGCCGAGCGCCGCGATAACGCTCGTGCCCAGGTACACATAACGGTGGTCGGCCTTGATAAAGGAGGCCAGACGATTGATGGTTTTCATGCTGCCTCCCTATGCCGGCTGACGGTCGAGGCACGCGTCCCACATTTGGTCGCGCTCCTCTTGGCTAATGTCCTTGAGTGTCTTGTCGATGAGCTTAAGCAGCTTGTCCGAGCCCTTGCGGCAGCCGACGTTTGCTGTAACCTCCTGCTTAAAGCCCTCGCCCTCGGCAAATTGAATCGGCACGATACCCGGGTTTTGGGCCATATAGCCCTTCTCATTCTCGGTGTTGTAGGTCACGGCGTCGCACGTGCCCTGCAGTAGGTTCGAAAACACCGTGGGAACCGAATCGACCGGGTTTTTGTGCACAACGCCCGGGATTTCGTCGATGACGGTATCGAGCATGGTGTCCTTTTGGCCGAGCACCGTAGCGCCGCTAAAGTCGCTGAGCTTGGTCGCGTTTTGGTAGGGCGAGCCCTCTTTTACGAACAGGCCAAAGTAGCCAATGAAGTACGGATCGGAAAAGCCGACGGACTCCTCGCGCTCGGGCGTGGCGCTCATGCCGGCGATGATGAGGTCGATTTGGCCGTTGTTGAGCGAATCGATAAGACCCGAGAAGCTCTGCTTGACGGCAACGGGCTCGCCGCCGAGGGCCTTGCAGACGATCTTGGCGATCTGCACGTCGTAACCATCGGCATAGGCGCCCTGCACGTTGTCGATGGGGATGGTGTACTCGCTGGCTTCGGAGACCTGCCAGTTGTACGGGGCGTAGGCCGCCTCCATGCCAATGCGGATCTTGTCCTTGCCGATCACGGAATCGGACAGGTCGTCGCGACCGCCGCCCGTCGTAGGCTGAACTACTTCCAGCGTGGAGGGGCGCTGGCAACCGGCAAGTGCGCCGGCGACGACAGAAGCGCTCGCAGCGAGAGCGCTACCCAAAAAGATGCGACGGCTGCATACCGGCTGTGGATGCGCGTCGCGTTGATGGGGAGAATGCATAATCTGCCTTCCCTGTTGAATCGTATGCTGACGACTTAACAGGATATACGCCAACGACCAGCAGCGCAGCACAAGCTCGAAAAATTAATAGACGCACGGTAGTCATTGGGGACGCCGATGTTTTGGCAATGCCGGCGAGCGACGTCCAGAGCGAACAAGTTGGCACTAGTCGTTGGGGACGTTCTTGAACGACTAGTCGTTGGGGACAGTCTCCGCAGCCGGCAGATGGGGGCTGTCCCCAAATGCCGCAAGAGTGTCCCTTTTGACTAGTCGTTTAAGAACGTCCCCAACGACTACCAATGACCACCCATCAAAAAAGCCTCCCTGCCGGGGATGGCAGGGAGGCTAGTTATCACGCTACAGCAAAGTGACACTAAAGCTGCGGACGTCCGTCTCGCCCGGCGCCAGCGTAATGGTGTTGGCCTTGTGCTCAAAAACGTCGTCCTCGGTGTCCATGGTGGTGTGACCGGTCCAAGGCTCGAGCGCCACAAACGGAGCGTCGTTGGCGGCAGACCACACGCCGATGTACTTAAAGCCCTCAAAGTCGATCTTGACGCCGTGGCCCGACTTGCGACCGCGCAGCGTGAGCGTGGAGCCCGGGGTATCGGTGAACATGATGGCGTCGTTATCGAAGCTGCGGTGCGTGATGGGCAGCACGTCCGAATTATCGGGAGCCTTGTAACTACCCTCGAACGTCATAAGACCGTCGGGCGTGATGACGGGGGCCTCGTTAGTCCAAGCCTCGGTAAACGCCAGCTCGTAATCCTCGAACGCCTCGTCCTCGGCGCCGGGGGCGGGCACGTTAAATGCGGGGTGGCCGCCCACCGAGAACGGCAGGTCCACGCCGCCGGTGTTGGTGACGGCAAAGGTCTGCGTGAGGGTGGCGTCGCCGGTCAGGGCATAGGTCATGTTGAGCTTAAAGTGGAACGGGAACGCCTTGAGCGACTCGGGCGTGTCGGTGAGCTCGTAGCTAACGGACGAACCATCCTCCGACACCTCGACGATCTTGTGCTCGACAATGCGCGCGATGCCGTGGCGCGCCATCTCGCAGGTGCCGGCCGCAGACGTCGCCGTGTTGTTGCGCAGCGATCCCACGATGGGGAACAAGATGGGCGCATGCTTGCCCCAAAAGGCCGGGTCGCCCTGCCACAGATACTCATTGCCGTTGAGAGCAAGGCTCGTAAGCTGGGCGCCCATGGAATCGATGGCCGCGGTGAGGCCGCCGCGCTTGATGGTAGTGACAGTGGACATGCTACTTCCTCCAATGGTAAACAACGGTGTCGAGGGCTATTGTCCCACTCTTGGCGGCGGGGTTGAGCGGCAGGCGCAGTTATTGAGCAATAGCGTAAAGGTCAAACCCGCCCTGCGGCGTGCTATCGACCGTATCGGGCGCTTGTGAATTAAAACTCACCGGAACCATGCGCTTTGAGGCGCGGTAACGCGTGCCGTCGGTGGCGACGGGCGGCTCATCGACCGTGAGCTCGTAGTCGCCGGGCTTGAGTTCGATGCCGTCACCTTCGGAATTGACGTATTGATACTCGTCGACTGCTTGTCCCTTGAGCGTGCGGCCCACGATATGGACGAGCATCTGGCTATCGCCGCGCGCGGTATCCCACGTCGCGCCGTCCTTAACCT
The DNA here is from genome assembly GCA_900540975.1 of uncultured Collinsella sp. Classification (GTDB taxonomy): domain Bacteria; phylum Actinomycetota; class Coriobacteriia; order Coriobacteriales; family Coriobacteriaceae; genus Collinsella. The sequence continues at coordinate 27,600 of UQHY01000017.1, forward strand.
CGACCGACACATGCACCGAGCGCGTGCGGCTGAGCGATTGCTCGGCGGACATCTCGACCTTGGCGGCGTCTTGGCGCTGCTGCTCGACATGACCCCAAATGCTGCCGATTGCCGAGCAGACGATAATGCCGGCCATGAAGGCGATGAGGATGGGGCCGAGCGGAGAACGGCGGCCCGCGTCTTCCTCACGAGCCAGGTCGGGGCGATGCGTGGGCGCTGGCGCCTGGGCGCCTTGCGCGGGCACGTCGAGAATGCTGAAAGATGCCGTACTGCCGGGGTCGATGGTGTGGCGAGGTTGCGGGGTCTTTGCCGGCGAAATGGACATGTCCGCCGGCTCATCGAGTGTGGCCGTGGCATCGGCCTTAGCCTCGTCGGCCTCGGCCTGGGCCCAGGCCTGTTCAAAGGTCAGGGGCTCGACGGGGTCGGAGGCGGCGTCCATCTCGACGGCATCGTTACCGGTCTCGTCTTCGTCGCTCGACACGTCACGCGGCGCGGGCTCGTCCCACTCCTCGTCCGGAGCCTCGCCCTCGCTATACCACCATTCAAAGTTATCGATATCCATACGGGGCGCCCCTTAGGCCTCGCAAATAAACACTTGTTAGCCTTATACCCGCAGATGGCGCTGGAGCTCGCACGGAATGCGAAATAGGACTGCTCCTTTGTCGCATCGAAGTTGCGGTGGAATAGTTCCTGTTTGCACGCCCACTCGAGCTATTTAGGGACTATTTCACCGCAAGTTATTTGAGGGCGACGGGGATTTGGATACAGCAGAAGTCCTCTTGGTGAGACTCGTCGTAGCTCGTGGTGTCCAGGTAGCAAAAATCGAAAGCATTGCCGATGGGCTGGAGCGCGTGCCTGTCCATGCAGGCCACGATGGCGCGGATACCCTCGGGCTCGTACGGCATGCCCCAGCGACTCATGCACAGGTACGTGCCCTCGGGCAGCACCTCGACGCCAATCTCCGCCAGCTCGGCAGGATCGCTCGGCAGTATTTCCTCGGCACCACGCGGCAACACGGCAAAGGAACCGGCACCGGCGATGGGGTCGTCGGAATGCAGCGCCTCGCGACGCAGCATGGCGCCCCAACCGCGCATGGGGCGTGTGCCCGTGAGCGCACGCATGCGCAGAATCGCCCGCATGAGCGTGGGGTGCAGCATCGAGCGGCCACGCTCGATATCGCTCGGGAACTCCTCAAAGACCACGTAGCGGCGCTCGAATTGCTTGAGCTCCGGTTTGCCCTCGCGCTCGCGCCAATAGACCGCCTCGTCGTAAAAACTCAGCCGCTCCTGCACACTCGCGCGCTCGGCTTTGAGCCCGGCAATCTGCTCGTCGAGCGCCTGCACCCGCGAGCGCAGGTGATCGGTCATCTCTCCAATGTCGAACGTCGAGGTCAGGCGATCGATCTCATCGAGTTCCAGTCCCAAGTCGCGCAGCATGCAGATCAGACGCATGAGCGGGATCTGCGTGGGCGAATAGAAACGGTAGCCTTTTTCGTTAACCACGGCGGGTTTAAACAGACCGATCTTGTCGTAGTAGATGAGCGTTTGGCGCGAAACGTTAAACAAGCTCGCCATCTCGCTAATCGCATACATACCCGTCTGCATAGGTCCTCCCGACACACCCTTTGACACGAAAAGCCCGCCGCCCACAGGGGCAGCGGGCTCAAACACTACTCGTATCCTACCCTAAAGATGCCTATGACCAGCGCTTATAGTTGGCGCACGACACGCCGACGGCCTCGAGTGCCTTGGCGGCGATGTGATGCACCGCCTCATCGAGCGTGGCGGGGCCGTTGTAAAACGTGAGCATGGGCGGCATGAGCATGACGCCCGGCACGCGCGCCAGGCGTGCCATGTTGTCGACATGGATCGCACTGAAGGGCGTCTCGCGCACCATAAGCACCAGGCGGCGCTGCTCTTTCATCTGCACATCGGCCGCACGCAGCAACAGGTTTTCGCTGTAGCCGCTCGCGATGCCGGCGAGCGTCTTCATGGAGCAGGGAGCCACGATCATGCCGTCGACCGGATAGGTGCCGCTTGCGATGGCAGCGCCAATGTTCTTGTTGTCGTAGACCACATCGGCATAGCACGCAAACTCGTCGAGCGTCATGCCGAGCTCCTGCTCGATGGTGATCTCTCCCCCGCGCGTGACGACAAGCGCCGACTCAGCGCCGGCCTGGCGCAGGCATTTGAGGCATTCAAGGCCCAGTGCCGCACCGCTGGCGCCAGACACGCCAACGACAATGCGACGGGGACGAACAGAAGACTCAGGCATGACAACTCCTTAACTACTTGGTAGGGCTACTTACTAGAAGGCGAGCTCGGCGGCCCACTTCTCTTCATCGATCTCCATGAACTGCGAGCGGATGAAGTTCTTCTTGAGGTTAAACGGAACCGTGCAGTCGAAGATGGCCTTGCAGGCGATACCGTGCTCGCGGATCGAAGGATCGAACGCGGGGTCGTTGGACGGATCGAGCACGTGGCAGTGGCAACCGGGGATGGTAATGAGGTCCACGTCGGCCTGGAAGCGCGTGGTCATGGCCCACATCACGTCGCTCATATCGAAGATGTCGACATCCTCGTCGACAAGGATGACGTGCTTGAGCTCGGAGAACGCCGAGAAGGCGAGCATGGCGGCGTTGCGCTGACGGCCCTCGTCATTTTTGCTCGACTTCTTGAACTGCATGATGGCAACGAACTTGCCGCCACCGCAGGGAGCGGCGTGAACGTTGAGCAGGCGGCCCGGGATAGCGGTCTCGACCATCTTGTAGATGGAGGCCTCGGTGGGGATACCGGCCATGGACACGTGCTCGTGCGAAGGGCCGATGCAGCTCTCCATAATGGGGTTGACGCGCGTGGTGACGGCGGTGATCTTGATCACCGGGCAGACCTTGGCGCCACCGGTGTAGCCGGGGAACTCGGGCATGGCGTAGCCGTGGCCGTTGACATCCTCGTTGATGGTCTCGTCGTGCATGAGGTAGCCCTCGAGCACGTACTCGGCATTGGCAATGCACTTCTGCGGAACGGTGACGCAGTCGGCAAGCTCGACGGCGCGGCCGCGCAGGGCGCCGGCGATTTGCAGCTCGTTGAAGCCGAGCGGCGTGGTGGGAGCCTCGAAGCCGCAGCACATGTACACGGCGGGGTCCAGGCCGATGGAGATGGAGATGGGCATATCCTCGCCGCGCTGGCAGTACTCGTCAAAGAACGCACCCAGGTGACGGCTGCCCGGGGTGATCCACATGGCGAGCTTGTCCTTGTCGACGCAGGAGAAGCGGTGGATGGTTACGTCGGACTGGGTGCCATCGGGGCTCGTGCCATAGGCGAGGCCCATGGTGATGTAGGGGCCGCCGTCAACGGGCGTGTTGGTGGGAGCGGGAACGATCTTGCGCAGGTCAAAGCCCTCGTCGGTCGCCTTGTACACAACCTCCTGGCAGTCGACGTGCTTGCCCTCGGCGATCTGCTCGGGGGCGATCAGGTTCTCGAAGCGCTTGCCGATCTCGAGGCCCAGGTGCTCCTCGTCCAGGTCGAGCAGGGCGGCAACGCGCTTGCGGCTGGCAAGCATACCGATGCAGACCTTGGCGTCGTCAAAGCCCTTGACGTTGTTGAAGACCATCGCCGGACCCTCTTTGGTCGGGCGCATGACGGTGCCGCCAGCACCGACGTGACGGTAGACGCCCGAGACCTCGGCATCGGGATCGACCTGGGTGTCGGTCTCGAGCAGCTGGCCCGGCATCTCACGCAAAAAGTCGAGCGCGGAACGCAGGTCGTGGATCTGGGAAGCATCGGTAGTGGACATGGCGTACTCCTTTCGGGAGAGTGTCCGGCGACGAGGTGCCGCCGGACGGGGTAACGTAATGGGGCCGCGGCGCTCACAAATGGAGCGCTCGACCACTCGAAGTTCAAGCGCTTGGCTGCTTACAGCCGGGGCGCTCGACCGCTTACATCAGGCCAAAGAGGTGGAACCAGGCGGCCTCGACCAGCACGACGACAAAGACGACCGCGGTGAGGGGGATGCCCATGCGCATAGCCTCTTTGGAGGTGTAGCCGCCGGCGTCCTTGCCTTCGCCGATAAGGATCGGCAGGTTATGGAACGGCAGGATGTAGTGGATGTTGATGGACGTGAAGACGATGAGCGCCACGGCGAGTGGGCTCACGCTGGAGCCGGCGGCAAAGCTGATAAATGCCGGCACGCACACGCCGAGCACGGCCATGACCGAGCCCATGAACATGTGGATGATCATGGAAAGCGCGGCGACGAGCAGGGCGAACAGGAAGATGTTCTCAGGCACGGAGCTGGGGAGCACGACGTCGGCGATCCAGGCGTTCATGCCGGTGGCACCGCCCACGGAGCCCACGGCCATGGCGGCCGTCAGGAACATGAGGGACTTGATGTCGACAGCGTTCCAGCTGGCGGGAGTGAGGACTTCGCCGATGATGGGCATGGCGAGAGCAACGCCAATGGCCAGGGTGACCCAGCCGATATAGTCGCCCGAGACGGTGAGCCACAGCGCGATGGCGATGACAAGCCACACGATGGTGCGGATCTCCTTGACGGAGAGCTTGCCGAGCGCGGCCTGCTTGGCCACGATCTGCTCGCGATCGTAGACGAGCTCCTTGCTGGGCTTAAAGAGGAAAAGGCCCAGGAACAGGGTGCACAGCAGCGCAACCAGCATAGGCACGCTCATGTACAGGAACCAGTCGACGAAGGACGGGCTCATGCCGCCGGCCTCGGCACTGTACTGCGCAACGAGCGGGTTAAGCGTGGAGTCGCCCGTCAGGAAGAACATGGAACCCGGGGCGGCAGCGGCAAACACGAGGAAGCCGAGCTTGCCCTTGTCGTCGTCACCGCAGCCGGCGGACTCGGCAATGACCGAGACGACGGCGAGGATGAGGAAGGCGCGGGGGAACGGATGCGGGATCAGCAGCGACAGCACAAAGGTGAGCGCGAAGATCTAGATGATGAGCGACTTGGCGTCGCGCACGAACTTGAGCATGAACGCGTAGGCGATGCGCTCGCCCAGGCCCGACTCCTTGACCGCGCTGGCGATGAGGTAGGCGCCGATGACGAGCCACATGGTGGCCTTGGTCCACGAGCTAAACGTGGAGGCGACCGTCGCCGAGATGCTCGCGGCGCCCGTGTCGTCCACGCACACCTTGAACAGGACGAGCAGTGCGCAGTAGAGCAGGCCCACAAAGCCCGGCTGTGCCACGCCGCATGCCCAGAACACCACCGTGGCGAGCGTCAGTGCCAGACAGGTCTGACCGCCGACCGTGAGCTCGACCGTCGAGCTCAGCTCCGCCAAAGGAAGAAACTTCACCAGCAAAAAGACAACGATACCCAGCACAAAGCCAATTTCGCGCTTGGTGATCTTAAACGCCTTCTTTTCCGCTTCCATCTCCCCACCTTTCTTGTTGGGGGCGCTCCGAATTCGCAGCCATGTTGCCGCTTAAAAAGGGGCGCCCGTTATCGGACACCCCTTACGTTGCGCTGTGTTGCGGCAATACAGTCAAGCGGATTTTTTGGATGAGAAGCGATTCCCTAGACAAAAACCGTCACAACATTCGACGCTTTTCCTCGTTTTCGAGATTTTCGCCGAATGTTGTGACGGTTTGGATGTGGCAAAGGGACTGTCTTTTTTACATAGCGAGGGCCGTGCGGATGAATGGGTCGCCGAGGGCCTCGCGGAGCCAGGGGGCCAGCTGCTCGGGGTGACCCTGCAGGTAGCCTTTGAGCTCGGACGGAGCCACGCGACGCACTTCCGAGATCTCCTCTTGGTTGATATGCAGCTCGCCCGGCTCAACATGGGCAAGGTAGACCTCGCACCATTCGCACTCGCAGCGACCGTCGCCGTGGTCCTCGCGGTACACCACGTGTCCGAGGTGCTTGAGCTGATCGGGCTCGCGCGTAATGCCGAGCTCTTCGTTGATGCGGCGCGCCGTGGCGGCCGCGACGTCTTCCCCGGGGAGCGGATGGCCGGCGCAGCTATCGGCCAGCACCCCGCCCCACAGGCGCTTGAGCGGACTGCGGCGACAGAGCAGCAGGCGCGCGTCTTCGCCCCGGCCCTCGACCAAAAGCGTCAGAAATGCCTGATGCAGGATGCCCTCACCAGCATGGGCCTCGATGCGGTCGACGGGGCCAAGCGCCTCGCCGGTCGCAGCATCGACCGCCACGACCTCGGCGCCCGCACCGCCCTCATCCCAGCCGGCGCGCAGAATGCGGGCTGCGGCTTCCTCGAGCGCGGCGATGAGCTCCTTGGTGGTGTCGAGCACGCGCTGCAGGTCGTCACCGCTCGCTTGTTCAACATGAAAACCCGTGCTTGCAACTACCGGCACGCCAAAGCGCGTGGCCAGCGCCGCCGCGATATCGTGCGCCGGGATCTCATCTCGATGGCACGGAACGGCCAGGATGCTCACCGTTGCCGTACGGCCGGGCTCGGGGCGCGGAATGGCCTGCGCCGTGGCGCCCAGGTGCGCAAACTCCGGCGAGCAGGCGTACACCGCCATGCCTCGCGGCGTCACCGTCAGCTGGGCCTCGAGCGCAAACTTGCCCTCGCCCACTGCAACCTTTGTCGTGTGCATACCCATGGGATCTCCTGCCGCCCGCGATGTACCTGAGACCATCTTCGCCTGTATTGCGACTATACAGGCAAGCCCTCCATGTGACAAAGGGACTGCCCCTTTGTCACATTCTGTTAGAGTTGCAGGGATTGAATCCCGCTTATTCATGCGACATTGGAGTGACAACCTTGACCGCCGCAACCACGCCTAAAAGTAAGCCAACCGCCGCCGCGCTCTCCCCCGCGCGCACCAAGCTCTGCCTGGCGCTGCTCGTGCTGTTGGGATTCTCGCTCGGCTGCTCCGAGTTCGTGGTCATCGGCATCGAAAGCGACTTGGCAACGGAACTCGGCATATCACTTGCCACTGCGGGCCAGCTCATCAGCGTGTTTGCGCTCGTCTACGCTATCGCGACGCCGGTGCTCGCGCTCAGCACGGGGCGATTCCGCCGCTACCAGCTGCTCGTGTGCTATAGCGTCGTCTTTGTGCTCGGCAACCTGGTCATGGCGTTGGCTCCCAACTTCCAGGTGCTGTTTATCTCACGCATTGTCCTGGGCTCCGTCTCGGGCGCACTGCTCGCCGTGGGCGTGACGTACATCCCCGAGCTTCTGTCCCCGCAACAAACTTCGCTCGCCATCTCGGTGGTGTACGGCGCGTTTTCTGTGGCAATGGTCTTTGTCACTTCGATCGGCAAGTTTGTGGCCGACACGCTCGATTGGCACGTGGCCATGTACGGTACGCTTACCTTTGCCGTTTTAATCTGCGGAGCGCTCGTGGCGTTTATGCCGCGCGCTGGGCAAACCGGCGAGCCTGCCACCTTTCGTGAGCAGGCGGGGCTTCTACGCGAGCCGAGCATCATCACCGGCATGCTCATCTTTTTGTTTGGCGTGGGCTCGGTCTATGTGTTCTACGGCTACGTGACGCCTTATCTTGAGCAGGTGCTGGGCATGGGCACCGTTCAGGCGAGTACCACGCTCATGGCCTACGGCGTGTTCTGCCTGATCTCGAATATCCTGGGCGGATGGATCGATGCGCGTTTTGGCATGAAGGCGCTGCTGGTTACGTTTGTGCTGCAGGCGGCGGCACTGCTTGGGCTGTTTGCCGTGGGTAGCGCCATGCCGCTCGCGCTCGTCTTTGTCTTTAGCTTGGCGTTGCTCATGTACCTGTTCTCGGTGTCGTGCATCACACACTTTATGGACGTGGCGCGCAGCCGCCATCCCAAGTCGATGGTGCTCGCAAGTTCGGTTGAGCCCATGGCGTTTAACGTCGGCATCTCGTTTGGCACCGCAGTGGGCGGCGCCGTGGTAAGCAGAGTTGGCATTGCCTACGTTGGCGCAGTGGGCGCCGCGTTCTCGCTTGTGGCCTGGGCGCTCACGCTGGTGACGATTAAGTTGGCTCGCTGGGAGCGTCGCCGTCAATCAACACAGCCCCGGATGCAGGCATAGGGACGAACATAGCCCAAGGTGGCGAGCAACCGGTGAAAACCGCCCAATATGAGTATGTTTATCCGCCTGGAAGCTTCAGCAGTGCAATTTCGTGTATTTGAGATACACGCTTTTCTATTATTTCGTGTATTTCAAGTACATGAAATCGTACTAAACTATGTATCTGAAGTACACGAAATTGGAAAGGCGGCCCCATGCGCAGATCAATCGAGTCCGTTATCGAATCATGGGCGACAAAGGACGCCTCACGCCCCCTCCTCATCCGTGGTGCGCGACGCGTAGGCAAAACGTACGCTGCCGAGGAAATCGGCAGGCGAATCGCCGGCGATGCGTTTGTCAAACTCGACTTTCAGACCGATCTTGAGCTGATCGCTCCGCTGTTCGATTGTCCCACCGACGACGTTGACACCATCGTGGCGCGGATTTCAGACTATAAACGCGCCCCCATTCGCAAAGAAACCACCTTCATCCTGTTTGACGAGGTGCAGCTCTGCGAACGGGCGCTCAACTCGCTTCGCTTTTTTTCGGGTTCGGGCTGGCGCATATGCGCGACCGGCAGTCAGCTCGGCGTCGCCACGCGCAAACGTAAGCTGCCTTTTCCCAGCGGCGTTCGTCAAGAGACCATGCATCCTATGTCGTTCGAGGAGTTTCTCTGGGCGCTCGATGAGGAGCAGATGGCCGATGCCATTCGTACCCACGCCGGCACGCTCGAGACCTACGCCGCGCACCAAGCCGCGCTCAGCCTGTTTCATCGATACCAGATCGTGGGCGGCATGCCCGCCGCCGTCAACGCATATCGCAAGACGTTATCCATCGAGGATGCGCGCGTCGAGCAGCGCGAAATCAACGAGACCTATACCGCCGATATGACCGACCCCGAAAACGGGATCAGCGGCGTGGCGGCACGCAAGGTCTGGCGCTCCATTCCGTCCCAGCTGCTGAGATCGTCCACAAAAAAATTCAAGTACTCCGAGGTCGAACGCGGAAGCCGTCGCGCCAAGCTTATCGAGCCGCTCGACTGGCTCCCCCGGGCCGGGGACCTCTCCGGCGAACAACCGCCGGTCGTC
>UQHY01000018.1:0-36567 GCA_900540975.1 uncultured Collinsella sp.
GGTTTTGAATAGGCGCCCGGTGGCGCGCCGGAGCGGCCAGCAGCAGGCGCTCGCGCAGATTGAGCGTGCTCGCCTGGACGCACACGGCGATGTGGTCCTTGTCGACGGCGTCACCGGATCCGGTAAAACCGAGGTCTACCTCTCCGCTATCGAGCGCGTGCTCGCGGCCGGGCGCTCAGCGTGCGTGCTTGTGCCCGAGATCTCGCTGACGGCTCAAACCGTCGGCCGCTTTCGTTCGCGCTTTGGCGAGACGGTCGCGGTCTTCCATTCCCGTCTTTCGACCGGTGAGCGCCTGGACCAGTGGGATATGGTCGCAAGTGGCGCCGCCCGTGTTGTCGTCGGCGCGCGTTCGGCACTCTTTTGCCCGCTCAGCGACCTGGGCCTCATCATCATCGACGAGGAGCACGAGACCAGCTACAAACAGGGCTCCAGTCCGCGCTACCATGCGCGCGAGGTGGCGGCCGAGATGGCGCGCCGCTATCGCTGCCCACTCGTGCTGGGCTCGGCTACGCCTTCTGCCGAGGCCCTCGACCGCTGCCGCCGCGGCACGTACAACGGTGTCACCTGGACGCGCGTCGAGATGCCCGAGCGCCCGGGACACGCCGTGCTACCCACGGTCCGCATTGCCGACCTGCGCCGCGAGTTTTCGCACGGCAGCCGCTCCATGTTCTCTAAACCGCTGATGGAAGGTTTGGAGCGCGTGGTCAAGCGCCGCGAGAAGGCTGTGCTGCTGCATAACCGCCGCGGCTTTGCGCCGTTTTTGATGTGCCGCGAGTGCGGTTGCGTTCCCACCTGCAACCACTGCTCTACGGCGCTTACGTACCACGAGCGCACCCATACGCTGCAGTGCCACACCTGTGGTTCGTCCTGGCGCGTGCAGCCGTATCCCGCGCCCACGAGTCGCTGCCCCAAGTGCGGCAGCCGTTACCTGGCAAAAATGGGTCTGGGCACGCAGCAGATCGAGGACGCGCTGCACCAGATGCTGCCCGAGGATGTCGCCATCATCCGCATGGATGCCGATTCCACGCGTGGCAAGGACGCGCATAAAAAGTTGCTCGAGCAGTTCGATGCCGCCGATTGCGCGGTGCTGCTGGGCACCCAGATGATTGCCAAGGGCCTCGACTTTCCCGAGGTCACGCTTGTGGGTGTAGTCAATGCCGACTTTGCGTTAAAGCTGCCCGATTTTAGAGCGGGGGAGCGCGCCTACGATCTGCTGGAACAGGTCGCCGGTCGTGCCGGTCGCGGCGATCGTCCCGGCGAGGTCATCATCCAAACCTATCTGCCCGAGGACCCGGTCATTCGCGCCGTTGCCGAGCATGATCGTTCCATCTTTACCGACCACGACTTGGACCAGCGTCGCGACGCCCTGTATCCGCCCTTCGTGCGCCTGGTCAACATTTTGGTTTGGTCGGCGAACGCGGATGACGCGCGGGACTACATCGGTCGCATCGCAAAGCTGCTCAAGCGCCGCTGGCATGCCGCCGCTCCCGACTTTTTGCGGGCGGGCCGCGCGGTGCCCCAGGTGCTTGGTCCGGCTTCGTGTGTAATTGAGAGAGCCAAGGACCGTTACCGCTTCCATCTGCTTGTAAAGTCGCCGGTAGGGTACCATGTCTCTGATGATATCGACGCCTGCCTCAAAGAGGTAGGCTCCGTGTGCGGCGTGAGCGTGAGCGTTGACGTCGACGCCTATGATTTGATGTAACAACCCGAAAGGATGGCCATGGAAGCCAACGGAATCGTACTTTCGCCCGACCCTCGTCTGCGTCAGGAGTGCGCCGTCATCGAGGAGATTACCCCGGCGATCGAGGCGCTTGCCGAGAAGATGAAGAAGATGATGTTCGAGAACGGCGGCTGCGGCCTGGCTGCCCCGCAGATCGGTGAGCTCATCCAACTCGTCACCATCGACTGCGATTACAGCGACAAAAACGACTATGACCCGTACGTGCTCATCAACCCTGTCATTGTTGAGCAGAGCGACCATCTGGTGCCGTTTAGCGAGGGCTGCCTGTCCATTCCCGGCATTAGCTGCGAGATCGAGCGTCCCGACCATGTCGTTGTCGAGGCGTATGACCTGGACGCCAACCTGATTCGCTACGAGGCCTCGGGCGATTTGTTCTGCGTGTGCCTGCAGCACGAAATCGATCACCTGCACGGCAACACCATGTTCGAGCGACTGAAGCCCATGCAGAGGATCAAGGCCGTCAAGGAGTACCAGGACGCCCTGGCCCGCGGCGCTCGACCGGGCGAGACGGAGTAGGTTTGTCCGTCCCCGGGGTGCCCGCCTATATCATCCCGTGCTCAAACATTCTCGCTGCGCTGCGAAACTGCGCGCGGGACGATATAGGCGGGCGCCCCGGGGACTACGTTGACGCTGCTTGTCTCGCCCGGGTGCCGTTGGTCCAGGGAGGGGCGTCTTCGCTGATAATTGCTTTGTTGGAAGAGCTGCTTTTATTGCGGCTCTTTCTTTGGTTTTGGGTATATTTGTTCTTGTTGAATTGTTATTGCGGATGGGCTGGGTACTTGGCTTTCCGCTGTTATTTGTAGCCGTCTCGGCTTTGGTTGAGGGGAGACGTTCTCTATGCGTATTGTGTTTATGGGTACGCCTGATTTTGCTGTGCCTTCGCTGACTTCGCTTGCTGAGGCTGGGAATGAGATTGTGCTGGTTATTACTCGTCCTGATGCTGTTCGTGGGCGTGGTAAGAAGCTTGAGCCTTCTCCCGTTAAGGCCAAGGCGCTTGAGCTGGGGTTGCCGGTTGTTGAGGCTAATCGTATGACGCCGGAGGTTGTTGAGGCGCTCCAGGCTGCGCAGGCTGATATTTTCTGTGTGGCTGCCTATGGCTGCATTTTGCCTGATGAGGTGCTACATATGGCGCCGCTCGGTATTGTGAATGTTCACGCTTCGCTGCTGCCACGTTGGCGTGGCGCCGCTCCCATTCAGCGTGCTATTCTTGCTGGTGACGAGGTTGCCGGCGTTTCCATTATGCGCATTGGACATGGCGTGGATACGGGCGCTTATTGCGCGCAGGCCTCGACTTCGGTTGCCGGTAAGCATGCCGAGGCACTGACGATGGAGCTTGGCGAGCTGGGCGGTAAGCTGCTGGCCGATACGCTGCCCTCGCTTGCCGATGACGCGGCGGTGTGGACCGAGCAGGATGAGTCGCTCGTCACGCATGCTGCCAAGATTTCCAAGCAAGAGATGCGTCTGGATCCTCAGATGTCTGCGCTCGATTGCGTGCGCCACGTGCTGGCTTCGTCCGATACCGCGCCTGCCCGTTGCGTGATTGCTGGCAAGACCGTGCGCGTGCTCGATGCCGCGCCGGCAGATGTGTCGCTTGGCGAGGGGCTCGTCGCCGTTCAGGCCAAGCGCGTCTACCTGGGGCTTTCCGATGGTGCGGTTGAGTTGCTCGAGGTTAAGCCCGATGGCAAACGTGCCATGGCTGCCTCTGCCTGGGCTGCCGGTCTGCAGGGTGCCGATCTGACGTGGGGTGTTTTGTCATGAGTAAGCTTTCCCCCGCGCGCAAGCTTGCGCTTGACGTGCTGATGGAGGCCGACCGTCGCGGTATGTATGCGCGCGACGTGCTTTCGTCCCGTGCTTCGGCCAAGGCCATTGACCAGCGCGATTCTGCTTTTGCCGCTCGTTTGGCGCTTGGAGTTGCAGCCACCCAGGGCATTCTGGATGAGCTGCTCGATCAGTTTTTGGATAAGCCCAAAAAGGTTGCGCCGCGTGTTCGCATGGCGCTTCGCATCTCGGCCTTTGAGATGCTCTACCTGCATACCCCTGGTCGCGTTGCCGTGAGCCAGGGTGTAGAGCTGGTTCGTAGCGGCGCTAAATCGGCCGCCGGTCTGGCGAACGCCGTGCTGCATAAGGTCGCGGACAACGTTGAGGACTTTGCCACTGCGGCGGATGCCGATGAGTCCGAGCGCCGTTTGGTTCTCCTGTCGCGCCTGATGGGCATGCCGCGCTGGCTGTGCGCTCGCATTATGGCGTCGTTCGATACGCCCGAGGGTGCGCTCAACTTTGCCGGCAATCTGGCACCCGCGCCGCTTGCTTTGCACGAGAACGCCTTTGCGACCAAACCCGATCCGTACCTATCGCAGCTTGTTGCGCCTGTGTTCCCGGGTTGCCATGCGCCGGTCGATGCGCAGGCCACGGTTGCGTCGGGTGTGTTTGAGCGCGCGGCTGCCGTGGCCTCGGACCTTAATGCCCAGCTCATCGCTACCGCGGCGACCCGTCCCGGGCGTTGCCTAGAGATTGGCGCCGGTCGCGGCACCAAGACCTATGTGATGATGTGTCAGGCTAAGCGTGCCGGGTACGAGCGCCAGCATACCGCACTCGATTTGCACGACCGAAAGTGCGACCAGAATCTCGCACGCCTGCATAAGGCGGGTATTACGGGTGTTCGCACGGTCTCTGGCGATGCCTGTGAGCTTGATGCGGTCCTCACGTCGTTCGATGCGATGCTTGGTAAGCCTGTTCTGTTCGATACGGTGTTTATTGATGCCCCGTGCTCGGGCACCGGCACCATGCGCCGTCATCCCGAGATTCCGTGGCGCCTGACCGAGAAGGACGTTACGACTGATCTGCCCAAGCTGCAGCTGACGATGCTCAAGGAAGCAGCCGCGCGCGTTGCCGAGGATGGTGAGCTCATCTATGCGACGTGCTCGGTCTTCGACGAGGAGAACGCGCAGGTCGTGGATGCGTTTTTGACTTCGCCCGAGGGCGCCGGCTTTACCGTGGCGCCCCTCTCCGAGGCACAGATTCTGCAGCTTCCCGAGTTTGAACAAGCCAAGAAGCTCGTCTCCGTACGCCAAAACGACCGCGGGCTTTTCCAAAGCGTCCCCGTAAACGCCGACTCCTACGACGGCCACTTCTGCGCCAGGCTGGTCCACAAGTAACTACTAAGTTGCGGTGAAATAGGGATTGAATAGCGGCTTCTACCCGCCAAACAGTCCTTATTTCACCGCAACTCATAAGGAAACCTGGGTAGCTAAAGAAGCAGCCCCGCGATCGGTGTCGGTCGCGGGGCTGCTTGGTTTCTAGTGATTGTGCGGGCAATTGGCGCAGCAGCCACTGGTGGCGCTGGTGCTGGAGCCGCCGCTTCGCTGGTCGGTGTTGTAGAAACCGCTGCCTTCGAACTTAATGCCGCTGGCCGAGAACGTCTTAGATGCCGGAGCACCGCAGCTGGGGCATACGACCTCGGGCGTCTCGGACATGGGGTGCTCAACTTCAAACACGTTGCCGCAGCTCGTGCACTTGTAATCGTAGCGCGCCATAATACTTCCTTTTCAGCACAAAGCGGGCAGATCGCTCTGCCCGCAAAAATCAAACAGCTGTAACTGTACCCTATATCGTGGGTTTTATCACGCTTCGCCCCAGAATCTATGGGTGTTGCGCAGGAGCTTCGCAGTTTTCTCCTCGGCTGCTGCAACGTCGGCCTCTTGCGCCTGCCATGTCCAGTTGCCCGTGGCCACGCCCGGCACGTTCATACGTGCATCGTCGCCCAGCCCCAGCACGTCCTGCAGCGGCATCATAACGAGCGGAGCATCGCTGGCCAGGGCGTTGCCCATGAGCTCGCTTGCCAATGCAATGCCGCTCGGCTCGTCACCGCCAGCAAAGGTGCGCGTGCACCAGCCGGCAAGCGTCGAGGTGTCGTGCGTCGAGGTGTACAGGATCTTGCCCGGCGTGGGATGAATTCCGCAGCGAACGTCGTAGTTGCTAAACTCCAGTACGTCCATGCCGGGGAAGCCACAGGTCGAAGCCATCGCGCGAACACCAGGCGTCAAATAGCCCAGGTCCTCGGCAATAAAGTTAAGCGGACCCAGCTCGTCGTAGGCCGTTTGGAATAGGTCCTTGCCCGGGCCAGCCAGCCAGCGGCCGTCGGCACAGGCCTTGCCGGCAGGGATGCTAAAGTAGCTGTGGAAGCCCAGGAAGTGGTCCAGGCGCACACGGTCGTAGAGCGCGAACGCACGACGCAGGCGATCCATCCACCAGCTATAGCCGTTCTGTTTCATGTGATCCCAGCGGAAGGTGGGGTTTCCCCACACTTGCCCCTCGGGCGCAAAGTTGTCGGGCGGCGCACCCGAAATCTCAATCGCCTTGCCGGTGTCGGACAGCCAGAAGTTTTCGGGCTCGCTCCACGCATCGGCCGAATCGTCCGAGACATACATCGGGATATCACCGATGACCTCGATGCCCTTCTTGTGTGCATAGTTCATAAGCTCGCACCAAGCAAGGTCAAAGCGATACTGCATGTACGCCTGCAGCTCGGCCTCGTCATGGAAGCGCTTGTCATCGATCAGGTGCTCGTTGTAGCGCGCGACATCCGCCGGCCATTCGTGGCGCGACAGTCCCTCAAAGTGCTTCTTTACCGCCATGTAGACGCAGTACTTCTCGAGCCAGTCGGCGTTGCGATGTTTAAACGCCGTGTACAGCGGGTCGGCATCCTCGCCGCCGCGGGTCTTCCAGGTGACGAAGTCGGCGGCCAGCTCCTCGTGGCTCTCGGGCAGCAGGTCGATATTGCCCGCAAAGGCCGAAGGCCCAGCGTAAGGGGAGCGGAAGAAGTCCGTCGGGTTGACAGGCAGAACCTGCCAGTAGCGCATACCCATAGCGGCCAGATGGTCGATAAAGCGACGTGTGGGCGCACCAATCGTGCCGGGCTTGCCGTCGTCGGTGGGCACCGAGGTGATATGGCACACGACGCCCGCGCCGTGATCAAGCGGCTCCTGCAGGCGCTGCTCGGCATGGTGATAGATGATCGACGAGCCCAACGGATACAGATCGATCGTGACTGTACCGTTGTGGATTTCGCACTCGTGGCCGCTGATCACTTCGCTTGCGCATTCGCCGAGCGCCGGAATCGTCACGCAGTGCGAATTGCGCAGGCTGCGGTTGATGATAACCGTCGCGGCCTCGCCGTCTTTGCCCGTGCGGGTGTAGGCCAAGACGTCGTCGTTGAGCGCAAAGGCCTTGATCTCGCCATCGACCATAAACGGTAACGCGCGGCGAATGGCAGATGCGTTCTTAACGATGGCTAGCGTATCGAAGTCGTGGAGTTGGTCCTTGGTCGGCAGGGTGCGGCGGTTGCCCGGATCGGTGAGGCCCTCCAAGCCGTACTCGTCGCCATAATAGATCGAGGGCACGCCTGGGAAGGTCATCTGCATGAGCGTCGCCAACCAAAAGCGGCTCTTGGCCAGGCCCATGGAGTTCTCGTCCAGGCGCCACTTGCTGCGCTCGCTCTCGGGCAGCTGCGACTCGTCGGGGCCGCCGCCGAGCACCGAGATAATGCGCGGGCGGTCGTGGCTCGAAAGCAGATTGAGCGCGCAGGACAGGGCCTCGCGCGGGTAGTTCTCGCGTAGGGTCTCGATATCCTCGGCAGCCTGATAGGCGTTCTTGTAGCCCATCAAAAAGCCGATGACCATGTCGCGGAAGGGGTAATCCATAGCGGAGTCCAGCTCGGAGCCCTGCAGGTAGCGGCGCAGATGGCCGTAGCTAATCTTATTGGAGGCGTCCTCCCAGACTTCGCCGAGCAGCAGTGCATCGGGTTTCTCGGCAAGTACGGCCTTCTTGATCTCGGCCAGGAAGTCGTCGGAAAGCTCGTCAGCGACATCTAGGCGCCAACCATGGGCACCGGCGCGCAGCCATTTGCGGATCACGCCGTCCTTTCCTAGGAGCTTCTCGCGTACCAACTCAGACTTCTCGTTGATGGCTGGCATGTTGCCCACGCCCCACCAGCAGTCGTACGAGCCGTCCTCGTGGAAGGTAAACGCATCGCGCCACGGCGAATCCTCGCTCTGCCAGGCACCCACGCCGGGATAGTTGCCGTAGCGGTTAAAGTAGATCGAGTCATCGCCCGTGTGATTGAAGACGCCGTCCAGGATAATGGAAATGCCGAGCTTCTCAGCCGCCTGACACAGCTCGGTAAAGTCCTGCTCGGTGCCCAGAATCGGGTCGATCTTGGTGTAGTCGGCCGTGTCGTAGCGGTGGTTGCTCGCGGCCTCAAAGATCGGGTTGAGGTAGATGGCCGTAAAGCCTAGCTCGGCAATGCGGGGCAGGTCATTTTGGATACCCTTGAGCGAGCCGCCGTAAAAATCCCAGGTCTTGATGGAGCCGTCTTCGGCACGCTCGTACTCGGGCGGTTCGTTCCAGTCCTCGACCATGCGGCGCTGGATTCCTTTGCGCGGTTTTTCAACTTCGGCAAGCGTGCGTTCGCGCCAGTTTTCGTCGCGTGCATAGCGGTCGGGGAAGATCTGGTAGACCATACCGCGCTCGTACCAAGTGGGACGGTTCTCTCGGTGCTTGTAGACGGTAATCTGGAAGGACGGAACCTCGGCGTAGTTGTAGGTCACACCCTCGCCACCGGTGCGACCCTGCGGTGCACCCAGGCGTACCTCGGGCTGGCCCTCGATGTTGCAGATAAAGCTGTACCAGATAAGACAGGGCTCAGTGCACTCAAGCTCTACGGTAAATATGCCGTCGCCCTCGTGCGTCATGGGATACAGAGACTCGCCGACTTCATCGACCCAGGTACGCAGGGTGAGTGTTGCCTGGTTGGGATCGGCATCCTCCAAAATAACCGAGAGTGCAACGGTAGTTCCTGTGGTCACAGCGCCAAACGGAGTGCGAAACTGCGGTAGGCGGCTGTTGTGTATCAATCTCATAGTACGGTCCAGTTCAATAGAATCACGGCCTGCGGGCCATGGGCTTTACGCACAAGATATAAGTATACCTGTTGTACACAGGGTGTATAAACAACATCCGTTTACCATCGGCGAACGGTTGTCCTAGAAAATCGTTTTACCAACTATCTACAGAGAAGGGGCGCCCGGTTGGAGCGCCCCTTGTTTATTGAGGATTAGATTGTGGATCGTCCGGATTAGCGGCGCTTGCGGGTGGCCGTTGCCTTGCGGACGGAGGTCTTCTTGGTCGGGGCCTTTTCCGCTGCTGGAGCGGCGGGGGAGGCCGGGGTCTCCTTGGCGGGCTCGGGCTTAGCCTCTGCCTTCGGGGCGGCCTTGACCTCAGCGGCCTTCGGCGCCGGCTTGGCCTTTACCTCGGCCTTGGGCTCTTCTTTGGCAGCAGCGGGCTTAGTCTCCGCCTTGGGAGTTGCGGCCTTTGCCGTGGTCTTCTTGGCTGTCGTCGCGCGCTTTCGCGTGGTGGTCTTGGCGGCGGGCTTGGCCTCGACGGCTGCCTCCGCCTTGGACTCGGCAGGCGTCTCCTCGACCTTGGTGGCCGGCTTTGCGGCTGCCTTGGTCGTGGCGGTCTTCGTGGTCGTCGACTTCGTTGCTGTGGACTTCTTGGCTGCCGTTGCCTTCTTGGCGGTCGTGCTCTTGGTCGCGGTCGTCTTCTTGACAGCGGTCTTGGCCGGAGCTTTAGCGGCCGGCTTGGCCTCGGCGGTCTCGGCCTTTACCTCGGGAGCAGCCTCGGCCTCGGCGGCCTTCTTGGCAGCGGCGGTCGTGCGCTTGCGCGTCGTCGTTGCCTTGGCAGCAGTCGTCTTTGCCGCAGTGGCCTTAGTTGTCGTAGCCTTCTTAGCCGTCGTCTTGCGCGTCGTGGTCTTCTTGGCGGCAGGCTTTGCAGCCGGCTTATCCTCAGCCTCGGGAGCTGCCTCAGCCTTCACCTCAGCCTTGGGCTCCTCAACAGCAGCGGGCGCCTCAACAACCGGCTCCGCCTTGGGCTCGGCCGCAGTCTCCTCAGTCACACCCACGGGCTCGTCGACAACCGCCGCCGGCCTCTCGATCTCCGGGTGCATAAAGAAGTACAGGTCCAGATACTTGTCGGCAGAGCGTGTCCAGCTGAAGTCCTGGCTCATGGCCTGCGTGACCAGCTGATTCCAGGCATCGCGGTTGTCCCAGAACAGTCGTGCCGCGCGGAACACGGCGTCGCCCATCTCGTCGCCGTTAAAGTTACTAAACGAGAAGCCCGTGCCCTCGCCGGTAAACTCGTTATACGGGATCACCGTGTCCTTCAGACCACCGGTCTCGCGCACGATGGGCAGGGTACCGTAGCGCATGGCGATGATCTGCGACAGGCCGCAGGGCTCAAACTTCGAAGGCATCAGGAACATATCGGCAGCGGCGTACATGCGCTGCGACAGGGCAGGATCGAACTCGATGCGCGCGGCCATGGTGCCGGGGTACTTGTCCTGGAAGTAGCGCAGGCCGTCCTCGTAGTCGCGGTCGCCGGTGCCCAGCACCGCCACCTGCACGCCGCCGGACAGGATGCGGTCGAGCGCGTACATGACCAGGTCCATGCCCTTCTGGCGCGTCAGGCGCGTGACCATCACCATGAGCGGACGGTCGTCGCGAACCTCGAGCCCCAGCTCTTCCTGCAGCTTGGCCTTGCACACGGCCTTGCCGGAACGGTCCTCGACCGTGTAGTTGGCGGCAATGCGCTTGTCGGTCGCCGGGTCAAAGCCCGCCACGTCAATGCCGTTCAAAATGCCCTGCAGCGCATAGGAGCGCTCGCGCAGCACGCCGTCCAGTCCCTCGCCAAATTCGGGCGTCTGGATCTCGTTGGCATAGGTGGGGCTCACCGTGGTGATGGCATCGGCATAGCGCAGCGCGCCCAGCATGTAGTTGATGCTGCAGGCGTCGCAACGCAGCTGCGAGGCGGCCGCCGGAATATGCGCCACGCCCAGGATGTCCTCCATCACGGTGTCGCTAAACTGGCCCTGGAACGCCACGTTGTGGATCGAGAACACGGTCTTGACGCGGTCGTACAGCGGCAGGCCCTGGTAGAACTCGCGCAAGAACACGGGCGCCAGTGCCGTCTGCCAGTCGTTGCAGTGCAGGATGTCGCACTCAAAACCGGCCGGCAGGTGCTGCAGGCTCTCGGTGATGGCCTTGGAGAAGAACGCAAAGCGCTCGCCGTCGTCAAAGAAGCCGTACGGATAGTCGCGCGCAAAGTAGCGCTCGTTGTCGATGAACATATAGGTGACGCCGTCGTGCTCGAGCTTCTCGAGCCCGCAGTACTCGTTGCGCCAGCCCAGGCTCACGTAAAAGTCGGAGAAGTGCTCCATCTGCGCCTTGTACTCGTCCTTGATGGTGGCGTACTTGGGCACCATCACGATGACTTCGGCGCCGGCGCGCACAAGCGCCGCAGGCAGCGAGCCCGCCACGTCGCCCAGGCCACCGGTCTTTACAAACGGTGCGCACTCGGCCGAGGCAAACACGATCTGCATCTTTTTGCTGGAATCTGCCATATTGTCTCCCATGTTGTAATTCGAGAATAGCCGCCTGGCGCTAACCGGGCGGCTATTCTACATGTTACGAGCGATGTTGCGGTGCCAACGTTAACGTACGATGGTGGTGTCGGAAGTTAACGGAGCCTTGCCAAGCACCAGGATGTTCTCGGGCGTGCCGCGAAGCTCGGTGTTGGTGGGGACCACGTTGTTCTTGTCTAGGATGGCATTCTCAACGCGGGCGCCGCTCTTGATAATGCAGCTCTGGTTGATGATCGAGTTGGTCACCGAAGCGCCTTCCTCGACCACAACGCCGCGCGACAGGATCGAGTTGCGCACGGTGCCCTTGATGATGCAACCGGCCGAGATGATCGAGTTGCACGCGTGGCTGCCGGTCGCATAGCGCGAAGGCGGCACGTCGTGGGCCTTGGTCAGGATCGGGCGCTCGGGGTCAAAGAGCTGGTCGGCCACGGTCTGGTCGAGCAGGTCCATGCTGCGGCGATACAGCGACTTCTCGCTAAACACGCCCACGACCTCGCCCTTGTACTCGTAGCTGCACACGTCGATGTTGCCAAAGTCGCCCTGGAGTGCCTCGAGCAGGTCCAGATAGTCGGCGGCCTGGTAGTGGTCGATGATCTCGAGCAGCGTCTCGCGGTTGACGATGCAACAGTCCATAGAGGCGTTGTCGCCGTACACGACGCCGGCGCTCACGCCCGTCAGGCGGCCGTTCTCGTTAATCTCGAGCTTGGTCTCGTCATCGACGTTGCGCGTGGCCTTGCAGTACACCACGGTCATCTGGGCGCCGGAGTTCTCGTGCGCGTCGATGATGGTGTTGAGGTCCATGTTAAAGATGATGTTGGTGCCCATCATCACAACATAGGGCTTGTCCGAGCGCTGGAACAGCGTCTTGTTGGAGATGATGTCGCGCAGCAGGAAGCGCATGCCGCCCTTGGTGGTGCCATACGCGTTGCCGGGCACCATGAACAGGCCGCCCTTCTTGCGGTCCAGGCCCCAGTCCTTGCCCGAGCCCACATGGTCGATCAGCGAGCGGTAGTTGCCCGGCATGACGACGCCGACGGTCTTAATGCCGGCATTCATCATGTTGGACAGCGGGAAGTCGATCAGGCGGTAGCGGCCCAAAAACGGAACGGACGCGATGGGGCGGTCTTTGAGCAGCACGCTGCCGTAGGTCGAAGAGTAGTTAGCGGTGATATAACCGATGGCCTTGCGATTGATCATCGGATCATTCCCCCTTCCCGATAATGACGTCATTTCCAACGACGGCCGTATCCTTGGTGGTATCGACAGAGCCGAGCTTCACGCCCTCTTCGACCGTGGAGTTCTCGCCCAAAATAGCGCGGCAGATGTGTGCGCCGCTCTTAACGTGCGCACCCGGCAGCAGCACGGAGTCCTCGACCACGGCTCTCTCCTCGATGATGACATCGGTCGAAATGATCGAGTGGCGAGCGGTGCCGTAGATCTTGCAGCCGTTGGAGACCAGGCAGTCGTCCAGGCGGCCGTCCGGGCCAATGTAGTGCGGCGGACGCGTGGTGATGTTGGACATGATGGGGAAGTGCTTGTCAAACAGATCGAACTCGGGGTTGTTGCCCAGCAGGTCCATCGAGGTCTCGTGGAAGCTGGCGATGGTGCCGACGTCCTTCCAAAAGCCGTGGAACTCGTAGCTGTACAGGCGCTTGCCCTCGCCGAGCAGCTTGGGGATGATGTCCTTGCCAAAGTCGTGGCTCGAGCGCTGGTCCAGAGCGTCCTCCTCGAGCGCCTCGATCAGCACGTCGGCCGAGAAGATGTAGATGCCCATGGACGCGAGGTTCGAATCGGGCTTATCGGGCTTCTCGGTGAACTTGGTGATGCGGCCATCCTCGGGGTCGGTGGTCAGGATGCCAAAGCGGCTGGCCTCTTCCCACGGCACGGGCATAACGCTCACCGTGAGGTCGGCGTTGTTCTCAATGTGCGTCTTAAGCATCTTGCGGTAGTCCATGCGATACAGGTGATCGCCAGAAAGAATCAGGACGTACTTGGGGTCGTTGGCCTTGATGTAGTCGAGGTTCTGCGTAATGGCGTCGGCCGTGCCCGCATACCAGGAGCCACCGGTCTGCGTCTCGTACGGCGGCAGGATCGACACACCGCCGTCGCGGCTGTCCAGATCCCACGCCTCGCCAGAGCCCACGTAGGCATGCAGCAGGTAGGGGCGATACTGCGTCAGAACGCCCACCGTGTCGATGCCCGAGTTGGAGCAGTTGGACAGCGAAAAGTCGATAATGCGGAACTTGCCACCAAAGCTAACCGCCGGCTTGGCGATCTTTTGGGTGAGTGCCCCCAATCGGCTGCCTTGTCCTCCTGCGAGGAGCATCGCGATGCATTCTTTCTTACTCATCGATTTCTCCTTCTGTCATCGATGTTCCTAAACCCATTAGCGACGGGCGCGGCGCAACGTCACGCCCGTCGAGTAATGCCGTGCTGGCATAGGGGAGCTCGCGCGCCTTTACGCGTGCCAGATCTCGTCGCGGTACTCGCGAATGGTGCGGTCGCTCGAGAACCAGCCGGAGGAGGCGGTGTTGAGCAGCGCCTTGCGGTTCCAGGTCTCCTGGTCGCCGTAGCTGCCGGTGAGCTTCTCCCACGCATCCACGTAGCTGCGGAAGTCCGCCATGACCAGGTCGGGGTCGTTGT
The DNA here is from genome assembly GCA_900540975.1 of uncultured Collinsella sp. Taxonomy (GTDB): domain Bacteria; phylum Actinomycetota; class Coriobacteriia; order Coriobacteriales; family Coriobacteriaceae; genus Collinsella. The sequence goes on from UQHY01000018.1 coordinate 13,860, forward strand.
TGTTCATGAGCTCGTTGTAGATGCTCTCAAAGTTGCCCGAAAGACCCGCAAAGGTGTTGTCCTTGAGCTCGTCCATCACGCGGCCCAGACGGTCGCGATCGTTGTTGAGCGTATCCCACGCAAAGTAGCTGTTGGATGCCCAAAGCTGCTCGACCTCGGGGGCGGTCAGGCCAAAGATGGCCTCGTTCTCGCGGCCAGCCAGGTCGGCGATCTCGATGTTGGCGCCGTCGAGGGTACCCAGCGTAATGGCGCCGTTCATCATGAGCTTCATGTTGGACGTGCCCGAGGCCTCCTTGCCGGCCGTGGAGATCTGCTCCGAGATCTCGGCGGCGGGGTAGATGAGCTGGGCGTTGCTCACGCGGAAGTTGGGGATAAAACAGACCTTCATGACCTCGTTGACGCGGGCATCGTTGTTGATGACCTCGGCCACCGAGTTGATCAGGCGGATGGTCTCCTTGGCAAAGGTGTAGCTCGAGGCAGCCTTGCCGCTAAAGATGAAGGTCGTCGGCGTCACGTGGAAGTTGGGGTCGGCGATGCGACGGTTGTAGATGTCCATCACCTTCATGATGTTCATGAGCTGGCGCTTGTAAGCATGGAAGCGCTTTACCTGAACATCGAAGACGGTGTTGGGGTCAATGACCAGACCGGTCTCGGCCTTAACGTAGGCGGCAAGGCGCTCCTTGTTGACGCGCTTGGAGGCACCCACGGCCTTCAGGAACTCGGTGTCGTCCTTAAACTCTTTGAGCTTCTCCAGCTCAAAGGCGTCCTTGAGCCAGCCATCGCCAATGGCCTCGGTCACGAGCTTGGCGTAGGTTGGGTTGGACTCGGCAAAGAAGCGACGGTGCGAGATGCCGTTGGTCTTGTTGTTGAACTTCTCGGGCGTCAGGGCATAGAAGTCCTTGAGCACGATGTTCTTGATGATGTCGGAGTGGATCTTGGCCACGCCGTTGACGCTGTGGCTGCAGATCACGGACAGGTTGGCCATGCGAATCTCGCCGTCCCACAGGATGGCGGTCTGGCGCAGACGCTCCTGCCAGCCCTCCTGCGTGGTGTCGAACGACTCGTGCCAACGACGGCTGATCTCGTCGATGATCTGGTACACGCGGGGGAGGAGCTTGGAGAACGTGCCGATGGGCCACTTCTCCAGAGCCTCGGGCAGGATGGTGTGGTTGGTGTAGCTCACGACCTGCGTCACGATGTTCCAGGCGTCGTCCCACTCGAGCTTCTTCTCGTCGATGAGGATACGCATGAGCTCGGGGCCGCACATGGCGGGGTGCGTGTCGTTGGTGTGGATGGCCACAAACTGCGGCAGCAGCTCCCAGTTCTCGCCGTGCTCCTTCTCAAAGGTGTCGAGCAGACTGTAGATGCCGGCCGAGACAAACAGGTACTCCTGCTTCAGGCGCAGCAGACGGCCGTGCTCGCCGGCGTCGTTGGGGTAGAGGATGGCGCTGATGGCCTCGGCCTCGGCACGCTCGGCATCGGCCAGGGCGTAGTCGCCGCGGTTGAAGGCCTCAAGGTCAAAGTGCTCCTCGACCGGCTCGGCGGCCCATACGCGCAGCTTGTTGACGGTCTCGCCGGCATAGCCCACCACGGGGATGTCATAAGGTACGGCCAGGATGTCCTGCGTGTCCACCGTGCGGTAGAACGTGCGGCCGTTCTCCTCAAAGCCCTCAACATGGCCACCAAACTTAATGGTCACGGCCTTGTCTTGACGGCGGACCTCCCAGGGATAGCCGTGGGTGAGCCACTCGTCGGTGGCCTCGACCTGGCTGCCGTTGACGATCTCCTGCTTAAACAGGCCGTAGCGGTAGCGCATGCCGTTGCCGTAGCCGGCAATGCCCTCGGCTGCCATGGAATCCAGGAAGCATGCGGCCAGACGGCCCAGGCCACCGTTGCCCAGCGCCGGATCGGGCTCCTGGTTCTCGATGACGGACAGATCAAAGCCCATGTCGTCGAGTGCCTCGGCGACCATGTCGCGCACGCCAAAGTTGAGCAGGTAGTTGTCGAGCAGGCGGCCGATCAAAAACTCGATCGAGAAGTAGTACACGCGCTTCTTGCCCTCGGCGGTCACACGGGCGTCGCTGGTGGTGGCAACGGTGCGTGCCTTCTCGGCCACGAGCTTGGCCAGGGCGTTAAAGCGGTCGAGGTCGCTGGCGGCCTCAACGCTCTTGCCGCTGATGCTCATGACGGCATCGCGATAGAGCTCGGTAAACTCCTGCTTGTTGTCGAAGATCTTATTCATACGTTCCTTTCCCCCGGGGATGTTTCTCCCGGAACGGCTATGACTTGTATCCTACGCCCCCGCGGGGCGGGTAATTGCAGCGGTAACGCTTTTGTTACGCTTTCTTGGCAGGAGCCTTAACAGCTGCTGCCTTGGCCTTGGTAGCGGCCTTTTTGGTGGCTGCCTTTTTGGTCGTGGCAGACTTGTCCGAAGCCTTGCCGGCGGGCTTGGTAGCCTTCGCCTTCGCCGGAGCCTTCTTGGCAGCTGCAGTCTTGGGCTTCACCGAGGACGTACGCTTGCGCGTCGCCTTTTTGGGCTCCTCGACCACGGGCGGCTTGTAGCTGCTAGGACCGCGGCGCTTAAGCACCACGCCAGCTAGGCCGGGCACCTTGATCTCGATGGAGTCCATCTGCCCGTTCCAGGGATAGGGCTCGCTCGAGCAGGTGTAGGGCTCCTCGCCAGCGTAGCCGCTGCCACCAAACTCGGGACGGTCAGAATCGAAGATGACCTCCCAGTCACCCTCACGCGGCACACCCACACGGAAGCTCTCGTAGCTCGCCGGGTCAAAGTTGATCAGGATTACCAGGTCGTCGTCGATGTCCTCGCCCTGGCGCACAAAGCTCACGATGGACTGCTTGGAGTTGTCCGCGTCGATCCAGGTAAAGCCGTCGTCGGTGTAGCCGCGCTCGTACAGAGCGGGCTCGTCAGTGTACAGGTGGTTGAGCGCCTTGATAAACGCCTGATGATGCTTGTGGGTCTCGTACTCCTCGGTCAGGAACCACTGGATGGACTCGTAGTAGCGCCATTCAATAAACTGGCCGATCTCGTTGCCCATAAAGTTGAGCTTGGCTCCGGGATGCGTCATCTGGTAGAAGGCCAGCGTGCGCAGACCGGCAAATTGGCGCCACCAGTCGCCCGGCATGCGGCCGATCAGCGAGCACTTGCCGTGCACGACCTCGTCGTGGCTCAGCGGGCAGATGAAGTTCTCGGTAAAGGCATACATGATGGAGAACGTGAGCAGACCGTGGTTGCCGGGGCGCCACGGAAAATCAGTCTGCATGTAGTGCAGGGTATCGTTCATCCAGCCCATGTCCCACTTGTAATGGAAGCCCAGGCCGCCGTCCTGCGGCGGATAGGTCACGAGCGGCCACGCGGTGGACTCCTCGGCCATCATCATCACGTCGGGGTAGTGCGCCTCTACAGCGCAGTTGACCTGGCGGATAAACGCGCTGGCGTCCAGGTCCTCCTCGGTACCGTACTTATTGAACTTCTTTTGGCCGGGATCGTCGATGCCAAAGTTGAGGTACAGCATGCTGGACACGCCGTCCATGCGAATGCCGTCAAGGTGGAAGTTCTCGAGCCAGTACAGCACGTTGGAGACCAGGAAGGAGCGGACCTCGCCGCGGGCGAAGTCAAACTTGTGCGTGCCCCAGTTGGGGTGAATCTCGTGCTCAAACAGCATGTGGCCGTTAAAGGTGGCAAGGCCGTGGGAGTCGGCGCAAAAACCGCCGGGGACCCAGTCCATGATCACGCCAATGCCCGCCTCGTGGCACGCATCGATAAAGTGCATGAGCTGCTGCGGGTTGCCGTAGCGCGACGTGGCGGCGTAGTAGCCGGTCGTCTGGTAGCCCCAGGAGCCATCGAAGGGATGCTCCATAAGCGGCATGACCTCGATATGCGTATAGCCCATGTCGCGCACGTAGTCCACGAGCTCCACCGACAGGTCGTCGTAGGTGTAGAACTCGCCGCGCTGTGCGGGGAAGGGATCCATCGGGCCGGGGTAGTTGCCGTACTCGTCGGGCTCGCCCTGCGGCGCGTCGCCGTGGCGCTTCCACGAGCCAATATGCACCTCGTAGATGTTAAGGGGCTGCGACATGTGGTTATGGCTGGCACGGCGCTTGAGCCATGCGGCGTCGTTCCACTGGTAGCCATCGAGGGTCCAAAGCACGCTCGCCGTTCCCGGAGGGCACTCGGCCTTAAAGGCGTATGGATCGGCCTTGTAGAGCTTTTCGCCCTCGTTGGTCTCGATAAGGTATTTATAGAGCTGACCCAGCTCGGCGCCAGGAATAAAGCCTTCCCAAATAGCGCTCGTATGCACGGGCACCAGTGGGTTGGCTTGCTCATCCCAGTCGTTAAATTCGCCAATGACATGGACGCTCTTTACGTCGGGCGCCCAAACGCAAAAACGCCAGCCGCGCGTACGGTTTTGTGTGTCGGGATGCGCGCCCATCTTTTCCCAGCTGCGCTCCCACGTACCGATGCCAAACAGATAGACATCGTCCTTGGTGAGCTCCGGTGCGTGCGGGGCGGCTTTACGGGTAGCAGGCTTTTTGGTTGCTGGCTTTAGCTTTGTATCGCTCACGTTTGATCCCATCATGACGCGGCAGCGTGTTGCCTTGGTGACTAGATGCGAAAGGTCCAAGGCTGCACGAATCGAAGGGACGGCGATAGTTCTATGATTCGTTCCACCTCGCGTGCTCGGTGGAACTTTCGGCAAAAACTACGATAACACCTGTACGTTAGTTTTATGAACGAAAGTGGATTTGCGGTGGCGTTTAATCGGTAAGCGCCATGTTTATACCACTGGCAGAATTGCGATGGTAAAACTCTTGACAGCTTTACCAATTAGGGTTTCTAGATTGTTAGGTTTACGTTTGGTAAAACGTTTTTAGCAGGTTGTTTACCATTTGACATCGAAAGGCTCGTTTATGGACCGCATCGCTGCCCCAAGTGTTGCTTTTATTTTCGATTGCGACGGCACGCTGGTTAATAGCACCCCCGTTTGGGCCTATGCCCAGCCCGAGTTATTGCACCGCCACGGGGTTGACGTGACGGTCGACGATTTTGCCCAGTTTGAGCATTTGTCGCTCGAAGACGAGTGCCAGGCCTACCACGACACCTGGGGCATTGGCACAAATGGCGAGGAACTGTATCGCGAGCTGAGCGACATCCTGATCGATGGCTACTCCAAGGTGCCGCCGCGCGAGGGCCTGCTTGCATTTTTGAAGCAGGCGCAGGCTGCCGGCATTGCCATGTGCGTTGCCACGTCCACGCCGGCCGAGCTGGTTAAATCTGCGCTTGCTGGCGCCGGGCTCGATGCTTACATGGAGTTTATTACCACCACGGGCGAGGCGGGGCGCTCCAAGCAGTTCCCCGACGTATACGAGCTGGCGCTGCGTCGTCTGGAGGAGCGCCATGGGCACAAGTTCGAGCGCGCCTGGGTGTTTGAGGACGCCGTCTTTGGTCTTAAGAGCTCTGGCGTTGCAGACTTCAAGCGTGTGGGCATTTATGACCCGCACGGCCGCATGAAGCGCGACGACGTTCGCGACAACTGCGATATCTTTATCGATAGCTATGAGGACCTGGATTTGGCCCGCGTGCTTGCGTTTGAGGGATAGGCGAGAGCTGTGGCTTGCAAGGTATTAGTGGTCTGCGGCTCGCCCGTGGTGGCGAGCGCGGATCTGCTACGTCAGCTGGCGGGGGAGTGCGACCACGTTGTCGCCGTTGACCGCGGGCTCGACGCGTTGCTGGGTGCGGGGCTAGGCTGCGACGTGTATGTGGGAGATGCCGACACGGTGAGCGACGCCGGCCGCGCGTTGGTCGATGCCGCCGAAGCCTTTGAGGTAGAGCGCCATAACCCCTACAAGGACTATACCGATCTGGCGCTGGCGCTCGATTCCGTCCGCCGTCGCTGGCCGGGTGCCGAAGTGGTTGCGACTTGCGCCACCGGCGGCCGCCCGGACATGTCCCTGTCTGTGTTAGGGCTACTGACAGGCTATGCGGACGCCCCCGTCTGGATCGAAGAAGACGAAGTGACGACCAGAATCCTGCACCAGGACGAGACCTGGACCATCGAAAACGCCGAGGGCAAAACCTTCTCCATCATCGCCATAGCCCCCAACACCGAGGTAAGCGAACACGGCCTAGAGTGGGAACTAGACCACGCCCCACTGGGATTGTTGGCCGACACAGGCATTAGCAACGTCGTCAGGTCAACAGCCACGATCCAGGTCCACACCGGCACCGCCATCGCGTACCTCTACAAGTAAGGGCCATAACATCAGGGTTTTATCGGGACGGCGGATAGAAATAATCGCTCGAAGAGTGATTATTTCTGCCCCGTCCCAGGAAAACCCGTAAGTAAGAAGATCAACCCAAAAAACTTCTTGCACAACTAAGAATCTTCCCCTATAGTATCTCCTCGTCACGGGGGCGTAGCTCAGCTGGGAGAGCGCTTGACTGGCAGTCAAGAGGTCAGGGGTTCGATCCCCCTCGTCTCCACCACCGTCAATGCAAAGCTTCCGGGAAACTGGAGGCTTTTTTCATATGAAGCCACCGCGCAAACCAAAGTGACGCCACACCAGCACCCACACCCAAAAAAGTTGCGCAATTTATTTCCCACTTCTGTACATAGTTTGTTAACCCAACATAATTCCATTTTGCATTTCATGCCGTCAGCTTTGCAGCTCGGGCGGTGCGTGCCAACAGCTATACCCGCATAAACCTGCGTTAATGTGAACAAGTTTGCAAAATTACCCCCCTTAAGCTCTGCAAATGAACGTTTTGTTGTCGCGTGCAGCCTAAATCGGTTTTAAGCCGCCTTGTGCTAGGATATCTAGCGTTACATGGGTTCAACTGTGCTCACGGCTCCAGTAAGCCGCAAAGCGCAGGGTCGATCAGCATCCGGCCGTAACGGCGGTGCCAGAAAAACCACGAGCTCCAATACAGTAGTCATGCAGCAATGCTTTGAATTGATTTGCGGTCATTTATATTTCTGCAAGATAGTCTAAGCGGGTCTGTCATGACAAATTGCAGCAAGCACATACAGTTGGCTGCGTGTGATTCAGTTAGTTTGAATCATCCCCAGTCTGACTCGCACGCAGCCAACTGTATGTGCTTTCGTCATTAAGACGATTGGTCACATACGAGCTGCGTCATACATACCGTTCACGGTGGGGCAGAGCCACGTGCTTGTCTAACTGGGCTCACGGGGTTTGAATATGGAGCGCCTTCGCGCACAAGCGCCCTGGCGAAGCCATACCCAAATCCCGTGAGCCACACGTAATACAGCAAGGGGGTGGTGCTCGTGTGGTATGTGATCCAGGTCATTAACGGTCGCGAAGACGTAATGCGTGAGCGCATTGAGCATATGGTGCCGGCTGGCGCCATGCAGGAGCTCTTTTATCCCCAATTTCAAACCGAGATAAAGGTACACGGCGAATGGGTCAATACGACCAAGCCGCTTTTTCCCGGATATCTAATCTGCGACACGGCAGATCCCCGCACCGTGCAACAGTATCTGCTGCGTATGGACGACTTTGCCCGGGTGCTAGCCCAGGACGGTCAGTTTGTGCCGCTGGCAAAAGAAGAGGTCCAGCTTATTGGCAGCTTTACTCATGCGGGAGACCGCGTAGTGCCCATGAGCGAGGCCCTAAAGGACGGCGACCAGGTCGTAGTGACGGCAGGTCCGCTGCTGGGCCGCGAAGGCCTTATCAAAGATGTGAATAGACGTAAAAACACGGCTTATTTGGAAGTTGACCTCTGTGGTCGACGCGTGACGACTCGCGTCGGACTTGCGGTGCTTACGGGCAAGCAACGTGTGATTCGAAACCTAAATAGGGGGATCGCCTGATAACAGACGAGTTTTCGGGACAGGGAGGATCCCCGGGTCCGAGAGGTAGTTTTGAAAGATTTAGTGTCAGATAAAGTCAAACATCAATCAGACGCTCCAATTGGGGCGGCGCTTATAGCCCAAGCTATGAGTGGCGGCGAGGTGAGCGTGCGCTACAAGGCCATGCAGGCCGTGGAGGACTGGGACCGCACGCGACTGGGCTACAGGGTCGTAAAGCGCGCCTTCGACATCGTGTTTAGCGGCTGCGTGCTGGCCGTAATCGCCATACCGAGCCTGGTGCTGGCCGCGGCCATCCGACTGGAGAGCGAGGGCAACCCGTTCTACAGCCAGATCCGCGTTGGCCGGACCCACCGCGACGGCAGCCTGTCCACCTTCCGCATGTGGAAGTTCCGCTCCATGTACAGGGACGCCGACGAGCGCCTCGCCGAGCTCAAGGGGCGAAACGAGATCGCCGGCGCCATGTTCAAGATGAGGGGCGACCCGCGCGTAACGAAGATCGGCAAGTTCATACGCAAGCACTCCATCGACGAGTTCCCGCAGTTCCTGAACGTGTTCCTGGGTCAGATGTCCGTGGTTGGCCCCAGGCCGCCGCTGCCCAACGAGGTCGCTGAGTACACGGAGTACGACCTGCAACGATTGGCAGTGAAGCCTGGCATCACCGGCTGGTGGCAGGTGACTGACCGCAACGATACCGACTTCGACGGCATGGTCCGCCGAGACCTGGAGTACATCGCCAAGCGCGGTCCCGTCACGGACCTCAAGATTGTGATCCTCACGGTTATTGAGGTCATCACCGGTAAGGGTGCGTGCCAATGCTCGAGGATTATTCGAAATACTCTGAGTTGAATCGCGTTCCCGTGATCGATGTTCCGATCACGGGAACAAACATGGCAGATTGCATCAATTTTCTAGCTGAACATATCGATGAACTCCATGGCGAGTACATTTGCGTCTCAAATGCCCATACGTCTGTTTTGGCTCATGATGACCCCTCCTATTGGGATTGCCAGGCGGAATCAGTCATGTCCGTTCCCGACGGCAAGCCCTTATCAGTTGTAGGCCGTAAGTCATTTGAATCGATGGACCGCGTTACCGGTCCGGACTTGATGCGCGAGATTTTTGAGATTTCCAGTCAATACGGGTGGAGTCACTATTTCTACGGAAATGAACAGAAGAATCTTGACGCCCTCAGAGAATCGCTCAACAGGGATTTCCCCGGTTTAAAAATTGTGGGAATGGAACCGTCCGTTTTCCGTCCTTTGTCCGACAACGAAAAGTATGAGCTTTCTAATCGCATCGCCAACTCAGGAGCTAACTTCGCATGGATTGCTCTTGGCGCGCCCCGTCAAGAAGTTCTTATGCACGAGCTCAAGGGAGGGCCACAGCCGTTGATGATCGGTGTTGGCGGAGCGTTCAATGTCCTCGCCGGCGTGGTGCCAGAGGCGCCGATATGGATGCAAAACCTGAGTCTCGAGTGGCTATACAGACTAATTCAAGAGCCAAAACGGCTTTTCAAACGATACCTCGTAACCAATACGAAATTCCTCTTTTACCAGTTTACAAAAGCCAAACGTAAGGAAGGCAAATAGATGAACGATTCGACCACCTTTAAAGACAAGACCCTCATGATCACGGGCGGCACCGGCTCGTTCGGCAACACCGTGCTCAAGCACTTCATGAACACCGACCTGGCCGAGATCCGCATCTTCTCGCGTGACGAGAAGAAGCAGGACGACATGCGCCACCGCCTGCAGGAGAGGTCGCCCGAGCTCGCCTCCAAGGTCCGCTTCTTCATCGGCGACGTCCGCAACGCCCAGAGCGTGCGCGACGCCATGCACGGGGTCGACTACATCTTCCACGCCGCCGCCCTGAAGCAGGTGCCCTCCTGCGAGTTCTTCCCCATGGAGGCCGTGCGAACCAACGTCATCGGCACGGACAACGTCCTGCACGCCGCCATCGAGGAGGGCGTCGACCGCGTCGTGTGCCTGTCCACCGACAAGGCCGCCTACCCCATCAACGCCATGGGCAAGTCCAAGGCCATGATGGAGTCCATCATCTACGCCAACGCCCGCAACGGCGCCGGCCGCACCACCATCTGCTGCACCCGCTACGGCAACGTCATGTGCTCGCGCGGCAGCGTCATCCCGCTGTTCATCGACCGCATCCGCAAGGGCGAGCCGCTCACTGTCACCGACCCCAACATGACCCGCTTCCTGATGAACCTGGACGAGGCCGTGGACCTGGTCCAGTTCGCCTTCGAGCACGCCAACCCCGGCGACCTGTTCATCCAGAAGGCGCCCGCCTCCACGATCGGCGACCTCGCCGAGGCCGTGCAGGAGGTCTTCGGGCGCGTGGGCACCCAGGTGATCGGCACCCGCCACGGCGAGAAGCTCTTCGAGACCCTCATGACCCGCGAGGAGCGCCTGCGCGCCGAGGACATGGGCGGCTACTACCGCGTCGCCTGCGACTCGCGCGACCTGAACTACGACAAGTTCGTCGTGGACGGCGAGGTCGAGACCCAGGCCGACGAGTCCTACACCTCCCACAACACCGAGAGGCTCGACGTGGAGGGCACCATCGCCAAGATCAAGACCGCCGAGTACGTGCAGCTGGCACTCGAGGGCCGCGAGCACGAGGCGGTGCAGTAGGGTGCGCGTCCTCGTCACCGGCGCGAAGGGGTTCGTGGGCAGGAACCTCTGCTGCGCGCTGAAGAACATAAGGGACGGCAAGGACCGCCGCGAGAAGTACCAGGCTTTATTGCCCCTCGAGGTCATGGAGTACGACATCGACTCGACGCCCGGGGAGCTGGAGGACTACTGCTCCCGCGCCGACTTCGTGTTCAACCTGGCCGGCGTCAACCGCCCCAAGGACCAGGCGGAGTTCATGGAGGGCAACTTCGGGTTCGCCTCCGCGCTGCTCGAGACGCTCGAGCGCCACGGCAACAGGTGCCCCGTCATGCTCTCCAGCTCCGCGCAGGCGAGCCTCTCGGGACGCTTCGAGGGCTCCGTATACGGCGAGTCCAAGCTCGCGGGGGAGGGCCTCTTCCGCGAATATTCCGAGCGCACCGGTGCCCCGGTGCTCATCTACCGCTTCCCCAACCTCTACGGCAAGTGGTGCCGCCCGCGCTACAACTCCGCCGTGGCGACCTTCTGCGACGCCATCGCCAACGGCCGCCCCTACGCCGTGAACGACCCCTCCGTGGAGCTGGAGCTCCTCTACATCGACGATCTGGTCGACGAGATGCTGGGCGCCCTGCTGGGGCGTGAGCACCGCTGCGGCTACGAGGGACTGGAGCGCGTGGAGGGCGAGGAGTTCTGCTACGTCCCCGACACCGACGTGAAAACCCTGGGCGAGATCGTCTACCTGCTGGGCACTTTCCGAGACAGCCGCGAGACGCTCTCGGTGCCCGACCTCGCGGAGGGCTCCTTCTCCAAGAAGCTCTGGAGCACGTTCCTGTCCTACTACGAGCCGGGGCACTTTGCCTATAGTCTCAAGCCCAACGTGGACGACCGCGGCTCTTTCACGGAGTTCCTGCGCACGCCGGAGCGCGGCCAGGTCTCAATCAATGTTTCCAAGCCTGGCATCACCAAGGGCAACCACTGGCACATGAGCAAGTGGGAGAGGTTCCTGGTGGTCTCCGGCACCGCGAGCATCAAGCTGAGGAAGGTGGGGGAGGACTCCGATGGAAACCCGTTCCCCGTCGACGAGTACGTCGTGAGCGGCTCAGACATGCGCGCCGTGGAGATGATCCCCGGCTACACGCACTCCATCACCAACCTGTCCGACACCGAGGACCTCGTGACGGTCATGTGGGCCAACGAGCCCTTCGACCCCGAGAGTCCCGACACCTACTACGAGGAGGTCTAGCCGCATGGGCAAGGACTATTCCGATATCGCATTCAAGGACGACGGCCGCCTGAAGCTGCTGATCATCGTGGGCACCCGCCCCGAGGTCATCCGCCTGTCCGAGGTCATCAAGAAGTGCCGCCGACACTTCGACTGCCTGCTGGCGCACACCGGGCAGAACTACGACTACACGTTGAACGGCATCTTCTTCCGCGACCTGTCTTTGGACGACCCGGACGTCTACCTGGACGCCGTGGGCGCCGACCTGGGCGAGACCGTCGGCAACATCATCGCGGCCTCGTACAAGCTGATGGTCCAGGTGCAGCCTGACGCCCTCCTGATCCTGGGCGACACCAACAGCTGCCTGTCGGCCATCGCGGCCAAGCGCCTGCACATCCCCATCTTCCACATGGAGGCCGGCAACCGCTGCAAGGACGAGTGCCTGCCCGAGGAGACCAACCGCCGCATCGTCGACGTGATCTCTGACGTCAACCTGGCCTACTCCGAGCACGCCCGCCGCTACCTCAAGGACACCGGCTGCGCCCCGGAGCGCACCTACGTCACGGGCTCGCCCATGGCCGAGGTCCTGCGCGCCAACCTTGACAAGATCGAGGCGAGTGACATCCTCTCCGTGCTCGGCCTGGAGCCCAAGCACTACATGCTGCTGTCCGCCCACCGCGAGGAGAACATCGACACCGAGGCGAACTTCACGAGCCTGTTCACCGCGATCAACGCGCTGGCCGAGAAATACGACATGCCGATCCTGTACTCCTGCCACCCGCGCTCCCGTAAGCGCCTGGAGGCCACCGGCTTCAAGCTGGACCCGCGCGTGCGCATGCACGAGCCCATGGGCTTCCACGACTACAACTGCCTGCAGATGAACGCCTTCGCGGTTGTCTCCGACTCGGGCACCCTGCCCGAGGAGTCCAGCTTCTTCGCGAGCGTCGGGCATCCGTTCCCGGCGGTGTGCATCCGCACCTCCACCGAGCGCCCCGAGGCGCTGGACAAGGCCTGCTTCACGCTGGCAGGCATCTCCGAGAGGGGCCTGCTCCAGGCCGTCCACACCGCCGTCGAGCTCGACGCCGAGGGGTCGCTGCCCGAGGCGCCCGTTCCCGACTACGCCGACGAGACCGTGTCTACCAAGGTGGTCAAGATCATCCAGAGCTACACCGGCGTCGTGGACAAGATGGTGTGGAGGAAATCTTAGCCATGGGCGCTGGGTACAGATTGCTTGATGGTATCTCGCGAGCTTATAACAAATTGCTCTTGCTTCCTGCCCTACGTCGCTCCTTTGCATCATGCGGTAAAAACGTGACCATCGGTCGTCGTAGTGAAATTCAGGGGATTGAAAATATTTACATTGGACATGATGTATATATTGGCCCAGGAGCAACGTTTCTGACGACCCGTGCGAAGATTCATATCGGCAATTACGTCATGAGCGGCCCTCATCTCACAATTATTACTGGAGATCATCGTACAGATGTTCTCGACCGACCCATGATGACGCTTGATGAGTCGGACAAGCTTCCAGAGAATGACCAGGATGTCGTCATCGGCAATGATGTATGGATTGGCAGCGGCGTAACGATTCTTAAGGGCGTTAGAATTGCCGACCATTGTGTGATTGCAGCCGGTACGGTAGTGACAAAAGACGTTGGCCCGGAGTTTTCAATCTGGGGGGGGGCTTCCAGCTCGCCGTCTAAGCTTTCGGTAAGAGGAAATCAATGACTAAAGGTTATCCGCACGTCCATGCAAAGGTGTTGATGGTCGGACCCGATCTCTCTCTTCACGGCGGAATCGTTTCAGTCGTGAAAGGTTATCTAGACGCAGGTCTCCCTGAGGCATGCGATGCCTTTGAGTACCTGGGGACGGGCATCGGTTCCTCAAAGCTCGGTAAATCCGTCGCATTTTCCCGAGCGTTGATTCGCTATGCGATGATCATGCCATCCTATGACATTATTCATTTACACATTAGCGCCCGTGGCTCATACAAACGTAAGTCAATTATGGCTCGTATGGCCCACAAAGCAGGCAAGTACGTAATACTTCACGACCACGATGGTGAGTTTAAGAAGGCCTTCGAAGAGGGTGGAGATTCCTACCGTCGTGATGTAAGAAAGACCTTTAGTATCGCCGACCGAGTTGTGGTTCTGTCGGAAGAATGGCTCGACTACTTTGCTGAAAACGTCTGCGACCTTGAGAAGATTAACGTTGTCCATAACGGTGTTAAAGTCCCAGATCAGCCGTGCTCACCTTGTTCGCGTCAAGACGTCCTATTTTTAGGACGTCTTGACGCGAACAAGAGCCCTGACGTGCTCTTGCGCGCGTCAAGGGAAATCCTGTCGCGTTTCCCCGACACTAAGATCGTATTCGGCGGAGACGGAGAGGTCGAGAAGAATAAATCTCTTGCGGCCGAGCTTGGTATTGCCGAACGCTGCGAGTTCCACGGCTGGGTCGCGGGCGCAGAACGCGAGGAGCTCTTTGAGCGTGCCGCGGTGTACTGCCTTCCCTCCAAAAACGAAGGACTCCCCATGAGCGTTCTTGAAGCCATGGCTAGAGGAATTCCAACCGTCGCCACTCCCGTTGGCGGAATTCCTCAAGTAATTAATGATGGTGTTGATGGAGTTCTGATTCCGGTTGATAACCATCAAGCTCTGGCCGTTGCATTGAATCATCTTCTCGAATCAAGCGAGCTTAGAAAAGAAATGGGAACTTTAGCCCGAAAAAAGATACTCAGCTCATTCGATATCAATCTGCTCTTGAGCGAAATACTCGGCATCTATTGCAATGCTACCAGCGGTAATTAGAGGATTAAATTGAATTCAAAGAAGTTAATACATGAAGCTGGGCATATTGTTTTTGTTCACCCTTCCCTGATGGGTGGCGGGGCCGAGCGTGTCTCGCTTGCGCTCGCGTCGTACTTCGTTGCTCATGGTATTAGGTTTACCTATCTCCTGACTAAAAGTAACATTGTTGAATACGATGTTCCCGAAGGAGTCGAGGTGCGTTCTGAGTTTGCAAGTGCTACGCTCAAGCCATTCGACCAAATTAAGCTTATACGACGTTTTATTTCCGAGCGGCCCAATGCTACGGTTATTTCCTTTTTACCTCATCAAAACATGTATACGCTTATCGCGACCATCGGACTTCCAAACAGGGTTATTGTTTCAGTGCGAAACGATCCGAGATTCGATTTTCCTGGCAATAAGATCCTCGCATTCATTAGAAACATGTTGTATCGCAGGTCCGATGCAATTGTGTTCCAGACAAATAGCCAGGCAAGTTTAATGCCGAGATACCTTCAGGCGAATTCCAAAATCATTTTAAATCCAATATCTAGTGAACTTCCTGAACCGTATTCTGGGCTTAGAAGAAAAGCAATCGTCACATCGGGACGGCTTGAACTTCAAAAAAATCACTCGATGACAATCAGGTCATTTGCGCTGTTTCATAAAAAACACCCTGAATATACTCTTGAAATCTTTGGCAAGGGAAGTCTTAAATCAGAACTAGAAAGCCTTGTTCATAGCCTTGACATGGATGATTCAATCAAATTTATGGGCTTTTCTTCTGACGCTCTTATGCACATTAGAACTGCATCGGCTTTTGTAATGTCATCAAAGTTCGAGGGTCTATCTAATTCGATGCTTGAGTCCTTGTGCATGGGGGTTCCAACAATTTGCACCAAATGTGGCGGTGGTGGAGCAGAAGCAGTTATTCGGAATGGCGAGAACGGCATTCTGGTCGATATTGATGACGATCTTGCTGAGTGCGAAGCGCTCAACAAGATCGTCGAAGATAAATCTTATTCGAATCACTTGTCCAATAATGCCCTGATGCTAAGGCAGTCCCTTTCTTTAGAAACTATTGGCAATGAATGGGCAAATCTTCTCTTTAAATAGATTCGCCCAAACGTCTCCAATAAGGAAAACAGAATTGCATTATCAGTTGAAACAATACAATCATAATAGAAGAATCACTGACCTGTTGTTAGCAATAGCAGTGATTTCCGGCCTCATGGTTCCCTTTCTTCGAGATTTGGGGTCATCATACTCGCTTGCTACTGACTGGGAAGTTAACCGCTTTGCATTCAGTACTTCAAACGGACGCTTTGCTTCTTTATTTGATTTGATTCAACAGATCAGCTTTTCGATTCTCTTGTTGCGTGCAATTAGTAAATCACGAAAAGCTAATTGGCTCGTTATATCTTGTTCAGTTTTTGGACTAATAATTTATAGCTTAATGGCCGTAGTCAATAATGCGGGCGACTTAACCAGCGTGCTCTTTGGAAATGTTCCAACCACTGTATTTATCATTCCTCTATTCTACCTATTAACAGAGGATCCAAGAATCGAGCAGTTGATTAAAGAATGGGTCCCGCTGCTATCATTGATTTGTTTTATCGCCTCACTAGCATCAATTATTAAATTTAAATATCTTTGTGGCTTTGGATCTTATATCGGATGGTGTCCTGCGAGGGACTATTTTGCATTTGGCATCAGTTTATATTGGTCAACCGTGGTGCTTAAATCTAATGATGAACACGCCTATTTCATAACGATGGGCATAGGCATCCTGGCCTGCATCACCGCATTAATGCTGGCAACCAGAAGTTGGTTAATCCAACCAATGCTAGTCATGCTTGTTGCAACTTTTATGGCTAAAGGAATTGACAAAGTTTTTAAACGAACAGTAATTGTTGTTTTTGCAACTGGAACGGCACTTTTGGCATTGTCGTTGATCTATCCTGAAGTTCTTGATTCGTTTTTAAACAGAATCGGAGAAGATACACGGTCTAACCAATATGATATTTTCTATAGCCAGGTTGAACCGGCATCGCTTATATTCGGCAACGGAATTAGCGCTGGATATAGATATGGCACGAATTCAAATTATCCTTTTTTCGATAATCAAATAATTTATTTGATGTTTCATTTTGGCGTTTTAGCCGTTGTTCCGCTTTTGTACGTCCTGTTGCGATGCCTATTTGGTTCTTCCAAAAATAGCCAGTGCAAATTTGTTGCCCTCTTTTATCTCATGGCGATTCTGGGATTATCAACTTACTACTCTTACACAATTAATGTCGGGGTCGTGCTTCTATTTTCATCCTTTGGTTTTGCCCTAAACAACATTGAACCAGAAAGATCTAATCGTATGCGCAATGCGGATGGTGAAAAATAATGGCTTCGAACAAGGCTGCAACCAGTATGTTTTGGGCAATAGGTGAGAGATTTGCCACGCAAGGTACCCTATTTGTTATTTCCCTAATTTTGGCGCGTTTGCTGTCCCCGAGTGATTACGGTACTCTCTCGCTGCTGCTTGTATTTACAAATTTGGCAGACGTGCTCGTCACAAATGGACTAGGCGAAGCGCTGATACAAAAGTCTGATATCAATCAAATTGACTACTCGACAATGTTGTCATGTTCAATTGCATTGTCGAGCATCTTATATGTATTGATATTTTTTGCGGCTCCAAGCATTGCAGACTTCTATGGAAATGCAAATATGTGTCTTTACCTAAGAGTTCTGGCATTACGTCTTCCTCTTTCGGCACTGAATGCAATTCAAAAGGCCTATATCGCAAAGAACTTTTTATTTAGATTGCAATTTTCTGCATCGTTCCTCAGCTCCTTGATCTCAGGATTAGCAGCTATCGTAGCTGCAATGTTGGGTTTTGGTATTTATGCGCTAATCATTCAGCAGATACTTACAGTTTTGATGACAACGGTACTAATGGCTTGGTTAACAAAATGGACGCCTAGACTAAAATTCGTGGTTGGTTCAGCAAGAGAGCTGTTGCCCCTTGGAATACAATTTACAAGTGCCAATCTTATTAATTCTATTTATACAGAAGGTCGTTCTTTAGTCATCGGCAAATTCTATTCCTCCGCAGACTTGGCTTTCTTTAATCGCGGCAACCAATTCCCGGCTTTAATTGTAGGCAACTTAAACACTCCAATTAGTAATGTAATGTTGCCTCTAATGGCTGAAAAGAAAGACAGCCAATACGCGCTCAAATCAGTTCTTAGAAAAGCGATGCAGCTTTCTGCCTATCTCGTTTTCCCCATGATGGGAATTTTGGCTGCGTGTGCGCATCCTCTAGTTCTTGTTCTTTTGGGTCAAAAATGGGCGGAATGCGTCCCGTATCTTCAAGTTGCGTGCTTGTTCTACTTATTTCAGCCCCTCCAATCTATGAATTGGCAGGCACTTAAAGCAGCAGGTCAAGGCGCCCTTTGTTTTAAGCTTGAGGTCATTAAGAAAGCTATTTCGTTCATCGTTTTAATTATGTCGATTCCTTTTGGTGTATTTGCGATCTCCCTTTCAAGTGCCTTTTGCGGATTTGTCTCAATGTTAATTAACATGACCCCGAATAAAAAAGTGCTCGGCTATGGCATATTTGAGCAGCTTATTGACGTTCTTAAGCCGTCAATCGCCACATTGTTTTCCGTGGTGATCGCATTATTATTAATCCACATTTCAAACGGGAATCTTATTTCGTTAATCGTTGCCCCTCTCGGATCCTTAGGGTGTTACATCGTGCTATCTAAGCTGATGAATATCGAAGGATTTAATTTGCTTATGGACAAATTGTCCCTTCGTCGGAATTAACCGTTTCTTGTTAACGGCATTAATGAATCGATCAGGAATGAACTACAGAATGAATAAACAGGTTTTATATTTAGTTCAATCAATTCCGGGGGATAATGCTCCTACAAAACATGCTTTCGCAATTTCCGATTTGCTGGTTAAATGTGGCTTCAACGTCCATTTTGTTCTTGCTGGAATAATTGAGCCGTCATCCAACGCCATAAGCAGTAATTACGACTATCCCTTTGATTTTCCGTATGAGGTGAAATTCGGGCACCATCAAATAGCCAAAAAGTATTACGAGCGGATCTCTTCTTCCTTCAGCTTTAAAGCCTTCACTCGATGTTTCGATCAAATACAGCCCGACTTGGTTATTTATTACGGGATACAACATAAGCTTGCAAAACGGGTTTTAGATCATTGCCATGATTTTAACGTTCCCGTAATCGTTGATGAGACCGATTGGTTTACTCCGAAATTTACAGGAGATTTAGCTGCTTGGCTTGTGGAGAAATCTCGTTCTAAACGGGTGGCTGAAGTGGACAGATTGCTAGATGGAGTTATCGCAATCTCGCCCTTTTTTAAAAAACATTTCGATTCACTTTACTCCTCCCAAGGATATCCAAAGGTTTTTTATTTACCACCCTTAAATAGGGCCGGAGACTCACTTAGTGACCCTTGCTCTCTAGAAGGATTGAAGCGGAGAACTATAACCAAGTTTGTCTATGCAGGTTCTCCCGCTGGGGGAAAAGACTCACTTACAGAGTTTATTTCGCTTATAAGTAATGACGCTATTCCTGCAATCACTCAACCAGTACTCGATGTAATTGGAATTGATTTAAACCAGGCAGTCAGTTTAATGGGAAACATTGCCAGATCTAATAAGGTTCATTTTCACGGTCGTGTTTCCCATGACAGCGTAATCAAAATGTTGCAAGAATCTGACTTTGGAATTCTATTTAGAACTCCTGATTTATATTCTCGCGCCGGATTTTCAACAAAATTCGCTGAGTGCATGTCGAACGGTGTTCCGATGATATGCAACGCGGTCGGAGGAGCCGATCTTATTCTCGAGAATATGATTGATGGAATTGTTATCCCAGATTTAAGCAATCAAGCTCTTCTTGACGGAATTACAAGCGCATGCAATTTAACTGACCATGAGTTGACCAGCATGAAACGAGCTGCGCTAGAAAAGGCCTTAAAACTCTTTGAATCTGACAATTATATAGATTCATTTTCATCATTTCTCAATTCAGTACTTTCAATTCGCGACTAGTTATTTCGATCATCCAAAGGAGCGATATGTCAAATAAAATTCTCGTCACCGGAGCGGCCGGCTTCATCGGTGCCTTCCTCGTCAAGAAGCTGCTCGAGGAGACCGATGACACAATCGTCGGCCTCGACAACCTTAACAGCTATTACGACCCCGGCATCAAGGACGCGCGCGTGCGCATGCTGGCCGATGTCGATGCCGACGGCCGTTTCACCTTCGTTCGCGGCGACCTCTGCGACGCCGCCCTCATCGAGCGCCTGTTCGCCCAGAACGGCTTCGATGTAGTGGTGAACCTCGCGGCCCAGGCCGGTGTCCGCTACTCCATCGAGAACCCGCGCGCCTACCTCGAGAGCAACCTCGTCGGCTTCTTCAACGTGCTCGAGGCCTGCCGCCACCACCCGGTCAAGCACCTCGTTTACGCCAGTTCAAGCTCTGTTTACGGCGGCAACAAGAAGGTGCCGTTCTCCGAGGAGGACCGCGTCGACTCGCCGGTGTCGCTCTACGCCGCCACCAAGAAGTCCAACGAGCTCATGGCCGCCGCCTACTCCAAGCTCTACTCCATCCCGGCGACCGGCCTGCGATTCTTCACGGTGTATGGTCCCATGGGCAGGCCCGACATGGCCTACTTCGGCTTCACCGAGAAGCTGCGTCGCGGCGACACCATCAAGATCTTCAATATGGGCGACTGCCGCCGCGACTTCACTTACGTCGCCGACATTGTCGAGGGCGTGAGGCGCGTAATGGACGCCGCGCCCGAGGTGAAGATGGGCGAGGACGGTTTGCCTCTCGCCGCTCACCGCGTCTACAACATCGGCAACTCTCACCCCGAGAACCTACTCGACTTCGTCGACACGCTGCAGCGCGTGCTGGTGGAGGAGGGCGTGCTGCCGGCCGACTACGACTTCGAGGCCCACAAGCAGCTCGTGCCCATGCAGCCCGGCGACGTGCCCGTCACCTACGCCGACACCACGGCGCTCCAGCGCGACCTGGGCTACAAGCCCGCGACGCCGCTCGAGGACGGCCTGAGGGCCTTCGCCAAATGGTATAAGCGCTACTACAACATTTAGGAAATCATGGCCCTGTAATAGGGGCCATTTTTAATGCGAATTATTGTTCTTTGACAATTGGAGAATGACATGAAGATCGCTGTCGCCGGTACCGGCTACGTCGGCCTGTCCCTCGCCGTCCTGCTCTCGCAGCACAACGAGGTGCACGCGTTGGACATCGTGCCCGAAAAGGTCGAGAAGATCAACAACTTCTCGTCGCCCATCCAGGACGACGAGATCGAGCGCTTCCTGGCGGAGGCCAAGGCGGGGGAGCGCCAGCTCGACCTGCGCGCCACCGTGGACGTGGCCGAGGCCTATACGGGCGCTGACTACGCCATCATCGCGACGCCCACCAACTACGACTCGGACAGGAACTTCTTCGACACGAGCTCCGTCGAGGCCGCAATCACCGCCGTGCGCTCGGTGAACCCGGACGCCTGGATCGTCATCAAGTCGACCATCCCCGTCGGCTACACCGCGGGCCTGCGAGAGAGGCTGGGCGACGACAAGATCTTCTTCAGCCCCGAGTTCCTGCGCGAGAGCAAGGCCCTCTACGACAACCTGCACCCCAGCCGCATCGTGGTTGGCGCGCCGAAGGACGACTCCGAGGCTGTCGCGGCTGCCGAGCGCTTCGCACGCCTGCTTGCCCAAGGGGCGGACCCCGCGGAGCTGGAGCGTGTTAACACCGACGGAACTATCGGCATTCCCGAGCTCGTGCTGGGCACCACCGAGGCCGAGGCGGTGAAGCTCTTCGCCAACACCTACCTGGCGCTGCGCGTGG
Organism: uncultured Collinsella sp.; assembly: GCA_900540975.1. Classification (GTDB taxonomy): domain Bacteria; phylum Actinomycetota; class Coriobacteriia; order Coriobacteriales; family Coriobacteriaceae; genus Collinsella. The sequence continues at coordinate 35,255 of UQHY01000018.1, forward strand.
CCTACTTCAACGAGCTCGACACCTACTGCGAGGTCCGCGGCCTCAACACCCGCGACGTCATCGACGGCGTGTGCCTGGAGCCGCGCATCGGGTCCCACTACAACAACCCCAGCTTCGGCTACGGAGGCTACTGCCTGCCCAAGGACACCAAGCAGTTGCTCGCCAACTACAGGGACGTGCCCCAGAACCTGATCGAGGCCATCGTGGACGCCAACCGCACCCGCAAGGACTTCGTGGCCGACGAGGTGCTGCAGATGGTGTGGGACCGCGTGTACGAGGGCAAGGAGAAGCCGGTCGTGGGCGTGTACCGCCTGACGATGAAGTCCAACTCCGACAACTTCCGCGCGAGCTCGATCCAGGGCGTCATGAAGCGCGTGAAGGCCAAGGGCGTGCCCGTGGTGGTCTACGAGCCCACGCTGGACGCGCCGGAGTTCTTCGGCTCCGAGGTGACCCACGACCTGGAGGCCTTCAAGGCCTGCTGCGACGTTATCGTCGCCAACCGCTGGAGCGACGAGCTCGCGGACGTGGCGGACAAGGTGTACACGAGGGATTTGTTTATGCGGGACTAGGGGAGAGAGCAGAACCAGGCTGAACGGCTTCAATCATTCGCTAGTATAACCGCGTCGAGGGCGGGGTGTATCGGTTAATACCGATACATCCCGCCCTTTGGTTTAGGATTCATTTGTAGCAAATGCGTAATCGATCTGTTTCAGGAGGAAACATGGGCTTGGTTTCGGAACGTGTTCCCACAATGAATATGTTGAAAGAAGCTCATGAGTTAATTGAGCATGCAAATTACTATCGCGTAATTAAAGGGCTCGGAACTGACTATAGCAATGAATGGCTGGACATCGACGAAGACACGCTCTGCGTATTCAGGGAAGTATCCTTTCTGGATGAAAAAAGGGATAAGCAAATTGCAGCGAGAACCGCACGGGGTGAACGTTTCTCAGACTGGATTTTAGATGAGGTGGCGAGATTTCCATCCATTGACGGTGCCGTAGAAACAACTCATTATGGCGTGTTATCTCTCAAGGAAAACGTCAACATCTTTATAGAGGCGAGTCCCGAATGTGGCCCGCAAGCTTACCCACAATGTATCGGACTATGGACTCTATTGAAAACAAGGAGGAAAGGGATCGATACGAACTTTGTTGTCATATCAGAATTGCGGCTTTTGTCGATTTTTTGCTTGAATTCGACTCTATGCAGAGATGGCTTGCCGCTTATGACTTGGAGTTAATGCCAGAGCCTTTGGTGTTAGCGCCGGGCGATTTTAGCCGCTAATAGTCAAACGATTTTGACCAATCCCG
>UQHY01000019.1:0-34707 GCA_900540975.1 uncultured Collinsella sp.
GCGGGCCCTGCGATGTCCGGTCTTCGGCGGATTACTGGCTGGGGGAATAATGGCGCGCTTCGCGCGCTTTGGATGGGGTCTGTCCCGGCGGCGCGTTTGGCGCTTCGCGCCTCGCGTCTTATCGATCGGGATTGAGATGCATTTGACGCTTCTCGCCTTATGACTGTAGCGGCCGCGGTCCCGTTTGGGATTGCGGCCGTTTTGTTGTGGGTCAAATATGAACGTTGTGTTAATGAGTCGGTGGACGGTGGAGTTTTTCGGTGAGCGGCGTATCCTTCCAACGGTTTATCTAGTGTGTCAGTTGAAAGGAAGAGGGCGCTCGTCATTGTTTGAATGTGAACTGCCGTTTGACCACAAGACGTTGCATCTGGAGCTTGAGGATAAGAACTTCGCGGGTGTGATGGAAGGTCATCAAAACGAGTTTAAAACCACGAAATCGCAGGAAGAGCTGGTGGAGGAGTCGCTTGCCAACCCTTATGGCTCGCCTTCGCTCGAGGAGCTTTGTGCTGGCAAGAAGGATATCGTCATCATTAGCTCCGACCATACGCGCCCCGTTCCCTCGCGTGTGACGATGCCTATTCTGCTGCATCACATCCACTCCGCTGCGCCTGAGGCGCGCGTTCGCATTCTGGTTGCTACGGGTATGCATCGTCCGTCGACGCACGAGGAGCTCGTCAACAAGTACGGCGAGGAGATCGTTGCCAACGAGGAAATCGTTATGCACGTCGCGACTGACGACAGCATGATGAAAAAGGTCGGCACCCTGCCTTCTGGTGGCGAGTGCATCATCAACAAGATTGCCGCCGATTGCGATCTGCTGCTTGCCGAGGGCTTCATTGAGCCGCACTTCTTTGCCGGTTTCTCTGGCAGCCGTAAGTCCGTCCTTCCCGGTATCGCCAGCTACAAGACCATCATGTACAACCACAACGGCCAGTTTGTGAACGATTCCCACTCGCGTGCCGGCAATCTGTGCCACAACCACGTGAGCGAGGACATGTTCGCCGCTGCCGAGATGGCTCACCTTGCCTTTGTGCTTAACGTGGTGCTCAACGGCAAGCACGAGGTCATCGGCTCCTTTGCCGGCGACATCCACAAGGCGCACGAGGCTGGCTGCGAGTTCGTGAAGAGCCTTGCCGGCGTTGAGCCCGTCGAGTGCGAGATTGCCGTCACCACCAACGGCGGCTACCCGCTCGACCAGAACATCTACCAGGCCGTGAAGGGCATGTGCTCTGCCGAGGCCACGCTTCCCGAGGGTGGCGTGATCATCGATGTCGCCGGTTGTGCCGACGGTCACGGCGGCGAGGGCTTCTATCACAACATCGCCGACAACGATCCGGCAGAGTTTGAGCGCGCCTGCATCGACCGTCCTAAGGACGAGACCCTGCCCGACCAGTGGACGAGCCAGATTTTCGCCCGCATCCTGGCGCATCACCCTGTGATCATGGTCACCGACCTGTGCGATCACCAGATGATCAAAGATATGCACATGACGCCGGTCAACACCCTCGAGGAGGCGCTCAAGCTCGCCTTTGAGATGAAGGGTGCTGACGCCAAGGTGGCCGTCATTCCCGATGGCCTGGGTGTTGTCGTCGCGCAGCACTAGTGCGTGGCCTAAACGAATCGTTTTTAACCGACAAGAAAGATAAGGTTTTATGCTTACCAAACTCCTCTGCGAATTCGGCGCAACGGCCCTCATGATCATCTTTGGCGTGGGCGTACACTGCGATACCGTGCTTAAGGGCACCAAGTATCAGGGCTCCGGCCACATGTTTGCCATCACCACCTGGTCTTTTGGCATCTCGGTCGCTCTGTTTATCTTTGGCGGCGCCGTGTGCATGAACCCCGCCATGGTGCTTGCCCAGTGCATCGTAGGCCTGGTGCCGTGGAGCAGCTGCATTCCCTTCATGATTGCCGATATGCTCGGCGGCTTTGCGGGCGCCGTGATCGCGTGGTTGATGTATGCCGATGAGTTCAAGGCTTCCGATGGCGTCGTCGACCCCATTGCCCAGCGCAACATCTTCTCGACCAACCCCACCACCGAGGGTACGAACTACGCCCGTAACTTCTTCTGCGAGGCTATCTGCACCTTTGTGTTCATCAGCGCCATCCTCGCTGCCGCTAACCGCGCCGGCGAGAACGTTCTGATGCTCGCCATCTGCGTCGGCCTGATCGTTTGGGCCGTTGGCATGGGCATGGGCGGCATCACCGGCTTCGCCATGAACCAGGCTCGTGACCTTGGTCCTCGCATGGCCTATCAGGTGCTGCCGATCAAGAACAAGGCTGACAACAACTGGAAGTACGGCCTGCTCGTTCCTGGCATCGCTCCGTTTGTCGGCGCTGCTCTGGCTGCGCTGTTTGTGCATGGTTTCTTGGGCATGTTCTAGTCTGAGGCTACATAGGTTGTCCGCCGTCCGCATGGGGTAACTTCCCAGCGCGTCCTCGGACATGAAAGAACCCCCGCTGCGCACTTCGTGCGGCGGGGGTTCTTTCGTCCTGCGGAGTGCGCTGGGAAGTTACCCCATGCGGACGGCTGCGGGGTCTTTGCTGCGCTCGAGCAAGCAACCCAACATATATATCTGAATTTGGATGGGAGGGGCTTGTTGCTGGTGGGGACGTTGAGGCGCGAGTGACACTTTGGGGTGCGCGGAGCCCTGGGTTGGGTCGATGATTTGGGATGAGCTTCTTACTTAGGTGAAGAGGGGCTTTATGGCTGAGAGGTAGTCTTTGGCTACGTCGGTTTTTTCTGCTTGGAAGTTGTGCCAGGCCCACCATTGGACCATTCCTACGAAGCTTGAGGCTATGTGGTGTAGTAGGAAGCTTCGGTCCATGGTGCCGGCGGGGCCGTTTGGGTCGGTGGGGACGGTTTCGGCTGCTCGTGACATGATGGTCTTGCGTAAGCAGTCGGCGAAGACGCGTGAGCCGGCGCCGGCTACGAGGGCTCGGACGCCCTGGCGACGCTCCCAGAGATTGTTGAGAATATGCTCGATCTGCACGAGTGGGTCGTCGAGCGGTGTGCCATCGTCGTCGAGGGCGTGGGTGCAGATGTCGCTCACGAGCTCGGACAGCAGGTCGTCTTTGCTCTTAAAGAGGCCGTAGAATGTCGCGCGGCCTACGTGAGCGCGCGCGATGATGTCGCCGACGGTGATCTTGCCGTAGTCCTCTTCGCGCAGCAGCTCGGAGAACGCCGCAACGATGGCAGCGCGGCTTTTTGCCTTGCGGGCATCCATGGCTACGCGTCCGCGTGAACGAGCAGGCAGCGGAGCGTGCCGGAGCAGCCCTCGTAGGGGCGTTTGCCGGCGCCGTAGCCGACGGCTTCGATGCGGTAGCGTGAGGGCAGTTGGTCGGACGTGCGCAGCGCGGTGACGATGGCGGCGCCCGTGGGCGTCACGAGCTCGCCGGCGACCGGTGCAGGCGTGAGGGCGATATTGCCTGCTTGGCATAGGTTGACAACGGCGGGGACGGGAATGGGCATGAGGCCGTGGGCGCAGCGGATGGTTCCGTGGCCCTCGGAGAGCGACTCGACAACGATGTCCTCAATACCCAGGTCATCGAGGCAGATGGCGACAGAGCAGACGTCGACGATGGAATCGACGGCGCCTACCTCGTGGAACATGACGGTCTCGGGCGTTTTGCCGTGGGCCTTGGCCTCGGCGGCGGCGAGCGTGGTAAAGATGGCGAGCGCACGACGCTTAGCGCCATCGCTTAGCTGCGAGCCGTCGATGATGGCGGTGACGTCCGCCAAAGAACGGTGGTGGTGGGCGTGATGATGGCCCTCGTGGCCATGACCGTGGGCCTCATGGTCATGGTCGTGGTTGTGTGTGTGCTCGTGTTCATGCTCGCCATGGTCATGATGGTGATGCTCATGCTCGTGCGTGTGCTCGGCAGCTGCTTCGTTGCCGTAGAGCCAGGTCATGTCGTGGTCATGGTTCTCGAGCTCCTCTGCCAGCTGAACGTCAAAGTCGCAGGCGTCGATGCCATGCTTGTTTACGCGTGTAACGGCAATCTCAAAGCCGTCGACCGGCAGCGTGGCGAGCTGTTCGCGCAGGCGCTCCTCGCTGGCGCCCAAGTCGAGCAGGGCCGCGACGGTCATATCGCCGCTGATGCCCGAGGTGCCGTCGATGATAAGCGTGTGCTGATGGTTGGACATGGAATGCTCCTTAACGGGCGCGGGTTGTGCCGGCGCTCAGATGATTGATAAGACTTGCCTGGTAGGCGGCACCAAAGCCGTTGTCGATATTGACGACCGATACGCCGCTGGCGCAGGAGTTGAGCATGGCGAGCAGTGCGGCTACGCCGCCAAAGCTCGCGCCATAGCCCACGCTGGTGGGAACGGCAATGACCGGACAGCTCACCAGACCGCCGACAACGCTCGCTAGTGCGCCCTCCATGCCGGCGATGGCGATGACCACCTGTGCCTGGGCAAGCTCCTCGGCATGCGCGAGCAGACGGTGCAGGCCGGCGACACCCACGTCGTAGAGGCGGTCGACTTCGTTGCCATAGAACTCGGCCGTCAATGCGGCTTCCTCGGCGACGGGCAGGTCGCTCGTGCCGGCGCAGGCGACGACGATGCGTCCATTGCCGGTAGGGGAGGGCATGCCGCCCACGAGGGCGAGCTGTGCGTCCGGGACATATCCCAGGTCGATGCCGTTGCCGAGAAGCTCAGCGGTGCGCGCAGCTTTTTCGGCATCCAAGCGTGTGACCAGGATGCGCTCCTGGCCGGCATCGCGCAGCGCTTCGATAATGGCGGCAATTTGCTCGGCGGTTTTACCGGCACCGTAGACAACCTCGCCGGCTCCCTGGCGCACTCCGCGCGAAAGATCGAGCTGCGCAAAGCCCAAATCGGCGGTCGGAGCCGTCTGGATGCGCGTAAGGGCGACAGCCGGGGTGACTGCTCCGCCGGCAACATCACTCAGCAACTGCTCAAGATCTCGCTTATCCATATATGTTCCCTTCGACGGCGCAAAGTCTAGCACTCAAAAGGTATATTTCCGAACACTAAGACAAAATTGTTCGGAAACTATAGGACAGACTGATTCAATTGTTGGGCGAACTTGCTAGTCGCGCAGGATGATGTCCATGGCGAGCATCAGGTTGCGCTCGTCGATGGCAAACGGGGCGGCTTCGCGCGTCTTGGGCTTGGCGCAAAACGCGATGCCCGTGCCCGCGGCCTGAATCATGGGGATGTCGTTGGCGCCGTCGCCGATTGCCACGGTGTGTGCCATATCGACGCCGCACTCAACCGCCCAATCCAGCAGCTGGATGAGCTTGGATTCCTTGGTCACAATGTCTGTCGCCAGCTTGCCGGTGAGCTTGCCGTCCACGACCTCCAGGCGGTTAGCGAGGCGAAAGTCGATGCCCGCGGCGGCCACGATCTTGTCGGCGACCTCGTGAAAGCCGCCGCTTACCACGCCGACCTTCCAGCCCTTGCTGTGTGCCGAGCGCACAAGCTCTAGCGCGCCGGGGGTAAATGTCACGCGCTCAAAGGTGCGCTCGAGTACGCTCTCGTCCAGGCCGGCGAGCAGCCCCACGCGTTCCTCGAGTGCTTGCTTAAAGTCGAGCTCGCCGCGCATGGCGCGCTCGGTGATCTGTGCCACCTGCTCGCCCACGCCGGCCTCTTCGCCCAACAGGTCGATGACCTCTTGGTTGATGAGCGTGGAGTCGATATCCATAACGATGAGGCGTGCAGTCATGGCGGGCCTTTCCGAGTGCAGTTGTATTGGGGCACATTGTCGCACGCCGTGCGCCTGGGCGACGGCTGCGGTGCATCAATTGTTTCGTCTCCGTCAAGTCATTGGGCAAGAGCTACTTTTTCGCGGCACATCGACGCGGTTGCGATAAGATAGAACGCCATGTCTGGCTGCGCGGTTTACGCAGGCTGGGCAAATCTGTACGACGCCGCCCGGAACGACACGGGGCGGCACAGATCCATAAAGGAGGATCACTGGTATGAGCCAGACCCGTCCCATCGATGAGCATTCCATGCACACCCGTACCTGCGGCGAGCTTCGCTTCGAGAACGTGGGCGAAGAGGTCACCCTCACCGGTTGGGTGAGCCGTCGCCGCGATCACGGCGGCCTTATCTTCTGCGACCTTCGTGACCGCGAGGGCATCACGCAGCTCACCTTCGACCCCGAGCACTCCGATGGCGATGCCTTTAAGATCGCCGAGACCATGCGTCCCGAGTGGCCCATCAAGATTCACGGCGTCGTGCGCGCCCGTGGCGAGGAGACCACCAACACCAAGCTCGCGACCGGCGAGATCGAGGTCCTGACCGACCACGCCGAGGTGCTCAACACGTCCGTTACCCCGCCGTTCCAGATCGAGGACGGCATCGAGACCAGCGAGGACACCCGCCTGCGCTATCGCTATCTGGACCTCCGCCGTCCCGAGATGATGGCCAACCTCAAGCTGCGCTCCGACTTCACCTTTGCCATTCGCGAGGCGCTGCACAACCGTGAGTTCATGGAGGTCGAGACGCCCTCCCTGTTTAAGTCCACGCCCGAGGGCGCTCGAGACTTCATCGTTCCCAGCCGTATTCAGCCGGGTAACTTCTACGCCCTGCCGCAGTCCCCGCAGCTTCTGAAGCAGCTGCTCATGGTCGGTGGCGTCGAGCGCTACTACCAGGTTGCCAAGTGCTTCCGCGACGAGGACCTGCGTGCCGACCGTCAGCCTGAGTTCACCCAGGTCGATATCGAGATGTCCTTCGTGGACCAGAACGATGTCATGAGCGCGCTCGAAGAGGTCCTGGCCGATGCCTTCGGCCGCATGGGCGTCGAGATGCCCACGCCGCTGCGTCGCATGAACTACTGGGAGGCCATGGACACCTATGGCTCCGACAAGCCCGATACCCGCTATGGCATGCACCTGGTCGACCTGACCGACATCTTTGCCAACTCCAAGTTCAAGGTCTTTGCGACTGCCGCGAACGAGGAGGGCTCTGTCGTCAAGGCCATTAACGCCAAGGGCGCCGGTGCCTGGGCACGTGCCAAGATCGATAAGCTCGCTGGCGTGGCCTCCACGTTTGGCGCCAAGGGCCTGGCCTGGATCGCCTTCCGCGAGGATGGCTCCATCAACAGCCCCATCGTCAAGTTCTTCTCGGACGAGGAGATGGCTGCTCTGCGTGAGCGCATGGACGTCGAGCCCGGCGACCTTGTGATGTTCGCCGCCGGCCCGCGCCTGCTCTCTGACGAGATCCTGGGTGGCATGCGTTCTCACATGGCCAACGCACTCGAGATCAAGCGCGAGGGCCACGACTTCCTGTGGGTCGTCAACTTCCCGCTGTTCCACTGGGATGAGGACCGCAAGGCCTATGCGGCCGAGCATCAGCCCTTCACCCTGCCGACCGAGACCGACATCGCCAAGATCGAGGCCGACCCGTTGGCGGCCGGTTCTTGCACCTACGACTTTGTCATGGACGGCTTTGAGGCCGGCGGCGGCGGTATGCGTATCCACAACGCCGAGATGCAGATGTCCATGCTCAAGCTCCTGGGCTTTACCGAGGAGCGCGCCGAGTCTCAGTTTGGCTTCCTCATGGAGGCCCTCAAGTTTGGTGCGCCCCCGATGGGCGGTTTCGCTCTGGGCCTGGACCGCGTGTGCATGCTGCTCACCGGTTCCGACTCCATCCGCGACGTCATGGCGTTCCCCAAGACGGCTAGCGGCTCCGACCTCATGTCGGGTGCCCCGAGTGCCGTTAGTGGCGCCCAGCTCAAGGACGTCAGCCTGCGCCTGATGTAGGCAAGCGGCTACATATTGCTTGCAACGAGGGAAGGACGTGTGCCTTCCCTCGTTTTTTATGAGACGGGGGTGCGCCGGTAACGTACAATAACTACCACGTGGCTGGGTTTTGCCGGCCGAATGTGCGATGTCGTGGGAGGGGACATGGTCGAGTTTACAAAGACGATTAAAGATCCGTTGGGATTGCATGCCCGCCCGGTTGCGCTGCTCTATGACATTATTGCCAAGCATCGTAGCGACGTGTCGGTCAGCATCGGTGACCGTCATACCGACGGTCGCGACGTTATGGGCCTCATGGCTCTCTACGGCGAGTGCGGCGAGGACATCATCTTCCGCGTTTCGGGCGTGGATGAGGCTTCATGCGTTACGTCGATCAGAAATCTCTCGCTCTAAGCGTAACAATGTGAAATAGGGGAGAGTCCTCTCTGCTTCATAAATTGGTATGACAAGGCACCGCAAAGAGACCGTCTTTGCGGTGCCTCTTTTGTTTCGTATAGGAAACTTTTTCGAAAAACTGAACAGGACCCTTTCCAAAAAGTTAACCACGTGCTAGTTTACTAAAGCGAACATAGACGTGGTTAACTTTTATCGCGTCGATGTTGAGGACGAACTGACGTTAGGAGCAACTCATGTCTTGCGGACCGCAGATGCCGGCCATGCCGCTTTCGATGGTAAAAGCGGGCGAAACCGTGCGCGTGTCTCGGGTTAAGGGCAATGAGGACATGAAACACCACCTCAAGGACCTTGGCTTTGTCGAGGGCAACGAAATCCACGTGGTGAGCTCGAGCGGCGCCAATATCATCGTCACGGTGCTGGGCGCACGCTTTGGCATCGATTCCAAGGTTGCCATGCACATCATGACTGTCGGTTAGTCTGCAGCATTTGATAAAAACCGAAAGGGGGACAAGAGGATGAAGACGTTGGGTGACGTTAAGGTGGGCGAGAGCTCTACCATCGTCAAGCTTCACGGTGAGGGTGCGCTTCGCCGCCACCTTATGGACCTGGGGCTCATCAAGGGCACTTCGTTCAAGGTCGTAAAGGTTGCACCGCTCGGTGATCCGGTCGAGATCAACGTGCGCGGCTACGAGCTTTCCATCCGCAAGGAGGAGGCGGCCGTCGTCGAGGTCCAGTAAGGGCTCGCGGCGTATATTTCTGCAGATTAAGTTAGGTATTTCTAACTTAATGCAGCAACTTTGAAGCACATTATCCAGCCCGCGCGGAGAAAGCAGCGCGGGCACACAAGGAAGAAGGATTGAATGGCGGATTCTCAGATCCATGTCGCGCTGGCGGGTAACCCCAACTGCGGCAAGACCACGCTTTTCAACCTGATCACCGGCGCCAACGGCTACGTTGGCAACTGGCCCGGCGTCACGGTTGAGAAAAAGGAGGCCAAGCTCCTAAGCGACAAGAACGTTACCATCACGGACCTCCCCGGCATCTACTCGCTTTCCCCCTACAGCCCCGAGGAGCAGTGCTCGCGCGATTACCTCATGAGCGGCGAGCCCGATGTTGTCGTCCAGGTTGTCGATGCCACCAACCTCGAGCGCAACCTGTACCTGGCGCTTCAGGTCATCGAGACCGGCCTGCCCGTGGTCGTCGCCCTCAACATGGCCGATTTGGTCGAGAAGAACGGCGACAAGATCGACACGGACAAGCTTTCCAAGAAGCTCGGCTGCCCGGTTATGATGATCTCGGCCCTTAAGAACAAGGGCATCAAGGAGCTGTTCGAGCAGGTCAAGAAGTCCGCTGCTTCCAAGGGCCAGGTGCCGGAGCACAAGTTCGACTCCTCCATCGAGGACGTTCTGGACCACATCGAGAACAACCTTCCGGCGAGCGTTCCCGCCAACAAGCGCCGCTATTACGCCGTTAAGCTGTTCGAGCGTGATGCAGACGCCTGCAAACTCATCAACCTCACGAAGGAGAAGGCCGCTCGCGTGGAGCAGCTGGTCGCCCAGTGCGAGCAGGATTGCGACGACGACGCCGAGTCCATCATCACCGGTGAGCGCTATGGCGTGATCGCTCACATCATCGACGAGTGCATGACCAAGGCTCCTGCCAAGATGAGCACCTCCGAGAAGATCGACCGCGTGGTTACCAATCGTATTCTGGGCCTGCCGATCTTCGTTGTCATCATGTTCTGCGTGTACTACATCGCCGTTTCCACCCTGGGCGGCACGGTGACCGACTTCACCAACGACCAGCTCTTCGGCACCGACGGCTGGTATGTGCTCGGCCAGGGTCGCGACGCCTACGACGCGGCTGTCGAGGCTGCGGGCGACGACGCCGATTCGGTCGACCCGGCACAGTACGGCCCCTATGTCCCGGGTATCACCACCGTGGTGCACGATGCCCTTGTGGCGGGCGGCACCGAGGACGGTGGCCTGGTCGATTCGCTCGTCTGTGACGGTATCGTCGGCGGCCTGGGCGCCATCTTCGGCTTCGTCCCGCAGATGTTCCTGCTGTTCGTCATGCTGTCCTTCTTGGAGGACTGCGGCTATATGGCCCGCGTCGCCTTCATCATGGACCGCGTGTTCCGCCGCTTTGGCCTGTCCGGTAAGTCCTTTATCCCCATGCTCGTGTCCTCGGGCTGCGGCGTCCCCGGCGTCATGGCCACCAAGACCATCGAGAACGAGAAGGACCGCCGCATGACGGTCATGACCACCACGTTTATTCCCTGTGGCGCCAAGCTGCCGATCATCGCCCTGCTCATGGGTTCCATCATCGGCGATTCTTCCACCACCGCCGCGTGGATCAGCCCGCTCTTCTACTTCCTGGGCGTCTTTGCCGTCATCGCCTCGGGCCTCATGCTCAAGAAGACCAAGCTCTTCGCCGGCCGCCCGACGCCGTTCGTTATGGAGCTCCCCGCCTACCACTTCCCGGCAATCCGCTCTTGGGCGCTGCACGTGTGGGAGCGCTGCTGGGCCTTTATCAAGAAGGCCGGCACGGTCATCTTCGCGTCCACTGTCGTCGTTTGGTTCCTCTCCAACTTTGGTAGCTACAACGGCGCCTTTGGCTTCCTGCCTGCCATGGACGGCATCCCCGAGGAGTTCATGGACTACTCCGTGCTCGCCATGCTGGGCAACCTGGTTGCCTGGATCTTCGCCCCGCTCGGCTTTAGCACCTGGCAGGCAACCGCGTTGACCGTCTCGGGTCTCGTCGCTAAGGAGAACGTCGTCGCCACCGCCGGCTCGCTTCTGTCCGTCGCCGACGCCGCCGAGACCGACCCGAGCCTGTGGTCCGCGTTTGCCGGCATGTTCCCCACCATGGGCGCTTGCGTTGCCTTTGGTGCCTTCAACCTGCTGTGCGCTCCGTGCTTTGCCGCCATGGGCACCATCCGCAACCAGATGGACTCCGGCAAGTGGACCGCGATTGCCATCGGTTACGAGTGCGCCTTTGCTTGGGTGATCGGCCTGTTCATCAACCAGTTCTACAACCTGCTTGTGTTGCGACAGTTTGGTATCTGGACGGTTGTGGCTATCGTGCTGCTGGTCGCGATGCTCTTCCAGATCTTCCGTCCCATGCCCAAGCATGCATGGACCGACGAGGACGAGACCAACACTGCTTCCGCCGCAGTTTCCGCTTAAGTCCGAATAAGGATTAACCCCTTTCCACGAGCCCGGGTGTCCCAGCGACACTCGGGCTTTTTGGTGGGGGAGATGTGGCGTTTCCGCAGATAAAACCGACCAAAATAAACCTATCCCTTTTTGGCAGGTGGGGAATGGGGTAAAGTAAGTGATGGTTAACTAGAGGAGGCTTGCTATGGCACCTATCGATATTGTTGTACTGGCTGTTATCGGTATTGCGTTTGTCGCGGTATGCGTGCGCATCTACCGCAAGGGCACCTGCGCCGACTGCGCTCAGGGTGGCGTTTGCACGGGGCATTGCTCCAACAAAAAGACTTGTGCCGCACTTAAGGGCGTGGACAAAATCGCCGAAGACTTGGGCCGCGGTATTCATTAGCCGACCGGCGTTTGGGTATGTTTGACTGCGGATGCGGCAGTTGCTGATACGATAAGTACGTTAGCAACTGCCGCCGAGCGGCTCAAACGAAAGGAACCCTGTATGGAGTCCTCTGCCTATCCGATGCTCTTTAGCCCGATCAAGGTCGGTACAACCGAGGTCAAGAACCGCGTCTTTATGCCGCCGGTGTCCACCAACCTGGCCGATCACGGCTATGTGACCGATGACTTGGTCGATCATTACCGTGCCCGCGCCAAGGGCGGCGTGGGCCTCATCATCACCGAGGTCGTGACGGTCGAGCCTACCTATACCTATCTGCCGGGTGACATGTGCTGCTACGACGACACGTTCATCCCCGGCTGGGAAAAGCTCGCCGCCGCCGTGCATGAGTACGGCTGCAAGATTATGCCGCAGCTCTTCCACCCCGCCTACATGGCCTTCAACATTCCGGGCACGCCGCGCTTGATCGCTCCGTCCTTTGTGGGCCCGTCCTATGCCCGCGAGGCGCCGCGCCCCATCACGGTCGATGAGATTCACGAGCTCACGCATCAGTTTGGCGACGCTGCCGTGCGTATGCAGAAGGCCGGTGTCGATGGCGTCGAGGTCCACGCAGCGCACGCCCACGGCATGCTCGGTGGTTTTTTGACCCCGCTCTACAACAAGCGTACCGATGAGTACGGTGGCTCGCTCGACGCCCGCATGCGCTTCCTGCTCGAGGTCATCGCCGAGATTCGCGAGCGCTGCGGCAAGGACTTTATCATCGACGTCCGTATTTCGGGCGATGAGTACACCGATGGCGGCCTGACCCTCAACGACATGATCTACGTCTCACGTCGCCTGGAGAAGGCCGGCGTCGACATGATTCATGTGTCGGGCGGCACCACCATCAAGCGCGGCTCCGCGATTCCCGCCGCCGGTACCCAGCAGGCGTCGCACGCCGCCTGCTCGCGTGAGATTAAAAAACACGTCAACATTCCCGTCGCCACGGTCGGCCGCATCAACGAGGCCTGGATTGCCGAGGAGCTGATCGAGGACGGCGCTGCCGACATCTGCATGATGGGCCGCGCCAATCTGTGCGATGCCGAGTTCTGCAACAAGGCCGCTGCCGGCAACGCCGACGACATCCGCCCCTGCATCGGCTGCCTGCGCTGCCTGAACGGCATCATGTTCGGCAAGCGCATCTCCTGCACCGTCAACCCGGACGTGGAGCGCGACGAGGCTGGCTACGAGCCTGCCGCCGAGGCTAAGAACGTGCTCGTTGTGGGCGCTGGTCCTGCGGGTATGGAGGCTGCCTACATTGCCGCCAAGCGCGGACACAACGTGGTGCTCGTTGACAAGCAGGATGAGCCGGGTGGCGAGATGCGTATCGCGGCCGTGCCGCCGGCAAAGCAGGAACTCACCCGCGTGATCAAATATCAGTATCGCCGTCTTGCTGAGGCGGGCGTGAAGTGCGTATTTGGCACCGAGCTTACTGCCGAGGACATTCAGCGTGACTACGCGGGCTACGAGGTTGTCCTGGCTTATGGCGCCGAGCCCATCGCTCCGGCCTTCATGCAGGGCTTTAAGCAGGTTATGACGGCCGACGACCTGCTGGGCGGCAAGGCTTTCCCGGGTAAGAAGATCGTCATCGTCGGCGGCGGCACCGTCGGCTGCGAGACGGCCGATTACCTGGCCCCGTTGGTCAATGACCTCTCGCCGGCCAATCGCGATGTCACTGTCATCGAGATGACCAAGACGCTCGCCGCCAACGAGGGTGGTGCCGGTCGCGCGGTGCTTATCACGCGCATGCTCTCCAAGGGCGTTCATGTGCTGACAGAGGCCAAGGTGACCGAGATTACCGAGGACACTATCAGCTACGAAAAGGACGGCGAGGTCCACACCATCACCGGTGCCGATACGCTGGTGCTTGCCATGGGCTATCGTCCCAATACCAAGTTGGCCGACGACCTTGCCGCTGCCGGCGTTACCACCCACGTGCTGGGCGACGCCAACAAGTGCGGCAACATCCGCGATGCCATCGGCGACGGCTACAAGGTTGCCTGCGAGCTCTAGTCAACCCCTTTGCACCAATCGATTGCAAAAAGCGGCGGCTGCCCTGTGTGTTGGGCAGCCGCCGCCTGCGTTTTGCCAAAGAAAGATTATTGTCGGGCCCTAAATGCCTTTTGCTTCTGCTCCCTCCGCAATCATGTTGCGGTTATACACCAGGTGCAGATACATTGCGTCGTGCGCGGCGGTGGGATTGCGCGCGGCGATGGCGTCGGCCACATCGCGGTGCATGCGGATAGTTTCCTCGACGAGCTTTTTGCCGGTCACGTCGATAAAGAGGGGGACGGATGCCTTGAACACGCCCATCAGGCGGGGAACGACGAGGTTTCCGGAGCTCTCGGCAATGGCATTGTGGAACGCGGTGTCGGCGGCGGAGTAATCCTCACCGGCCTCGGCCAGGCGCTCGGATTCGTCGCAGAGCTCTTTGATACAGACGACCTGGTCGTTGGTTGCGTGCTCGGCCGCCATGCGTGCTATCTGCGGCGGTGCCACGGCCCTCTCGCACGTCAACGATGCCGGTTTTTGGATGTGCTCCTCGTTCCTGGAGATTGACGAGAAGACCACCCTCAAGTCCTGGACCGTTATGGAGACGCTCATCGGCCTTTCGGGTCTTGCCTGCGCCCTGGTGATTTCGTTCTTCGCCTAGTTCGCGTGGCTAAGCATCTTTTGCCGAGCGCATCGCTCGGTACCCATTTACACCTGATTCATTAACCAACGATTGGTACAACCGTTCAAATCAAAAGAGGAGAGCATCATGGACGAGAAGACCAAGGCACAGATTCAGCAGGAGGCAGCCGACCTGGTTGCCAAGCTGCAGCCGCGTTCCGGCAAGTTCCGCACCATCAGCCCCGAGATGGACCCGCTGCGTCTGGGCTCTGGCTGGTCCATCGAGGATCTGGACAAGCCGCAGGTCATTATCGAGTCGACGTTCGGCGACTCGCACCCGGGTTCTGCCGGCCTGTTTGAGTTGGTCGAGGAGGTCCGTGCCGGCGTTGCCGAGGCTGGCGGTCATGGTGCCCGTTACTTCTGCACCGATATCTGCGACGGCGAGGCCCAGGGCCACGACGGCATCAACTACTCGCTGCCCAGTCGCGACATGATCGCCAACATGATCGAGATTCATGCCAAGGCCACCCCGTTCGACGCCGGCGTCTTTGTTGCCAGCTGCGATAAGGGCCTGCCTGCGAACCTTATGGCCATGGGCCGCATCAACATCCCCTCCATCGTCGTTACCGGCGGTGTCATGGATGCAGGCCCCGACCTGTTGACCCTGGAGCAGCTCGGTGCGATTTCTGCCCGCTACGAGCGCGGCGAGATCTCTCGCGAGGAACTTGAGTTTGCCAAGCACAACGCATGCCCCAGCTGCGGCGCCTGCTCCTTTATGGGCACCGCGTCGACCATGCAGGTTACCGCCGAGGCCCTGGGCCTTATGCTCCCCGGCACGGCCCTGCTGCCCGCAACCAGCTCCGATCTGCGTGAGTTTGCGCGCGAGGCCGGCCGTCAGTCCGTGTGGCTCTCCGAACACAACCTGTGCCCGCGCGACATCGTGACCAAGGAGTCCTTCGAGAACCTCATCATGGTCCACGGCGCCATTTCCGGCTCCACCAACTCGCTGCTGCATATCCCTGCGATCGCCCGCGAGTTTGGCATCGAGATGTCCGCCGACGACTTCGACCGTCTGCACCGTGGTGCCCACTACCTGCTCAACGTTCGTCCCGCAGGTGAGTGGCCGGCGCAGTTCTTCTACTATGCGGGTGGCGTGCCGCGCATCATGGAGGAGATCAAGTCGATGCTCCACCTCGACGTCATGACCGTCACCGGCAAGACTCTCGGCGAAAACCTCGAGGACCTTAAGAACAACGGCTACTACGAGAAGTGCGGCCGCTACTTGGAGAAATGGAACCTCAAGCGCGAGGACATCATTCGCTCGTTTGACCAGGCTTTTGGTACCGACGGCTCCATCGCCATCCTCCACGGCAACCTTGCCCCCGAGGGCGCCGTCGTCAAGCACACGGTTGTTCCGCGCGAGATGTTCCAGGCCACGCTTAAGGCCCGTCCGTTCGATTGCGAGGAGGACGCCATCCACGCCGTCCTGACGCACGAGGTCAAGCCCGGCGATGCCGTTATCATTCGCTATGAGGGCCCCAAGGGTTCCGGTATGCCCGAGATGTTCTACACCACCGAGGCTATCGCCAGCGATCCCGAGCTGGGTGCGAGCATTGCCCTTATCACCGATGGCCGCTTCTCCGGCGCCTCCAAGGGCCCGGCTATCGGTCACGTTTCGCCCGAGGCTGCCGTGGGCGGCCCGGTTGCCCTGATCGAGGAGGGCGACCTTATCCAGATCAACATCCCCGAGCGCTCGCTGTCTATTGTGGGCATCGCCGGCAAGGAGATGGAGCCGGCCGAGATCGATGCCGTCCTGGCCGAGCGCCGAGCCGCTTGGAAGCCCAAGGCTAATCGCTATACCTCCGGCACGCTCAAGTTCTTTACCGAGCATGCAGTTTCCGCCATTCAGGGTGGCTACATGGAGTAGCGCCCATGCGCATCAAATATCTCCTCTCATAGATGTGCGGCACAAAGAGCCCCGAGCCACGTCACCGGGGCGCGTTGTTCAGCGCCGCCGGGGCGCTCCACTCAAACGACAAGAGACGTCTTACGCAAGCGCCCGCGTCCGTGGATAAAACCACGGGCGTGGGCGCTTCACTTTATTCCCAGCCCTTCCACACGTCAGGCTCGTAGCCAACGGTTGCCTGGCGGCCGTTGCGAACGATGGGCTCACGAAGAATCTGCTGGTTATCGAGCACCTTTTCGAACTTCTGGTCGGCAGCAAGATGCTGTACGAGCGCAACCGTGTCGGCATCTTTCGCCTTTGGATCGATCACAGCGTCGATCCCGCCGACGGCGCGCGCCACGCTTTCGAGCTCGCCTTTGCTCATCCCCTTTTCCTTCAAGTCGATGAACTGGAACTTCACACGACGTTCCTTGAAATAGCGCTGCGCCTTCTTAGTATCGAAGCTTTTCTTCGTGCCGAATATCTGGATGTTCATACGTACCGCCTTCGCTCAATTCTCGTCCGTCCATGATACGACAAGGGAGCCGAGCAAAAACAGAGCAGGCGGAGATGGAGGAGGACGGCGACCGGCCGTCGGCAAGAGTCGGCCGGATCGGACTGGCGCCCAGCGCGCGCCGGCGACACGCTCGCAGCTGCACACATAGCCGATGTACAAGCTCGCCGCGGCGTTCCCTCGCCCCGCGGTGTGGCGATAGAGAAGCACGCCACCCGTCAACGATGGCGCCTCGGTGAAGAAAATCAACGTCTGGGTTACATCCCTTGAAAGGGGCGAAGACGGCTGCTAGAATACCTCCCCGCTATGAAGGATTTGACCAAAGCATACATCGCAATTCGGCGGCCCCTGGTATACGGGGCCTCTCCTGTTGTTCCCCAAGTGCGCTCTGAGCAGCCGCTTTCTTCCTGTCGTATCTGATGCACGCATAGCACGTGCATGTTATTTCGCCCGTGGGCCGGCGCGCCTTCGGCGAAGAATCGAATAGATACGAAGGAAGCTTATGTCTGATAATTGTACGGTCGCGCCCGCCAATGGGCGCATTACCGGTACCCAGATCCGCATCGTCGCGGTCGTCGTCCTGGGTGCCTTCTTGGCGCTACTGAACCAAACGGTGATGTCGCCTGCGCTGCCGGTCATCATGTCCGATTTCGCCATCGATGCCTCGACTGCCCAGTGGATCATGTCCATATACCCGCTGGTGAGCGGCATCATGGTCCCCGTTTCGGCGTTCCTTATCGACAAGTTCAGCACCCGCGCGCTATTCTTCGGGGCGACGCTGGTGTTCGCGCTGGGCACGCTGCTGTGCGCCGCAGCCCCTGATTTCCTGTTCCTCATCATCGGTCGCGTGTTGCAAGCGGCGGGCTCAGGCGTGCTCATGCCGCTTGTCTCGGTGGTTCCCATGCTGGTGTTCCCCGTCGAGAAACGAGGAACGGCTATGGGCATGGCGGGCATCGTCATGTCGGCGGGTCCCGCGGTCGGCCCCGTCGTAGGCGGCGCGGTGATCGACACGTACGGCTGGCGCACCATGATCGGCGCCATCGTCCCCCTCGCAATTCTCGTGCTGGTGCTGGGCGTGTTCATGCTGAAAAACGTGGGCGAGCTGAAGAACCCCAAGCTCGACCTGCCCTCGGTCGTCCTCTCCACCATCGCCTTCGGCGGACTTCTCTACGGGTTCTCGAGCGCCTCGTCGATGGGTTGGGGCAACCCCGTGGTGCTCGGCTCGATCGTCGCGGGTGTCGTGTGCTTGGTGCTGTTCGTCGTACGCCAGGGCAAAATCGAGGACCCGCTGCTTCAACTGGGCACGCTCAAGACGCGCGAGTTCCGCGTGGCCGCCATCATCGTCACGCTCATCAACGCCGCATGCCTGGTCACCAACACGCTGTTGCCGTTGCTGCTGCAAACCTCGCTTGGCGCTTCGGCCTTCGAAACCGGCATGGCCATGCTTCCCGCCGCGGCGGTGGGCATCATCATCAGCCCTATCTCCGGCGTGGTGTTCGACAAGTTCGGTCCGCGTGCCATCTCGATCGTCGGCCTGGCCCTCATGACCGGCGCCCTGTTCCTGCTCTCGCTTTCGACGGTAAACACGGCCATCTTGGTGGTTGCGCTGTTCTGCATGCTGCAGTCCGCCGGCCAGTCGCTCGCGAACATGCCGGTGAACACATGGGGTGTCAATGCCTTGAAAAATGACATGATCGCCCACGGCAACGCCATCGCGAACACCGGCCGCCAGGTCGCCGGCGGTTTGTGCACGGCGCTCATCATCACGGTCATGACAAGCGTCACCGCGTCGGCCGGCGTCGATGCGAGCATCCAAGTAGCCACCGCCGTGGGCGCGGGCGTCGCTTACAAGGTGTGCGCGGCAATCGGCCTCGTTTCCCTTATCTGCGCCATATTCAGCGTGCGCACCAAGAAAACCGCACCGAAAACGAAGGAGGCATAAGCGATGTCCGAGATTCTGTCCGAGCGCATCCCGCTCGAGCTCGAGGGGACGCCCGTTTCGAGCATCATGATTGAAGAGCCGTTCACCTGCACGCAGGATTGCACGATTTCCGACGTGGTGCGCATGCTCGCCGAAAACGAGGTGAGCAGCATGCCCGTAATCGATGAGCGCAACCAGGTGGTCGGGTTCATCTCCGACGGCGATGTCATGGGAGCCATCGCGCAGCATCGCGCTCACACCATCTTCACGGGCGGCGACGCGTCCATGCTGTACTTCGACGATCAGAGCCTTGAGCAGCGCATCGAAGACCTGAAGGATCGCTGCGTCATGGATTTCGCGACGCGCCAGGTAGTGTGTGCCCGTCCCGAGCAGAGCATCGCCCGCGTCGCCGCGCTGCTGGCGAAGAAGAAGTTCAAGAAGCTTCCTGTGGTTGATGACGAGGGCAAACTCGTGGGGGTCATCCGCCGCTCCGCCATCACCAAATACATCTTCGGCATCCTTTTCCAATAGGGGCAGGTCGCACTTGAGGCGAACATCTCGAGGCATCGAGCCAGCAACTGGACCAGACAACCTTGACACGCACGCGCTTTCCCTCGATGCTTCGGTAAGGGGAGCTGCGAAAATCGCAGCACGGGTGATCGGCGCCGCGCCCCCGAAGGCAAAAGCGAACACGGGAGCGATACGATGGGAAAAGTCCTGGACGAAGATTTGGTTTATGAGATTCTCTCCGTCGTGGCAGAGATTCCGGCGGGATGCGTCGCCTCGTACGGTCAGATAGCGCGCCTCATCGGCAGGGAGAAAAACTCTCGCCTGGTCGGAGCGGTGCTGAGCGAGGCGGATCGCTACGGCGATTATCCCTGCCACCGCGTCGTCAACCACGCGGGACGCCTCGCGCCAAACTTCCCCGACCAGCGAGCACTACTGACGGAGGAAGGAGTCGCCTTCCGAGACAACGGCTGCGTCGACATGAAAAAGCACCAGTGGAACGAGTAGCCAGGCAGCGTAGCGTCGAAAGGAGCGACGCCACGGGGAACGACCTGCGCCCCGCCGCCGGACAACCTATGGCAAAGTGACACGTCCCACAAAGAGCGGCGCACCAGTACGAGACACGACCGCGACGTAAAAAGACCCTATGATACTCGTAAGCATCTATCTGATTGCCCGCCTCGAGGTACCCAAAGAACGAGAGATGCCGAAACCCCTAGACAAAGAAAAAGGTCGGGAGCTTTTATGCTTCCGACCTGAAGTTTCATGGTCGCGGGGGGCGGATTTGAACCACCGACCTCCGGGTTATGAGGTCGCTACGACGTTGTTTCATTCAGACATTTCGACCCAAATTGAAGTCAATATAACTCCAGGTCATTTGATGTTTTCATAGATTTACGAAAGAAAAGTACGCGGAATAATTCGACCCAAATTCGACCCACAACGAGCTTGAAAGCGGTCAGGCGGAGCATTACCCTTGGGGTGTGACCCCACGCAGGGCCCACCACCAAGGGTAATGCCCACCCGCCCCAGCCCTTTGCGCCATTCCGCGCAACCGAGCGCGATTCTCAGGCACTTCAGGCAAGGAACACGATGAACGACCGACCTCTCGTCATAGGCAAAGGAACGAAGCAACGCCGCGACAAATACACGTGGCGCTACCGTCACAGCCTCGGCAAGGATCCGGTCACGGGCAAATACCGCTATTCGCCGTGGCAGACCATACATACCACCAAAAGCCGAGAGGTCGACGCCGCACTCGAAGCCTACAAGGCAGAACTCAACAGCGGCACCTACGTCCAAAAATCGAGGGACACCGTCGGCTCGTACGCAAAAAAGTTCCACGACAACCGCGAAGGAACCATCACGCCGCTCGCCTACTCGACATCCTACTCAATCGAGAACCGGACGCGCACATCACATGCGTGATGCTCATGCTCGACACCGACATGAGAAGGGCAGAAGCCCTCGGGATGACGTGGTCCGATGTCTCCGTCGAGAACAGAAGCATCCTCATTGAGCAGCAGTTCGCGGCCGATCGAAGCGTTCGCTCGCCCAAAAGCAAGAAAAGCGTGCGGAGGATCTCGATAAGCGAGACGCTGACGTCGTATCTCGAATTCTGGAAAAAGGAGCAGGCCCGCGAAATGGAAGCCTTCGGCCTGGAACAAGTCAAAGGCACTCCGCTCGTCCACTCATTCGAACGAACGAAAGACAGGCATCCCCAAGTCAACTTCATGGACCTGAATGGGTTTTCGCGCTGGTTCAGAAACTTCAGCGTCGAGAACGGGTTCGGCAAGTTCGAAGGCGTTCGAACATACCATTATGTGAAGGAAACTGTCGACGGGGAAACGATTTCGAAGCGTTATGAGCATAAAGAGTGGCTCGAATTGAGGGATTACCTCAGGAAGCATCCCAAGGTTCGCGAGGCGAGGCATATCAGCACATATGAGAGCGAGCACCTTCCTTACGGATATTCGGGCCTATCGAGCCACACCGCTACTGCCGCTACTGCCCGCCAGCTTCCGAACCAGCGGGCGGTAGCAGCACCCCGAACATCTCGCCGACAGCGCAGAGAGTCGTCGACCTGGCGGCCAAGGCCGACATTGAGGACGTGATGCTGTGCGACCTGCCCGGCGTCCTGTCCTTCCTAGGGCTGCCACCTGAGACGGAGATGCCGCCGGGCAACAAGGGGAAGACGAAGCTCAAGAAGCTCTACAGGAAGGTGGCGCCGAACAAGGCATACCACTCCGGCGAGCGCGCCAAGGATTTGATCTCGCACCTCGACATGGCAGAGATCAGGGCATCGGCGCCCGTCCAAGAATTGGGATGCAGTTCAATACGAGCTCGGGGCTCTTTTCGTCTAGATTGGGGACGCATGGCCGGACGAAAACAATTTGCGTCTGGTAATAAGCGTACGAAAGCGCAATTTACGTCTTAATTCCGTACGCAAATCAAGACGAAAATCGTTTACGTCTGCTTTAATCCGTACGAAAACGGTTTTCGTCTTGCAGGGCAGTTGCCGTTTCTACAGTTCAACTTCCAGTTCGGCTTTGTGCTCGTAGAGGTAGTCGCGCATGTAGGGGATGGCAAATGAGACCTTGCCGTACGAGGGAGCCTCGATAATCGATTCTCTTAACAGGCGGCTGCGGACGGAACTCACCTGTTGAGGCGTTTTGTTTAGGGCATCGGCAACCATGCTGGTCGAGCTCGTCTGCCCCAAAGATGCCATGCTCAGCAGATAAGCGATGCACGTGGGCGGAATGCGCTGTAGCGCGGGCTCAATCACCATGGCACAGAAGCGTTCGCGTGCCGTTGCAATGCCGCGCTCGGCTTCTTCTTCTCCAATAATCGGTGTATGTGCGCGTCTTGCCAACTGCCATGCGTAGTATCCAACGAGTTGGATCATGAAAGGATAACCTTGCGTTGCCTCGGCAAGTTGGCCGGCAATACCTGGCTGCAACTCCATGCCAGACGCTTCAATGGTTTCCTCGAGGGAGTACGACACTTCGGTTACTGCCACAGCCTTCAGGTCAAAGGGGAGGGCACGGCGCAAAAACGTAAGTGTCTTTCCGTTGATGATGCTTTCAATCATCGAAGGCAGCCCCGCAAAAACAAAGGCTATATCAAGGTCTTCGCCGATAACCTGCTGAATCGCAATGGAGAGCGTTCGGACCTCATCGAGCTCTGCGTCTTGAACCTCGTCGAGAGTGATGAGCAGGCCATTTTCATTCTTGGATATTGTCTGTCTCATGGCGTCGCGTAGCGATGGGCCGATTCGCTCAATGTCTATGCTGCCGATGGATATGCCAGCTACGGTGGGCTCAAATCTGGCGTGCTTGGCCTGGAATTTGGGCTGCAGCTGTTCGAGAATGCGCTGGCAAAGTCCCTCGGTTGCGACCTCTTTTATGACCGTCCAGCCACGGCTTTGCGCCAAACGTGAGCACTCGTCAAGGAGGACCGTCTTGCCCGTTCCACGGACGCCGGCTATGCGCATTAGGCGCCCAGGGGCACCAGGCCCGTTGGTGAGGCCTTCACTGAATTCTTCAAGTACATCTTCGCGGCCGATAATCGTGGGAGGTGTTTTACCTGCTGTGGGCTTAAAAGGGTTTGTTTGCATGTGAGCCACCTTTGCTCAAGATATAGCAAGATATAGCAAAGTATAGCAAGATATAGCAAAGTATGGTGAGATATAGCAACGTATAGCGCTGTTCGCGGGTTCTTACGGTGGTGCTATTTTCCGAATGCCGCGCGGATAAAGCGCTGGGCGAACAGCTTGTTGGCGACGTTGATGACATGGCCCAGGAACAGTGCCGAGATGGCGGTCGTGACGCCAAAGCCGCCCAGGTTGTACATAAAGATCAGCGACAACGCGAGCGAGGCGGCGACATGTGAGCAATCAAACACGACTTTTACGTCACCAAGGCGGCGTTTAAGCTTTTCGGCAATGACTTGCACCAAGCCGTCGGGCGCGTTGGGGACAACGCCCATGTTGATGACGAGACTTACGCCAAATGCGGTGACAGCGAGGGAGAGCAGCATGGTCGCAATCTGTGTGGGGAGTGCCGTGGGATGCAGTGGGTTGACCGCCATGAAGAGGTCGGTCAAGCCGCCAATCAGCGTTGAGAAGAACAACTCGAGCAGGATGCGCGGCTGGAACTCGCTTCGCAAGATGGCTAATTGCGCCACGATGTAGGCGACGTAGGTTGCGGTGATCCAAAAGCCGAGCGTCTTGCCAGTGAGCATGGATAGGGTTGTTGCAAAGCACGTGAGCGCGGCGACGCCCAGGCCGGATGCCGTCTGGAGACTCATACCGAGTGCCAGTACTGCAACGCCCACCAGATACATCAGCATTCTGATGACGGTATGGCACCAGTCGATGTTCTCGCCATGCATGATGATGAGCGGTCGCATGTTGCTACCCGTCCTTTCGGTTGTGTGAAAAAGCTGACCCGGGCCGGCAAAAGAGGGTTATCGGAGGCACTGCTGCAAAAGCAGAAAAGCCGGCCCCACGGTCAGTCGTCTAGGAAGTGTCTCGCTGTGCCGGAATGGGACTAAAGGTCCAACGAGACGGGAAGAAAGCAAATGGCATTGCGTGGGCGATAAGATGCCAAGATGGTAGGATGCGTCTTAGCATCCTATTGCCCACGCTCAACGAAATCGGTTTCGTTTGAGCCTAAGTATACGCACGGGATTTTATTTGCGAAGAGAAAAACAATAAAAAGGTGAACGTTCACCTAATCGCAACAACTCGTTGGCTGTAGTTACGGTGGAATAGTTCCTGTTTTTGCTGCTGAAGGCCTTGAGCAGGAACTATTCCACCGCAACTTATGAGGGGGCGGGGGATGCGATAGTATTACGTGGTGATATTCGACAAACCGTGGCTTCATCCGAGGGCTTTATGGAACAGCACCAGCATTATCAGAGCCTGCAAGATCAGGCATACAACGCATTGCGCTCCAAGATCATCTATGCCGAGCTCAAGCCCGGCACGCGCCTTTCGGCGATTGGTCTGGAAAAGGAGACGGGAATCGGGCGCACGCCCATTCGCGAGTCCTTTGTGCGCCTGCGCGAGCAGGAGTTGGTGGAAACGCGTCCCAAAAGCGGCACCTACGTCTCTAAGATCAGCATGGAGCATGCCGAGAACGCTTGCTTTTTGCGCGAGAAACTCGAGAGAAGCGTACTCATTAAATGTTGTTCGGCTGCTACGCCCGAGCAAAAGCAGCGGCTCGAGCAGATTCTTACCGAGTCAGAGTCGCTCGACCATGGCGAAACGCGCCGCTTCTTTGACCTGGACAACCTGTTCC
This sequence comes from uncultured Collinsella sp., assembly GCA_900540975.1. GTDB lineage: Bacteria > Actinomycetota > Coriobacteriia > Coriobacteriales > Coriobacteriaceae > Collinsella. The sequence continues at coordinate 24,537 of UQHY01000019.1, forward strand.
ATGAGACGTGTTTTGAGATTGCCGGTCGCCACATGTTGTGGGATTGGATGAAGAGCGTCAACACGCATTTTGAGCGATACAACTGGTTGCGTATGGTGTCGCAGGATTTGGATTGGGAGCCGATTCGTCGGCAGCATCGCCGGATTCTCGAGGCCATTAAGAGGGGCGATACCGACACGGCGAGTTATCTGGCAGAGACGCACCTGCATCTGATGCCCGAGGAGCAGGGCCCGGTTATCGCCTTACATCCCGACTATTTTGAGCTGTCCAAAGACACGGCCATCTAACTCGTCCCTCCCCCTTAATTAGTTGCGGTGAAATAGGGATTGTTTTGCGGCTCTGATGGCGTAAACAGTCCCTATTTCACCGCAAGTGCGAGGCTCTACCGGGGCACGAAAAAGCTGCAGCGCCGCTTGGAGGAAAAGACTGGAAGCAAGGGTCCATTCCTCTAGACGGCGCCGCAGCTGTTTTGGCGGCTCGGCTTTTGTCGAAGTGGCTCAGCTGGGTTCGGTTGCCAACTGAGTAGACAAAGCGGCTCGGGGGCGTGTCGCTTCCGTCACGTTCTATCAGCATGCAAGACGGTTTTGGTTCTTGTTCGTGACGGAAACGGCGCGCTTCCGAGCCGCTTTAAAAGAAAGGGGGCGAGGTCTAGGGCACGCCCCCTTTCACGATAGAGAGCTAAACTTAGCCGCGGACCTTCTTGACGACGTCCATGGCCTCGCGGGCGATCTGCTCGACCTTGGAGAAGTCGCCGTCGGCAAACAGGGCCGGCTTGGCCATCCAGGTGCCACCGCAGGCGATGATGGCGGAGGAGCTCAGGTACTCCTCGACGTTGGCGGTGCTCACGCCGCCGGTGGGCATAAAGCGGTGACCGACAAACGGAGCGGCGAGGGCCTTGATGGTGTTGAGACCACCATACTGGGACGCGGGAAAGAACTTGGTGACCTTGAGGCCCAGGTTCTCGGCTGCGGTGACCTCGGAGGGGGTCACGGTGCCGGGAAGGACAGGCAGGTCGATGTCGATGCAGTGCTTCACGACGTCCTCGTTGTAACCCGGGGAGACGATGAACTTGGCACCGGCTGTGCGGGCCTGCTCAACCTGCTCGACGGTCAGGACAGTGCCGGCGCCAACACACATCTCGGGCTCGGCCTCGGCCATAGCGGCGATGCACTCGGCGGCGCAGGCGGTGCGGAAGGTGACCTCGGCGGACTTCATGCCAGCTGCCATAAGAGCGTGGGCGAGCGGGGCGGCGTCCTCGACCTTGTCGAGCACAACGACCGGCACGATGCCCAGGGACTCAAGCGTGGTGTAGAACTGATCGAACATGATGTTCCTTTCGATGTGTGGCGCGCACGGGCGCGTGATTGACAAATGTGCTGGTCAGGAGCCGATTCTGGATTGGTTATCGGAGGCACTGCTTGGGGTCACAAGCAATTCCAAAACCGGCTGCACGACCAGTCATGTAGGAAATGCCAGACAAAACCGGAATGGGACTGGTGGTTTTGCCCGACCGGAGGAATCGGGGAGCGGGCCGCAGGGGTATGGGATTGGAAAGCTGCGGCCCGCGGAATGGAGACGGACTAGCGCGCGACGCGGGTGCCACCGTCGGCGGCTGATGCTACGGCTGCGATCTCGTCTGCGGTCACCAAGTTGGAGTCGCCCTTGATGGTGAGCTTGAGGATCGAAGCCGCAATCGCGTAGTTGACGGCAGCCTGCGGATCGAAGTCGTTGATGAGGGCGTGGACCAGGCCGGCGTTGAAAGCGTCGCCGGCGGCAACACCCTCAAGCACGTGCACATCGTGAGCAGGGGAGAACCAGTGCTCGCCGCTCTCGGCGTCATAGAGCATGCCCATCCAGATGGAGCGCTCGACGCAGGAGATGTTGCGGACGACCGAAGCGACCTTCTTGCAGCCGTACTCGGCGCAAATCTGACGGGCCATCTCGACGTAGGTGTCGCGCTCCTCGATGCCGTGGGCAAGGGAGCCGGAGACGCAGGTCATGCCGAGGCCGGCGGGTGCGTCCTCGTCGTTGGCGATGCAGATGTCGACGAGCGGCAGGAGCTCCTTCATGGTGGCCTGCGACTTCTCGGGCGACCACATCTTGCCGCGATAGTTCACGTCGCACACGGTCGTGATGCCCTTGGCGCGGCAGGCGGTGAGGGCATCCTTGCAGGCGGCAGCCATCTCATCGGAGACGGCGGGGGTCACGCCGGAGAAATAGAAGACATCGATGCCCTTGAGGACCTCGTCCCAGTTAAAGACGTCGCGCTTGGCCATGTTGATGGCAGAGTACTTGCGGTCGTAGACGCAACCGTTACCGCGCTGCGAGGCGCCGACCTCAAACACATAGGAGCCAAGACGGTCGCCCTGGCGCACGACGCGCGTGGTGTCGACGCCGTAGGCCTTCAGCGAACGCAGGGCGCACTCGCCCAGACGGTTGGCCGGGACAACGGAGACGTAAGCGGCCTTGTCGCCCTGGTAGGCCAGGGAAAGCGCAGTGTTGGCCTCGGCGCCGCCGTAGCGGACGTCAAACTCGGTTGCCTGCTCAATACGCAGGTGGTCTTTGGGTGAGAGTCTCATCATGATCTCGCCGAAGGTAAGAACCGTTTTACCCATGGTCGCGCAGCTCCTTTTACTCGTGCGTACACCTTTGATATGGCGTTGGCACGCAGGTGCCAAGACGGTAGGGTGCGTCTTTGCACCTGCGTGCCAACGCTCGCCGAAATCGGTTTACGAAATCGGTTTCGTTTCGAGTTGTAGTATACTCACCTACAGCGTTTTGCAACCGAGATTTTTAAAAAATGCCTAAAATGGCTCAGACTGCCGACATTGGGAAACGGGGTGCGCTATGGCGCAGATGAGAATCAAGGACATTGCCGCCGAGGCGGGCGTGAGCCCGGCCACGGTCTCGCGCTATCTCAACAACCGCCCCGGGCAAATGACCGAGGAGACCCGTGCTCGCATCGCGGCAGTTATCGAGCGCACCGGCTATCGCCCACGTGCCGCCGCGCGCAATCTGCGCAGCTCGCGTACGAACCTCATCGGTGTGATTCTGGCTGACATCGCCAACCCGTTCTCGAGCGCCATGCTCGAGGGCCTTTCCGCCAGCGCCGCGGCGCGCGGCTGCTCGCTCATGACGGCCATTAGCGGCAACGACCCCGCTAAGGAAGCGGAGTCGCTCATCAGACTTATCGATGCCGGCGTGGACGGCCTGGTCGTCAACACCTGCGGAGGCAATGACGAGGCGATCGCCGCGGCAGCGGGACGTCTGCCCGTCGTGCTGCTCGACCGCGACGTTGCCGACGGCGGTGTTGACCTGGTGACATCTAACAACCGTGAGCTGGTCGCCGGCTTGGTAGACGCCTTGGCAGCTGCGGGCAGCGAGCGTCTGTGCCTGCTCACCGAGGCAAGCGACGATAGCCCCGTGCGTCGAGAGCGCGCCGAGGCCTTTGCCGACGAGCTTTCGCGCCGCGGCCTTGCGGGCGAGGTCGTCACCCTGGCCGACGGTGGCGCCACGGGCGTTGGCCGTTTGGACAAGACCATCCGCGACTACGCGGGCAAAAGGCTCGGCCTTATCGCCGTCAACGGCCTGGTTTTCCTGCGTCTGACCGAGGCGCTGGCGCAGCTTGGTCCCTCGCTGCCGGCGGGGCTCAAAATCGCGACGTTTGACGACTACCCCTGGAACCACGTGCTCTTTGGCGGTGTGACAACGGCCGCGCAGGACACCCTTACCATTGCCGAGCGCGTGGTCGAGCGCCTGTCCGAGCGCATCGATGTCGTTACCACCACGGTGGGCGAGGCCGCAAAGCTGGCGCCCAAACGCATCGAGATTCCCGGCCACATCGAACATCGCGCATCAACCTCGCGCTAACCGCTCGTTCGCAACGGCCTGTTCGCACACGTTTTTTGAGCGCTTGATACGCTTTAACCCTGCGGAAACATTTTTCTGCGATAGTATCTGCGATATAGACCAGTCGAAACCCGCCCGAAAGAAAGGGGAGCGACATGAACCAGCAGAACATCGATTACGTACTCCGCTCCGTAGAGCAGCGTGACATCCGCTTTGTGCGTCTGTGGTTTGTCGACATTCTCGGCCGCCTCAAGAACTTTGCCATTAGCCCCGAGGACCTCGAGGTCGCTTTTGAGGAGGGTATTGGCTTTGACGGCTCCGCCATCGAGGGCTTTGCCACGCCCGAGGAAGCCGACATGCTCGCATTCCCCGATGCTTCGACCTTCCAGATTCTGCCATGGCGTCCGAGCCATAACGGCGTCGCCCGCGTGTTCTGCGACGTGTGCACTCCCGATCGCAAGCCGTTTGCCGGCGACCCGCGCGATGCCCTGCGCCGCATGTTCTATAAGGCCGAGAAGGCTGGCTATCTGCTTAACGTGGGTGCCGAGCTGGAGTATTACTACTTCCCCGACGAGCACACGCCCGAGCCGCTCGACAACGTGGGCTACTTCGATCTTTCGGTGAGCGATGCCGCCCGCGACCTGCGCCGCAACACGGTCCTCACGCTCGAGAAGATGTCCGTGCCCGTGGAGTACACCTTCCATGCCGCCGGCCGCTCGCAGCACGGCATGAGCCTGCGCCACGCCGAGGCCTTGAGCATGTCCGACGCCATCACCACGGCCAAACTCATCATTAAGCAGCAGGCCTACGAGAGCGGTTGCCACGCCTCTTTTATGCCCAAGCCGTTGGCGGGCGAGGACGGCAGCGCCATGTTTTTGCATCAGTCGCTGTTCGACCACGACGGCAACAACGTCTTTTGGGGCGAGGACGACGAGAGGTACCACCTCTCCGATATCGCCAAGCACTACATGGCCGGCATCCTGGCACACGCGCGCGAGATCAGCGCCATCACCAACCCCACGGTCAACTCGTACAAACGCATCACCACGGGTGGCGACTCCGTGCCGCAGTATGCCACGTGGGGCCTGCGCAATCGTGCGAGCATGGTCCGCATCCCGGTCTACAAGCCCGGCAAGCAGCTGTCCACGCGCATCGAGCTGCGCAGTCCCGACCCCATGGCCAACCCGTACCTGGTCAACGCCGTCACGCTGGCGGCTGGTCTGGACGGTATCGAGCGCAAGCTGGAGCTCCCGCCCGAGGCCACGGCCGAGACGCTCAAGCTCACCGACCGTCAGATGCTTGAGGCCGGCTACACGCCGCTGCCGCGCTCGCTCAAAGAGGCGCTCGACGTCTTTGAGGACTCGCAGTTTATGAAGGATGCCCTCGGCGAGCACATTCACAGCTTCTTCCTCAAAAAGAAGCGTAACGAGTGGCATAAGTTTGAGTCCACGATCACCGAGTGGGAGATCAAGCATTATCTGGCGAACTCCTAATCGCGCTGGCTTGTTCCAGTACGATTGAGCTCATTTCCTTGGAGGCCGATATGTCCGAAAAGAGTGCCCTGTTCATGGCGCGCACGACGCGCTTCCACGAGTTTGCCCGTAGCCTGACGACCACCCTGGGTGTCGAGGTGAGCCTGGCAACCCCCGATTCGCCGACTGCGGCGCACGACTTTGACCTGCTGATTCTCGACTCCGATGGCATCCGCAGCGACCGCATCGATCAGATTGCCAAGTGGCTTGACGATCGCGGCGGTGTCCCCATGCTGGTGATTGTCGATGACGAGGCGCTCGGCACCCTGCGCCTGCCCAATCACGCGCATGCCGACTTTGTATGCCCCACGGCAACGCCCAACGAACTCAAGGCTCGCGCGCAGCGTCTGATGGGCGAGGAGGAGACCGTCGCCGCCGACGATGTGCTCAACATCGACAACCTCGAGATTAACCTGGCTACCTACCAGGTGACGCTCGATAACGAGCCCATCGATCTGACGCTGATGGAGTACTCGCTGCTGAGCTTTTTGGCGACGCATCCCAACCGTGCCTACAGCCGCGAGGTGCTGCTGCACCGCGTGTGGGGCTTTGAGTACTGCGGCGGCACGCGCACCGTCGACGTGCACATTCGACGCATCCGCTCCAAGGTGGGCCCGCAAATCGCGGCACACATCACCACCGTCCGCGGCGTTGGTTATCTGTTTAAGGATTAGATTTCCACCACAAAGGGGACAGGCACCATTGTGGTGGTTTTGCCGCAGGCCGGGTCCTTTTGGGCCTGCAACAGAACTTAAGCCTTCCTAAAAGATTGCGTTCTCATACACGTGCACCCGCATATTGGGGTACAACTCAACGTGAACAATGATGGCCCGCCACATGTTTGGCGGGCCTTTGGTTATTTGACGAAAGGATCGCAGCTATGAGCGAGAACGATTCCCAGCGTCCCCAGGATGCGGGCCACGCCGGCGAGACGCAGCAGCAACCGCGCGTGCAGGTGGAGTCGACGCCTGCCGACGGCAACATTCCCTACGTGCAGGCTTACGATACACAGACCGGCCAGCCGCTGGGCGGTCAGCAGGTTGTAAACAAGCACACGGTGGTCAAGACCAAGACCAAAAAGCTGCCGATCTTTATTACGGCACTCGCCGGCTGTGCCTGCGGAGCCCTGGTGGTCATTGCGCTCATTATGAGCGGCACGCTCAATATTGGCGGCGGAAAGAATGCCGTGACGGCGGGTGCTTCGGGTTCTTCGACGCAAAAGATCACGATTGACTCCGAGGACACCACGCTGGCCGAGGCCGTCTCTGCCAAGGCGTTGCCCTCCGTCGTTTCCATCACCGCCACTTCGAGCGGCAGCCAGAATGGCTCGCTTTCGCAGTCTGCTGATGAGTCGGATAGCTCGGGCAGCGTCGGTTCGGGCGTGGTGCTCGATACCGAGGGCCACATCCTCACCAACAACCACGTGGTCGATGGTTACGACCAGTACGTGGTGACCATGGACGACGGCACCACCTATGAGGCCGAGTTCGTGGGCAACGACGCCTCGAGCGACCTGGCCGTTATCAAGCTCAAGGACGCCGACGCCTCCAAGCTCACGCCGATCGAGATCGGTGACTCCTCCAAGCTCAACGTGGGCGAGTGGGTCATGGCGATCGGTTCGCCGTTCGGCAACGAGCAGTCTGTCTCCACGGGTATCGTCTCGGCGCTCTATCGCTCCACGGCCATGAGCTCTACCAGCGGCAACACCATCTACGCCAACATGATCCAGACCGATGCCGCCATCAACCCGGGCAACTCCGGCGGCGCGCTCGTTAACGATAACGGCGAGCTCGTGGGCATCAACTCGCTCATCGAGAGCTATTCGGGCTCCAGCTCGGGCGTGGGCTTTGCTATTCCCGTTAACTACGCCAAGAACATTGCCGACCAGATTATCGACGGCAAGACGCCGGTACATCCGTACATGGGCGCTACGCTTTCGAGCGTCAATGCGCTTAACGCCCGCACCAACAAGCTGAGCACCGATAGCGGCGCGTATGTGGCAAGCGTCGTCGAGGACGGTCCTGCCGCCAAGGCTGGCATCCAAGAGGGCGATGTCATTACCAAGCTGGGCGACGATGAGATTACGAGCGCCGATGGCCTGATCATCGCGCTGCGCAGCCACGAGGTGGGCGAGAAGGTCGAGATCACGCTCGTGCGCGGCAAGGAAGAGAAGAAGGTCACGGTCGAGCTGGGCTCCGACGAGGAGTTGCAGAACCAGCAACAGGACGACAGTGCGACCGACACCGGCAACGGCGGTATTACCGACGAGCAGCTGCGCCAGTATCTGGAGGAGCTGCTGGGCCAGCAGGGCCAGGGTCAAGGTTACGGCCAGGGGTTCTAGCGAGCCGTTTCGCACATACCAATGCCAGAGGGGCTGTCCCACCAACGCGGGACAGCCCCTCTTTTCTTATTGATCCGTTGGGGACGGAGGAAAACGGATCACTTGGGGCTGACAAGAGGCCTGGTTCGTAATGGTCTGGACAGTTTGTTCAGATACGTATAAATCTGGGGCAGCTTGGGATGCGTTTTGAGCAATTTTTGATTGGGATGGGGCTCGAATGGGTGTTTGGAAGGGAGAGTGGGACGTTTACATGGTCTCGAGGAGCCCAAATTAGTTGAAACAGGGGTGTTCGTGCTTGATTCGGCTCTAGGATTTATACGTATCTGAACTAACTGTCCACTCCAGTCTGGTGGCTGCCGATTCGGTGCGGTTCGAAAGGGCTATTCGGCCCCATCGTGACCGGTGGTACTCTAGTATCCGTTTGAAATCGAGCGAAGGAGTGCCGCTATGGAGCAATCGAGCCTGTTTGGTGACGGCGTGGACATCGATACCGAAACGCCCGCGAGCGCGGATGCCGCCGCACCGGCCGATGCCCGTGCCCAGGCGGCAGCGCGTGCGGCCGAGCTGCGCCACGAGCTCGATTACCACGCCTATCGCTACTACATGCTCGATGCACCCGAGATCACGGACGCCGCCTTCGACAAAATGCTCGTTGAGCTGCAGGAGATCGAGGCGATCTACCCCGACCTGGTGACGCCCGACAGCTATACCCAGCGCGTTGGCGGCTACGTGAGCGAGCAGTTTACGCCGGTCACGCACATGGCGCGCATGTATTCCATGGACGATGCCATGGATCTGGATGAGCTCGACGCATGGCTCCAGCGCACTGAGGATGCCCTCGGTGCCGGCAGCGTTACCTATACCTGCGAGCTTAAGATCGACGGCCTGGGCGTCGCGCTTACCTACCAAAACGGCACCTTTGTGCGCGCCGCTACGCGCGGCGACGGCACCACGGGCGAGGACGTGTCGCTCAACGTGCGTACCATCAAGGATGTGCCCATGCACCTGTCCGAGCCGGCGCTCGCCCACATGGGCGCCGACCGCGAGCGCACCATTGAGGTACGCGGCGAGGTCTATATGCCCAAGGGCAGCTTTGTTCGTCTGAACGACGAGGCCGATGCCGAGGGTCGCGACCCCTTCGCCAACCCGCGCAACGCCGCCGCCGGCAGCCTGCGCCAAAAGGATCCCAAGGTCACGGCGCGTCGCGACCTGGCCACCTTTATCTATGCCATCGCCGATACCGACCCGCTGCACGTCCACAGCCAGCGCGAGTTTCTCGATTGGCTGAGCAGTGCCGGTTTTAGCGTCAACCCCAACGTGGCACGCTGCGCCACGCCGGCCGAGGTCCACGAGTTCTGCGCCCAGGCCCTCGAGCATCGCGGTGACCTGGACTATGACATCGACGGCGTAGTCGTAAAGGTCGACAGCTTCCAGCAGCAGCTCGACCTGGGCTTTACTGCCCGCGCGCCACGCTGGGCCATCGCCTTTAAGTTCCCGCCCGAGGAAAAGCAGACCGTCCTGCGCGAAATTCGCATCCAGGTGGGTCGCACCGGTGTGCTCACGCCGGTCGCCGAGTTCGATCCGGTGACGGTTGCCGGCTCCACCATCGCGCGCGCCACGCTGCACAACATCGACGAGATCCGCCGAAAAAACGTGCGCGAGGGCGACACCATCATCGTGCACAAGGCGGGCGACGTGATCCCCGAGGTCGTGGGCCCGGTGCTCGACAAGCGCCCGGCCGATTCTGTCGACTGGCACATGCCCGAGGTCTGCCCCGTGTGCGGCAGCCCCGTGGTCCACGAGGATGGCGAGGTTGCCTACCGCTGCGTGTCCATCGACTGCCCCGCGCAGCTCAAGGAGCGCCTGCTCCACTGGGTGAGCCGCGGCTGCATGGACGTCGACGGCCTAGGCGACGAGATCGTCGACAAGATGATCGCCGCCGGCCTGATCCACGACGTCGCGGACTTCTACCAGCTCACGGTTGACGACATCGCCGGCCTGGACACGGGGCGCACCTATGCCAGCTCCAACAGCAAAAAGGGCGTCAAGAAGGGCGATCCCATTCCGGTAGGCCTCAAGACGGCCGAGAAAATCATCGCCGAGCTCAACAAGTCCAAGAGCCAGCCGCTCGGTCGCGTGCTGTTTGCCCTGGGCATCCGCCACGTGGGCAAGAGCGTGGGCGAGGTCATCGCCGAGCGATTCCTGTCGATTGACAAGCTCATCTTGGCGAGCGAAGAGGACATCGCCGAGTGCGAGGGCATCGGTCCCAAGATTGCGGCGAGCGTCAAGCAGTTCCTGGCCGTGCCCGAGAACCTTGCCGTGCTGGAACGCCTGCGTCAGGCGGGCCTGTCGCTCGAGGTCGATTTGGGCGCCGCGCACGCGCAAGCCGCAGCCGACGCTGGCGTGGCGGGGGGGGCCGGCCGCGCGCCCCCCCCCCCCTTCTAATTTG
>UQHY01000020.1:0-33894 GCA_900540975.1 uncultured Collinsella sp.
CCATTCCCGCGGGGGTGCGCGGGGTGGCCGGCGGCGCATCGCCCAGCCAAGTTGTTATGTTGCGGTCGCGAGTTGCGGTGTCCATGGGGCTCCTTTATGGCAGATGCTCTGTTGGCATCTATTGTAAAGGCGTCCGGAGACCTTTGTGTCGCGGCTGCATAAGGAGTGGGATCTACGAGACGTGCTCGGGCGCTCCTGCCATGCGAGCCTGTCCATGTGCGCGGAGGCGCGGAAGCTCGACGGTTGCCACCATGACGCCGGTGAGGATGAGGGCTGCGCCAAAGAAGGCGATGGGGCTCAGGACCTCGCCGACCAGGAAGAACGAGAAGACGGCGGAGCATACCGGCTCGAGCGAGAAGGCGAAGCCGGTGGTCTCGGCGGGCACGTGGGGCTGCACGAGCGTCTGGGTGATAAAGCCGTAGGCAGAGCAGATGAGTGCGAGCGCGACGACGACCACGATCTCGCTGGGCGTACTGGGAAGTGTGAAACCGCCAAAGACGCATGCGGCGATGCCCGAGAACAGGCCGCCGAAGCCCAGCTGCCAAACGCCCAGAGCCAGCGGATCGACTTCTTCGACAAAGCGCTTGGCCACGATAATGTGGCTGGCATAGATAAAGGCCGAGAGCAGCATGATGATCGCGCCGGGATTCAGGCTGGTAAAGTCTGCGCCCGAGAGCAGCAACATACCGCAGGTGACGATGGCGGTGCCGACGAGCACTTTGCACTCGGGGGCGCGACGCAGCAGGGCGGCGTTGGCAAACGGCACGATCACGACCGTCAGGCTCTGCAAAAAGCCGGCAGTGGAGGCGGAGGTGAGGCTGGAGCCCAGGCACATGCAGGTGAGCTCGGTTGCCATGATGGCGCCGATGATGGCGGCACGGACCATAAGGTCGCGGTTGATGCGCAACGCGTGCTTGTGGAAGAGCAGCAGGCAGGCCACAAAGGCGATGATGCAGCGTAGCGCGACGATGCTCGTGGCGTTCATGCTGTCCATGCCGATCTTCATAAGGGGGTACGAAAAGCCCCATGCGACGGGAACGGAAAATGAGAGCGCGATTGCTTTTTTGCGATCCATGGGGCTCCTTTTGTCACAGAACGGTTTCGTAAAAAGGATTCTGCTCCCAGATTTGGATGTAGTAAAGCGAATGTATCTTCAGTATGATTAAGAAACGCTAAAGTAGGCGCGAAAAGCCCTGGCAAAACGTTTTACGGCTGCATTGATGTGGAGGCACGATGGCATCGCGGTATCAGATTGTTTGTATGGTGGTCGATCGCGGCAGTCTTAAGGGTGCGGCGGACGAGTTGGGCTATACGCAAAGTGCGGTGAGTCAGGCCGTCAAGGCGCTCGAGCGCGAGCTGGGCACCACGCTTATCGAGCGCGGTAAGCAGGGCGTTTCGCTTACGCGCGACGGTAAACAATATCTGCCGTACCTGCGCCAGATTGTGACCGCCGAGGCCGAGCTCGAGGGCAAGCGCCAGGAACTGCTGGGGCTTTCGTCGACCGATATTCGCATTGCGACGTTTACCAACGTGAGTCGTACCGTGCTGCCGCGCGTGATCCGCGATTTTGGGGCCCTGCACCCGGGTGTACGCTTTACCCTCAAACAGGGCGATTACACGCGCAACGCCCAGTGGGTGCACGATGGCGTGGTTGACTTTTGCTTTACGGCGCGCGGATTTACCGCTGGGCTCGAGAAGCGCGTGGTCTATCACGACGAGTTGGTGGCATTGTTGCCGGCCGCGCATCCGCTGGCGGCAAAGGAAAAGGTGACGCTCGCCGACCTGGCGTCCGAGCCGTTTGTGCTGCTGGATGAGGGCGAACAGAGCCTGGTGCTCGATGCATTCGCGGCGCATGGGCTGTCGCCGCACGTGACGAGCGAGGTCACCGACGACTACACCATTATGGCGATGGTGGAGGAGGGCCTAGGCGTGAGCATGCTCTACCGTCGTACTGTGGAGGGCATGCGAGCCGATATTCGTGTGCGGCCCATCGTGCATGCCCCCTCGCGCGACGTGGTGGCAGCCTGGCGCAGCTGGGACACCATGCCCATCGCCACGAGGCGCTTTATCGACTATATGAGCTCGCATATTGTCAATTAATGACTGGCGTGGCGTTGAGTGCGGTGTTTAGCGGGCTGTCGCTTTGGCTTGGGTGGCGCGATAGGTGCGTGCCGGGTGGCAAAGTAGTACCGCCACGACCATAAAGAACGCCGTGGTGCCCAGGCTGATGGGGTAGACCATCATGATGTTCGCAAAGGTGCGGAAGTGCGGGAACACGCAGAAAACCCAATAGAAGCGGATGCCGCAGACGCAGATCATGGTGATGAGGGCGGGTGTGAGCGAGATACCAAAGCCGCGCAGGTAGCCTGACATGTTTTCGTAGAACATGCTAAAGGCGTACGCCGGGAAGATCGAACACACGCGGATATAGCCGATCGAGACGATGTTGGGATCGCTGTTAAAGAGCGACAAGATCTCGCGCCCCAGGCCGACAATAACGATAATCGTGGTGAGTGCAACGATACCGCCTTCGACCAGGCAGACCTTGAGCGTCTTGGTGCAGCGGTCGATCTGGCGGGCGCCGTGATTTTGTCCCACAAAGGTAGTGCAAGCCTGGCTAAAGCTGTTGAGCAGGTTGTAGCACACGTACTCCAGGCTCATGGCGGCGCTCGAGGCTGCCATGACCTCGGTGCCCAGGCTGTTGATGGCAGACTGGATGATGATGTTGGCGACGGCAAAGACGGCGCTTTGGATGCCGGCGGGCAGGCCAATCTTGACGATGCGCTTGAGGGCGACGGGGTCGATGGCCAGGTCGCGTGGGGTGACGCGGACGACGGAGTCGGTCTTGAGCAGGCGGATAAAGAGCGTAGCGGCGCTGACGGTGTAGGCGATGGCGGTGGCGATGGCGACGCCCGCGACGCCCCAGTGAAGTACGGGGACAAAGATGAGGTCCAGGCCAATGTTGAGGACGGTGGACACAGCAAGCGCCTGCAGCGGCATGCGGGTGATGCCGACGGAGCGGAAGATCGCGGCCTCAAAGTTGTAGAGCAAGATCGAGGGCATGCTCAGCAAAAAGACGCGTAGATAGAGTGAGGCGAGCGGCATGGTCTCGGCGGGAACGTTGAGCGCGGCGAGCATGGGCTCGGCAAAGATCTCGCCCAGCGCGATGACGACAAAGCCCACGAGTGCCATTAAAATCGAGGTATGGACGGCACGTTTGACCATGTTCTGATCGTTGCGGCCGATAGCGTTGGCGATGACCACATTGGAGCCAAGCGACATGCCAATAAACAGGTTGAGCATAAGACTGGTAAGCGGAACATTGGAGCCGACCGCCGCCATGGCGAGGGTTCCCTGGTCGCCCGAGAAGTTACCGATGATGACCGTGGCGATGAGGTTCGACAGCTGCTCCAAGATGCTCGTGGCGGCCACGGGGAAGGCGAACAGGGGAATGTTACGCCACAGCGAGCCGGTGGTCATGTCAATGTGCTTAGATACGGTGTCAGCCATACGCTCTCAATCTCTAATATGCTCTTTCGTGCTTATTTGCGCAGACGATGATACTCCTAATGCAACCAGTCGGCACTTAGGGACGTTCCTTTTCTGTCGGCAGCTGGGGACACTCCTTATCTCTTCTAACTAGTCATTCAAGAACGTCTCTTCTAACTAGTCATTCAAGAACGTCCCCAATGACTAGGTGGGGAAGGCGTGCGACAATGGTGGGCGTTGTGTTGTTCGCGCTAAGGAGTTGCCATGTTGTTGTGTCCCGTTTGCCATGAGCCTTTGGTGGACAATGAGCGCGGTGCTGCATGCGCGGGCGGACACCGGTTTGACCGTGCTCGCGAGGGCTATCTATATCTACTGCGCTCGTCCAAGAGCGGCGACTCCATGGGCGATCCCAAGTCGCAGGCACGCAGCCGTCGTGACTTTTTGAACCGTGGTTACTATGCGCCGTTGCGCGATGCGATGGTCGAGCTCGTGCGCGAGCGGGTGTCTGGGCGTGCAGCATCTGCGAACGGCCCCATGACGCTGCTCGATATTTGCTGCGGCGAGGGCTACTACACCAGCGCCATGGGCGCGGTGCCGGGCGTGGATGCCTACGGTTTCGACCTGGGCAAAGAGATGGTGCGCCTTGCCGCCAAGCGCGGCGATGCGACCTACTTCGTGGCCAACATGAAGGACATTCCCGTGGCCGATGGCGCCTTCGATATGGTGGCCGAGCTCTTTGCTCCCTTTAACGAGCGCGAGTTTGCCCGCGTGCTGGCGCCAGAGGGCTCGCTCTACACCGTGGTGCCGGGTGCCCGTCATCTCTTTGGGCTTAAGGAGGTGCTCTACGACACGCCGTACCTTAACGATGAGAAGCTGCCGCAGGTCACCGAGCTTAAACTGGTCGGAACGCAGCGGGTATCTGCGAATATTACGCTTCAGACCCAGGTCGACATCGAGGCAGTGTTCCAGATGACGCCGTACTACTACCGCACACGCCCCGCCGACAAAGAACGCCTGGCAAATCTGGACACCCTTCAAACCGACATCGACTTCATCATCGCCGAGTACCGCCACAGCTAACAACCTGCCAAAAAGGGACAGGTTTATTTTGGCAGGTTTTATCTGGGCAAACGTAAAGGGCCGACCGCGGAGATGCGCGATCGGCCCTTTTTAGTTGCTTGGCTGCAACAGAGGTTATGAGAAGCGGGCGCTTACAGACGGTCCTTGTTCTCGGCCTTAACGGCGTGTGCCTGCTGAACAAAGAACAGGTCGTATACCACGATGACAAAGGCGCCATAGTTGATGGCGTCGCCGCCAAACGCGGGAAGCGTGAGCACCGCTTGGGCAAGCGTGGCGACCGCGGCAACAATACCGAGCTTAAACGCGCCGTCCACCTGCGAAGGCTTGTTGGCGCCCTTGATACCGGCGACGCCTGCGGCAAGGTCGACGAGACCCTTGGCGATAAGCACGACCGCTGCGAGCGTGGCGTACGAACCGTACGTGGAATCGAGACCGCCCGTGGCGATACCGACGCCGGCGGTGACGAGGCTGGCGATGCCCAAAACAAAGTAGATGAGAGCAAGGATTTTGAGAGTCTTGCGAGTGAAGCTCATGGCTGGTCCTTTCGATACGAGTACGCCAACTTGGCGCACCCAATGTACTGCACATATGGTGAAGCACATTGTAGTTCAACGCGGCGATACATGCGCCTGAAAGCGCCTTGAGCCCGCGCAGCCCAACCTAACCTTTCAAAAAGGAAAGCTGGACGTAAGCCAAATCGATGGCAGCTCATGTGCGGCACTGAGATGATGAGGCCGTAACAAGGAGCTGGTCTCAAGGAGGAGCCATGATGTACGGAGCGGGGCAAGTGCGTGAGCCGCGGTCGTTGGGAAGGCGCATGGGTGATTCTGTGATCGCTGCCGTGTGCACGGGATTGATGGCGGTGCTTTGCATTGGGATGCTGTGGGCCATGTCGCATGTGGGACAATAGCGGACGGTTGGGTGCCGACATAGACGGCACTCACGTATTCGTTTTGCTTGTTAAGGAGTGCCCATGGGTGTCGTCGATCCCTTTTCTGTTGCTCGGGCCGCGGGGCTTGAGCTGACCGGGAAGTCCGAGGGCCTCACGCTCACCGACGGCTCGATGGAGCTGCGAGCCGATTTTGCCCGCATGCTTCCACGACTCAAGCAAGGCCGTTTGCAGCAAGAGCTGCTGGTAAAGGCTGCGCGCACAAAAGGTATCGAGCGCCCATGGGCGATTGATGCCACGGCAGGCTTTGGCGAGGATTCGCTGCTGTTGGCGGCCGCGGGCTTTACCGTCGATCTGTATGAGCAGGATTGCGTGATCGCGGCACTCCTCAAGGATGCTTTGGATCGCGCGGCAGATGATCCGGCGCTTGCGACAGCCGTGGCGCGCATGCGCTTACATGCGGGCGAGGACAGTATTACCGGCCTTCGCCATACAGCTGAGCTGATCGGGCAGGGCGAGCTCGCGGCTCCCGACGTGGTGTATCTGGACCCCATGTTTCCCGGGCGCACCAAGAGCGCGGCGGTTAAAAAGAAGTTCCAACTCTTGCATCATCTGGAACAGCCGTGCGCCGATGAGGAGGCGCTGGTCGAAGCTGCGCTTGCGGTGCACCCGCGCAAAGTCGTTATCAAACGGCCGGTGAAGGGCCCGTTGCTCGCCGGCGTAAAGCCGAGCTATCAGCTCGCGGGCAAGGCCGTTCGCTACGACGTTTTGGTGCCGCCGCGCCCGTAGCTTGCGTGTGATTACCGGGGCTTCGCTAGTGCCGTGCCGATGCGGCTCCTATTTCCAAGGGTGCGACGTCAGGTGCCATCCGCCGCAGTATTCGCATTTGTAGCAGGCCAAACCGCGCCGCCCGCGGTTTTCGCAGTCGGCCATAACGGCCTCGGCCTCGGCGCGCGTGTCGTAACGGTTTTTGCGTTCGCACGACTTGTAGCGCCAGGCCTCATCGCGCTCGGCGTCCAGGGCGTCGCGGCGCTCGTCTTCGCGCGCAAACAGGTCGCTCATATCGCCGCCCGTGGCAGCGCCCAAAAACTCGCTTTTGGCTTTTGACCAAGCGGCTCGCTTTTTGCTCCCCATCTGCTTCGTGCCCCTCTCCAAACGCTGGTATCATTGCCCAATCAAAGTGATACCAATAAACGTGAGGTCGCCGCGTGATGATCAGAAAAACCCTCGATACCGACATTCCCGCCGTCATGGCTATCTACGACGCTGCCCGCGCCTTTATGCGCGCGCATGGCAACGCCACGCAATGGCCCGAGGGCACGCCTTCTGCCGAGCAGCTGGCTGCCGATATCGCCGCCGGTGGCAGCTATGTGTGCGAAGTCGACGGTCGCGTGGTAGCGACGTTTGCCTTTTTACCGGGCCCGGACGAGTGCTATGACGTAATTGAGGACGGGCAATGGCGCAGTGACACTTCGTATGCTGTGCTGCACCGTGTGGCGTCCGACGGCACCGTACACGGTATCGCGGCTGCGATGTTTGCCTTTGCCAAAGAGCGTGCCGATCACCTGCGTATCGACACGCATCAGGACAACCTGCCCATGCAGGGTGCCAGTATTAAGGCGGGGTTTGAGCGCGCCGGCGTCGTGTATGTGTCGGACGGTACACCGCGTGTTGCGTTCGACTGGCTGCGCGAGGCATAAAGGCCGAGTCACATACCGGCGTTTCACCGAAATGAAAATGGCCCCGAGTGGGGCCATTTTTGGTAAAACGCGTTGTTGTGGGGCTCGCGTTGTTATCGCCCCAGATGAGCCCGGGCAGACAAAAAGGGGAGGTGCCGGCTTTCGCAAGGCGCGAACCTACGAAAATCGCCGCGCGGCAACGCGGGGCGATGAGCTCGGTCGGGGGATAGGGCCCGCTTCGCCCGCCGGCTCGTAAATTGTATCATCCAGTGTGGAACGAGGGTGCCCGTTGCCGCGTGCGATGGGCTTGCAATAAGAGGAGAGCCATGTCGAAGCAAGCGGTCGTTGGAATCTTGGCGCATGTCGATGCCGGCAAGACCACGCTGGCCGAGGCCATGCTGTTTAACGCGGGCCGCATTCGCAAGCGCGGCCGCGTTGACGATGGCGACTCGCATCTGGATACGAACGAGATTGAGCGTGAGCGCGGTATCACGATCTTCTCGTCGCAGGCTGTGCTCGACCATGGTGATACCCGCGTTATGCTCGTGGACGCTCCCGGCCATGTCGATTTTTCTGCCGAGGCGGAGCGCACGCTGCGTGCCCTGGACTACGCGATTCTGGTGGTAGGCGCCAACGATGGCGTACAGGGGCACACCGAAACCCTGTGGCGCCTGCTTGCGCGCTATGACATTCCGACGTTCATCTATATCAACAAAATCGATTTGGAGAATCCCGGTCGCGATGTTTTGCTGGCACAACTTGGGCAACGTCTTTCCGAAGGCTGCCTGGATGCCAGCGAACTGTTGGCGGGTGGTGCCATTCAGGAGGACGCTGCTGCGTTGGACGAGGCGGCGCTCGAGGAGTTTCTCGAGACGGGTGAGCTTTCCGCCGCGACGCTGTCGCGCATGGTTGCTGAGCGCAAACTCTTTCCCTGCTTTGCCGGCTCGGCGCTCAAGGACCAAGGTGTGGACGAGCTGTTGGATGGTATATGCGCGCTGATGCGCGAACAGGCGTGGCTCCCGGAGTTTGCCGCCCGCGTCTATCGCGTCAGCCGCGGGGACCGCGGCGAGCGCTTGGCTTGGGTTAAAGTGACCGGCGGCACGCTGCATGCCAAACAGGTGATTAACGGACGTTCCGGTGCCGAGGCATGGGAGCAGAAGATCGATCAGGTACGCATCTATAACGGCGAGAAGTATGAGCTTGCCCAAGAAGTTGCTGCTGGCGGCATTTGTGCCGTGACGGGCCTTGCGCACGTTCGCCCAGGGGACGCCCTGGGCGCGGAGCCCGTGGGCGATGCGCCTGTCATCGCGCCAGTCCTCACCTATACGGTGCTTCCGGGCGAACACGATGTCCATGCGGTGTTCAAAGCATTGACTGAGTTGGCGGACGAAGATCCCATGCTCGGCGTAAGCTGGAATACGCATCTCGAGCAGATTCATTTGCAGTTGATGGGCGCCGTGCAGCTCGAGGTCGTGCAGCGGGTGTTGGCCGATCGCTTCGGTCTTTCGGTTGCGTTTGAGTCTGGCGGCATTCTCTATAAGGAGACTATTTCGCAGCCGGTCGAGGGCGTGGGCCACTTTGAGCCGCTGCGCCACTATGCCGAGGTGCATCTGCGTCTGGAGCCGTTGCCAGCGGGCTCGGGCGTGCAGTTTGGTACCGTGGCCTCGACCGACGAGCTCGATCTTAACTGGCAACGTTTGGCGCTCACCAACGCCATGGAGCGCGATCACCTGGGCGTGCTGACCGGCTCGCCCATCACCGATGTGCGCATTACGCTCACGGGCGGCCGTGCGCATGCCAAACACACCGAGGGCGGCGATTTTCGCCAGGCCACGTACCGCGCGATTCGCCAGGGGCTCATGCAGGCGCGTGAGGTGGATGCTGCGGTGCTGTTGGAGCCGTGGTATCGCTTTGAGCTCGAGGTGCCGGGGGAGTGCGTGGGACGGGCGCTCTCGGATGCCACGCGCATGGGTGCCGAGTACGAGCCGCCGACGATGGCGGGAGACCGGGCGAAGCTTGTGGGTTGCGTGCCGGCATCTGAGGTGCAGGATTACGCGCTGGAGGTGGCTGCCTACACGAGTGGTCGCGGACATCTGTACCTAGAGTTCGCCGGCTATTCGGCTTGCCATGATGCCGAGCGCGTCATCGAGACGGCCGCCTATGAGCCCGAGGCCGATCTGCCCAACACGCCCGATTCGGTCTTTTGCTCTCACGGCGCCGGTTACACGGTCAAATGGTACGACGTACCCGCCGCGGCGCACGTAAAGATCGATCCCGCCACCTTCCGCCCCTGGCGAGCAGCAGACGCCGAGTTTTTCGGCCACATGTGACAAAGGGACAGCTCCTTTGTCATATGCTATTGGTATAACTCGGTATAAGTTGGTGTAACTATTGCCAGGGTTTGCCAATCCGAGGAGGCCGACATGAACCCAAATCCCTTTAAGCCCACGGCTGGCAAGCGGCCTCCGATACTCATCGGCCGCGAGTCCGTCATCGAAGATTTCGAGGAAGGGCTCGATAACGGCGCCGGAGCGCCGGGTAGGCTCATGCTCATTACGGGAAACCGCGGCTGCGGCAAGACGGTTCTCCTACGGGAGCTGCAACGTCTAGCCAGCGAGCGCGGATGGGCGGTTGTCTCCGATTCCGCTTCGCTTGGCTTATGCGACCGCTTGGCCGACGCGCTTCGCTCGAATAAACCCGTTGTGACGTCAATGGAGTTCGGTCCGTCGTTTGGCCGGATGTCGGTCGAGGCGGCGCGGGCAAAGGGCGAGACGTTGCGAGGGCTGGTTAATGAGCGCCTCAAGAGGCTCGGTCCAGGCAAGGGCATACTGTTTGCGATTGACGAGGCACAATCGGCGTCTATCGAGGAACTGGCGGCCCTTGCCGTTCTCTATCAGCAGGTGCTCGGAGACCAGGATGCCACGGGCTTGTCCGATAGCGACCAGCGCGGTCTTGCGCTGGTGTTCGCCGGCTTACCCAGTATGGTTGACGATCTGCTCGAAGAGCCGAGCGTGACGTTTTTGCGGCGTGCCCAGCAGCGTACGTTGGGGGCGATCTCTTTGCCCAAGGTACGCGATTCGTATATCCAGACGGTCAAAGACGCTGGTCTTTACGTTGACGCGGAGACGGCGGACCTTGCGGCGCGCAAGAGCATGGGGCATCCCTATATGGTTCAGCTGGTGGGATATTACATGTGGCGGTCTGCTGTCCGGCGTAGCTCGCAGGTCATCGAAAGGCGCGATGTCGAGGATGGCCATGCGGATGCCGTCTCCGAGTTCTACGAAGCGGTTGACGCGCCTCTGTATTACGGGCTGCACAGTCCACAGCGCCTCTTTATCGAGGCCATGGCGGTTGACGAGGGCAAACCGACGCGCATGGCGGATATCATTGAGCGCTGCGAGCGTACCCAGAGCTGGGCGAGTAAATATCGCGCAAGCCTGATTCGCGAGCGCGTCATCGAAGCTGCCGGATACGGCCTCGTCCGGTTTACCGTGCCCATGCTGGGCGCGTACATTCGCGATCGAGTTTTATGGCATGAGTAGGGTGATAAAGGTGACGGAACAGAAGATGAGCCCGCAGGCTATCGAGGTGCGTGGCGCGCGCGTCCATAACCTCAAAGACATCGATATCGATATTCCGCTGGGAAAGCTCGTGGGCATTGCCGGCGTGTCGGGTTCGGGCAAGAGTTCGCTGGCGCTGGGGGTTCTTTATGCCGAGGGCTCGCGTCGCTACTTGGAAGCGCTCAGCACTTATACCCGCCGTCGTTTGACGCAGGCCGAGCACGCTCAGGTGGATGAGGTATTGCACGTACCGGCGGCGCTCGCATTGCATCAGCGCCCCAGCGTACCGGGCGTGCGCTCGACCTTTGGCACCATGACCGAGCTTAACAATAGCCTGCGTCTGCTCTTTAGCCGCTGTGCCCATCACGTGTGCCCGCATTGCGGGGCGCGTGTGGAGCCGAGCCTTAACGTGGCTGCGGGCCTGTCGCTCACGTGCCCTGCGTGCGGTCGCGAGTTCTACGCGCCGGGTGCCGAGGACCTTGCCTTTAACAGCGGCGGTGCGTGCTCTACCTGCGGCGGCACTGGTGTCATGCGCGAGGTGGACGAGGCGAGCCTGGTGCCCGACGAGTCAAAGACCATCAACGAAGGCGCGGTGCTTCCCTGGGGTACGCTCATGTGGGATCTGATGAAGCAGGTAGCCGGCGAGATGGGCGTGCGCACCGACGTGCCGTTTAACCAGCTCACGCCTCAAGAGCGCGACATCGTGTTTCACGGCCCCGCGGTTAAGAAGCACATTCTTTACGTTCCCAAGAACGGCGAGGGCGCCACGCCGCTCGACTTTACCTATTACAACGCCGTCTATACCGTCGAGAATGCGCTCGCCAAGGTTAAGGACGATAAGGGCTTAAAACGCGTTGCGCGCTTTTTGCGCGAGGGGCCATGCCGCGATTGCGGCGGCACGCGTCTCTCCGAGGCTGCGCGCCTGCCTCAGGTGCGCGGTATCAATTTGGCGCAGGCTGCGGCCATGACGCTAGGCGAGGCGATTGAGTGGGTGCGCGGGGTGCCTGCATCCTTGCCGACTGAGATGCAGCCCATGGCAGCGGATATCTGCGATTCGTTTTTGAGCGCGGCCCGTCGTCTGGTCGACCTGGGTCTCGATTACCTTTCACTCGATCGCGCCGGTGCCACGCTCTCCACGGGTGAGCGCCAGCGCGTGCAACTCGCCCGCGTGGTGCGTAACCGATCGACAGGCGTGCTTTATGTGCTGGACGAGCCTTCGATCGGCTTGCATCCTGCCAATGTCGACGGCTTGGTGGGTGTGATGCGCGACCTGGTGGGCGACGGCAACACCGTGGTTGTTGTCGACCATGATACGCGCGTACTGGCGGAAGCCGACTATCTGGTCGAGATGGGCCCCGTTGCCGGAGCAGGCGGCGGCAGTGTAATCGCCGCTGGTACGGTAGACGAGGTCGAGCAATCGCAGGGCAGCCGTATCGCGCCGTTTTTGCGCGCCGAGCCCAAGCGCTCGCGTCCGCAGGTGACTGACGAGGAAATGTTCGATCAGGGCCACATCCGCATGGCAACCGATGCCATCCATACCGTCAAGCCGCTCGAAGTCGATATCCCGCGCGGCCGCCTTGTCGCGGTAACGGGCGTTTCGGGTTCGGGCAAGACGACGTTGGTGCTCGAGACGCTCATTCCGGCACTCAAGGCGCAGGCAGATGGCGAGCGTCTGCCAAGACACGTGCGTTGGGTCGATGCCGAAGGCATTGTCCGCGCCAACCTGATTGACGCCACGCCCATCGGCGCCAACGTGCGCTCGACGGTAGCGACTTATGCCGACATCCATGACGAGCTGCGCCGCGCCTTTGCCCGTACGCCCGAGGCCAAGGAGGCCGGCTACAAGGCGGGTGCCTTCAGCTACAACACCGGCGCCCTGCGCTGCCCTACGTGTGACGGTACGGGCTCGATATCGCTCGACGTGCAGTTTTTGCCCGACGTCGAGATCATCTGCCCAGCATGCCGTGGTTCGCGCTACGCCGAGGCCGCCTCGCATATCCATCGCGAGGGTAAGGACGGGAGCTTGCTTACGTTGCCGCAGCTCATGGACATGAGTGTGGACGAGGCCATCGACGCCACACTGGGACTCAAGAAGGTTCAGACGCGTTTGCAGACCTTGCACGACCTGGGCCTGGGTTATCTCACGCTTGGCGAGCCCACACCGGCGCTTTCGGGCGGTGAGGCACAGCGCCTTAAGCTCGCGAGCGAGATGGGCCGCGTGCAGGATGATGCCGTATTCGTATTTGACGAGCCCACGATCGGCCTGCATCCGCTCGATGTTCAGGTACTGTTGAACGTGTTTGACGGTCTCGTCGCCAAGGGCGCCACGGTTATCGTGATCGAACACGATCTCGACCTTATCCGTAACGCCGATTACGTGATCGACATGGGCCCGGGCGGTGGCGATGCGGGCGGGCAAATCGTCTGCGCCGGCACGCCGAGCGACATCGCGGCCTGCCCCGCAAGCATCACCGGCCGCTATCTATAGACAATGAGGCAAAGGGACAGCCTCTTTGCCTCATTGATGCCTATTTCACGCATTGAGCCGCGAGATAGTCGCGGAAGAATGGCAATTCAAATGCGACGAGCCCTCGTCCTCGTTCTCCAATGATGCCGGCATCTATCATGCGGCGTCGGTAGCGGGAGACCTGCTGCGGCGAACGCTTAAGGCGCTCGACAAGGTTGGCGGTGGTGGACTCTTCCTCGTCATCGAGCATGGCGATGAGGAATCGCTTGTCCTCTGCAGTGAGTTCCCGATAGGTTGCCGCGAGGATTCGGTCGTCCATCTCGTCGCGCGCGATTTTGATTCCCAGGTCAAAGTCGCGTGACGAGATTTCCTTCGAATCGCTTGTGAGATCCCAGGCACGGTAGCCTACGAGTTGCAATAGGAAGGGAAAACCAGAGATCGAGCGAACGGCTCTATCGATTCCCTCAGCATCTGCCAGGCGATCATTTTCCTGGATTGTGCGAATCAAGGCCTCGCGCACGTCATAGTCGGCAATGCGACCCAGATGATATTGTTGGGCGCGGCGAAGGAACGAGACCGTCTTGTGGTTCAGTAGCGTCGATACGTTGTTGGGAAGTCCCGCCATGAGCAGGGCGACGCGTTTTCCATCGGTCACAAAGTGCTGATACGTCGCTGCGAGCTGAATCATCTCATCGAGTGTCGGGTCCACCTCGTCAACCGTGACGAGCAGACCGGTGCCCGCCTCGTTGAGCTGGTCGATGATGTCGCTCATGCGATAACGCCAGGTTGAGGCATCGTGAACGCGATTGACCTCGATGCTGCCGAGCGGTGCAATTCCGAGGCCGGTGACTTCGAAGTTCTTAGACGGGTCGATAAGATGGCCGGCAGCACGTTTCGCCCCGAACTCGATTTCCTCAAGCATTCCCGGGAGCGCGGTCGTCTTTACGGCTATCCAGCCGTGGGATTCCGCCCTTGTCGCGAGCGACGACATGAGAGCGGTTTTACCGGTTCCACGCGCGCCTGAGAAGATCGAGGTCAATTCTGGGCGCCTACGCTGGCTCAAGAAGGCACGGTCCAAATCCCGAATAATCTGTTGTCTGCCAGCGAGATGGGCAGGAACCTCACCAAAACTGGGGGTAAACGGGTTCTCGAGATATTTCACAAGGCTCTCCTTTCACACCGCCGTTTAACTTCATTTTACTTTAGTTAATTCTGATTAAAAGTGAGGGCTCTTTATCTAGAGCATCAATTAGGCGTGTGTGCCATCGGCGTGGCGCTTGAATGTGACAAAGGGACAGCCCCTTTGTCACATTCCCGGAAAGCCTGCCTGGCGCAGGGCCTCGTAGAGGACGATGGCGGCGCTGTTGGAAAGGTTGAGGGCGCTGATGCGGTAGTCGTCGGGATTGACGAAGTTGCCGCAGATATCCTGCCGAAGGATGGCCTCGTGGCTGTCCTCGGTATGCCCCAGCGATTCCTCGTGAGCTTCCCATGCCTCGGCGTTATCGAGCGAGTCGCAATCGCGCAGCATCGGGATGCGCTCGCAGCGCTCGGGCGCCGCGGCAAGCAGTGGCTCGGGAATGCCCGAGCTCTCGCTGCCAAAGACCAAGTAGTCGCCATCGCGGTAGGTACTCTGCGCATAGGTTCTGCGCGCCTTTTTGGTCAGCAGATGCAGGCGCTCGTCGGCAGGGGAGAGGCCGTTGCGCGCAAGGAAATCCTCCCAGCTGGCATAGGTCGTCACGTCCAAGTTTTGCCAGTAGCCCAGTCCGGCACGACGCACCGTCTTGTCGTCGAGCGAAAACCCCAGCGGCTCCACCAGATGCAGACGGGCGCCGGTGACCACGCAGGTACGGCCGATATTGCCTGTATTGGCCGGAATTTCGGGTGCATACAGCACGATATTGAACATGAATCTCCTTGGCTCAGAACGAAAAACCACCACGAAGGGCACCTTCGTGGTGGTTTGGCGGTTGTGTAGGCGGAAAAATGCCCGCTTGGATAAACCTAGGCGCGGTGCCAGTCGGTCAGGCAGGCATCGAGGGAGGCGATGAGCGCATCCTTGTCCATGTGACGGCCGATGATGCACAGGCTCGTCATGCGGTCGCCCGTCTCGTCGTCCCAAATCTGCATGATTTCGGGGTTCTCGTCGATGATCTTCTGCTTCTCGCCCTCGGGCGCCGAGTCGACAAACAGACCGTTCTCCATCAGGCGCATTTGGTGACCGGCCTGCTCAAACATGTAGCACATGTCCGGATCGCCGGTCTGCCACAGCGGGCCCTTGACGCGGATGACCTCGTCGGGCCACTCCTGCTCAACAAAATCGGTGAACTTCTGCAGGTCAAACGGCTTGCGGCGCGAGTACACAAAGGTCTCGATGTCGTACTCGAGCACCTCGGGGTCGTCGTGCTCCTCGGGATGCTCCATGGCCTCGATCCAGGCGGCGGAGTTGTAGGCGCGCATAAAGTCAAAGCGGTCGGTGTCGAGCAGCTCCTCCATAGGAACCTCTCCGTTTTGGGCCTCGACGATCACGGCGTCCTTCTGCAGGCTGCGCACGATGGCCTTGAGCTCGGCGATCTGCTCAGGGCTCACGGTATCGGTCTTGTTGAGGATTAGCGTGGAGCAGAACTCGATCTGCTGGATGAGCAGGCTCTCGATGTCGTCCTCGTCGATATCCTCAGCCAGCAGGTCGCGACCGCCGTTGAACTCGTCGTACATGCGGGCACAGTCGACCACGGCCACGATGTTGTCGAGCGCGAGCTTAGGCTCGCCGCCCACCTTGGCCTCGTCGCAGAAGCTCGAGATGGTGTAGGCGATGGGGATGGGCTCGCAAATGCCCGAGGCCTCGATGATGATGTAATCGAAGTTGCCCGAATCGGCGATGCCCTGCAGCTGGTTGGCCAGGTCATCCGAAAGCGTGCAGCAGATGCAGCCGTTGGTGAGCGGGATGAGGTCGTCGGTCTCGGAAAGGCCGCCGTCGGCGATGAGGCTGGCGTCCACATTGATCTCGCCGATATCGTTGACGATTACGGCGGCGCGGATACCGCCATCGTTAGCGAGGATGTGGTTGAGCAGCGTGGTCTTGCCGGCACCGAGGTATCCGGTAAGCATGATGATTTTCACGGGTTTGTTGGGCATGTGCCCTCCTTTGTTAGACATGGCTTACAGTTGAATCATATGCCAAACGCCTGCTCTTATACCCACGCTCTGGCAAATAACACAGGCTACTCCCAGGCTCCCCATACATCGGGGCAATAACCGACGGTGGCCTTTTTGCCGTTACGCACGATGGGCTCGGCTAGAACCTGCTGGTTCTCGAGCAACTTGTCGAAGCGCTGGCTGGGGGTGAGGTGCTGGATGAGCGCGAGCGTCTCCTCGTCCTTGGCCTTGGGGTTGAGCAGCTTGTCGATACCGCCGACCGCCTGCATCACGCTCGTGAGCTCGCCCTTGCTCATCTCCTTTTCCTTAAGGTCAATAAACTGCACCTTAATGCGGCGCTCTTTGAAGAAGCGCTGTGCTTTCTTGGTATCGAAAGACTTTTTGGTGCCAAAAATTTGCACGTTCATGTATTTGTTCCGCCGTTCTACCTGATGAAGTTGGTGCGCTCGCGATCGGCTTCGGGGGCTTCGATACCGGCGGCCTGTCCTGCCTCGATACAATGCAGGAGCCAGGCCATGTTCTTGCCGATGTTGCGCATGGTGGCCAGGCCCTCGGCGTCCTGGGCGGCCTCGCCCGGCATGGCGCCAAACACGTTGTTCCAGTACGTGGAAGCAACCACGGGCATCTGGTTGATGGTGAAGTACTTATTGAGCACGTCGAAGGTGGTCGACGTGCCGCCGCGACGGGCAACGGCGACGGCAGCGCCCGGCTTGTGTGCAAAGGCTTTGCTGCCGGCATAGAATGCGCGATCGAGGGCCGAAAGGATGCGTCCGCTGGGGTGCGCATAGTAGACGGGCGAGCCAAAGACAAAGCCATCTGCCTGCTCGGCGGCAGCGATCAGCTCGTTCACCACGTCATCGTCAAAGGTGCAGCGACCGCCAAGCTTGCCGCACTGGCCGCAGCCAATGCAGTCGCGAATGGGCTTGGTGCCCAGCTGAAACACCTCGGTATCAATGCCTTCGGCATTGAGTTGCTCGGCGACTTCGGCGAGTGCGCGGGCGGTGTTGCCGTTTGCCTTGGGGCTGCCATTGACCAAAAGAACCTTCATCACAAACTCCCTCTGCTGTCGGTGACTTCTGCAGAGGATTATCGCACGATGGGGGAGGCGGTGTGGGCGCGGTGCTAATCCAGTTTGGTACCTGGCACCTGCACGGCTTTCCCGAGCAACGCTTTGAGCTCGTTCAAAATCGAAACGGGCTGACGGTCGACGCCGTCCAGATGGAGCGTGGCCACGCGAATGGGCGGCTGATATTCAAATGGGCCAAAGAGCACGGGCGAACCCAGGAACCGCTCGATTTCCTCTGCAATCGCATCGGTTTCTTCGGGATCAAAGTCGTCGAAAAGAGCCACGAACATCGGCCCCGTCGAGCGGAACATACGACCCTTACCGCGCGAGCATTCCACCAGACAGGCGGCACATTCTGCCAAAACGCGGTCGCCCGCATCAAAGCCAAAGCGGGCATTGACCTGAGCGATATCATCGATTTTAATGGCGATCAACCCCGCCTTGCGCGCCACGCGACGCATTTCGCCAATGGCGTTGACCAGGGCGTGAATATCGCCCAAGCCGGTCACGGAATCGGTCGTATCTGCCAAGCTTCGGTTGATGATAATGCCCACATACATGCCGGGCTCGGTATCGGTGCCGTCCAAGCGGTAGCCCGTGCAGTCGCAAAGCACGTATTTTCCGGTGGCATCCATTACGCGATACTGCATGTAGTGGAAGTGCCACGTGCCGTTTATCACCATGTCGAGCTCGACACGTACGTTGTCGCGGTCCTCGGGATGAACGCGGGCGAGCCACATGTCGAGTGAGTTAAAAGGGTGCTGGGAGGACAGGTCAAAATCGCGCACGGCGTTAACCGACCATTGCGATTCTCCCGTATCGAGATTGAGGATAAACGGATAGCGCGTCTCGGAGCTCATGGAGATCGCTTGGAACACCCGGTCGTTGCAGGGAAGCTGATCGACGATTGGGCGTTGCGGCACGTCATCGTCTTTCGGTTGCTGCACACGATGCATAAGCTTATAGCGATACATCTTGCGATCGGCATCCATTGTCATCTGGCGACGCGTGTCGCCAGCAAGTGGATCGACGCGCGAGCAGCCAAAGCTAAAGCTGCCGATCATGGGCGCCTTGCCACCTGAGCTCGCCTCGATCAGCCTGGTACGTACCTGCTCCAAGCGCTGCTCGAGTTCGGTCTCGTTTGCGGAGAGCGAGATAAGCACAAACTCGTCTCCACCGATACGGAACAGCATCTCATCGTGCTCCATGGTTTCGGAGAGCGTGCGGCAGATGCCCAGAATATAGCGATTGCCTTCGGCGTGGCCAAACCTATCATTGCAATGCTTGAGATGGTCGATGTCAATATAGGCGCAGGTGAAGGGGTCGCCTTTGCGCCAGAGTTGCTCGACGTGACGGTCGAATCCGTTGCGGTTGCCCAAACTGGTGAGCGGATCGATATAGGCGTTGCGCTCAAGCAGCTGGCGCTCTTGTTGCAGGATGGCATGCGTCTTTTGCAGTTGCTCACCAACGGCGCGTAGCTCAGCAGGCAGCGCGGCAACATCGAGTTCAGCGGTCGAGACGCCGTTCGCAAGTCGCTGAAGATAGGCAATAATCGATTGCTCGCCCAGGCGATACGACTCGTTCATGATGGATAACCTCCTTGGGCGGAACAACGGTTTGTATCATATCCCCAATTCGGTTTGAATTGGGGATATAAGTTAGCTAATAGAGACAAATGTCCCCTTCGACGGTGACGTTTTGCGCGCGAGCGTATCAGTTGTTATTGCCACCATCGAGCAATGCCTCAAAATCCTTCGCCGGCATGGGGCGGTAGTAGAGGAAGCCCTGAGCGTAGCGGGCGCCCATTTGTCGTAGCATGTTCGCCTGCTCATTTGTCTCGACGCCTTCGACCACGACGGGCAGATGGAGCGACTGCGCCATTTCGAGCATCGATGAAATGATTTGCGTGCTGCGGCCTTGATCGCGGTCGGTGGGCACAAAGGTGCGGTCGAGCTTGATGACGTCGACGTTGACGTTCTTGAGCATCGCGAGCGTGGACTGACCGGTGCCAAAATCGTCCATATAGGTCGAGAAGCCACGGGTGTGCAGATCCGCGGTCAGCTTATCCACGGCCTCGGACTCTCCGGTATAGGCGGTCTCGGTGATCTCGATGTGCATGAGTTCGGGCGGCAGGTTGTACTGGGCGGCGAGCGACCCTATATGCTCGGCGACATCGCAGGCAAGAATGTCTACGCGCGACACATTGAGGGAAATCGGAACCACGCGAAGTCCTCGATTGAGGCGCTCGCGGAGCCACATGGCGACGCCCTGCCAAACATATTTGTCGAGCGTCACTACAAAGCCGCTTTCCTCGAGTGCGGGGATAAACGTTGCGGGCGAAATGAGAGAACCGTTCTTGTCAATCCAGCGGGTGAGTGCTTCGGCGCCAATAATCTCGCCGGTTTCCATATCGACCTGGGGCTGAAGATAGTACGTGATGCGACCATTTGACAGCGCGTACTGGAATTCGGTCAGCGTGCGGTTGAACACGATTTCGCGCTTGTACTCCTCGGGGCAAAAAATGGCAATGCGCTCCTTAAAGTCGTTTTTTGCGCGCCGATTGGTAAACATGGCCTTTGCCTGCGCATCGATGGTGATCTCCTCATTGGAATCGATGGGGTAAACGCCCATGGACGGCCAAAAACCTACGCCGCCATCATGCCTGGCTACTGCCTCGCGAACGCGGTTGTAGATTTGATGGACGGTGATGTGCTTAAAGGGGATGAGTACGCAAAAGTCATCTTGGCCCCAGTACCCTGCGACGCCCATATCGGCATTCTCGATGTCCTTGAGGACCGTGCCCACATCGGCAAGCAGGCGGTCGCCTTCGGCCTGTCCATACCATTCATTAAACAGGCGCATGTGGCCCATGTCGACCGTGGCGATACACCAGGTGCCGTTGCGCCTTGCCTCGAGAAATGCGTTGGCGCGCCGCATAAACTCGCTGGGTCGTTAGAGACCCGTGAGCGAGTCGATACGTTCGGCTATGGCGCTTTTGCGCTCCGCCTCGGGTATGGGGAGGCTGTCGTTGGGAACAAGCCCGCCGGCCGTGCGAAGGCGACGGTCGAGTTCGCCTAAAACGGCGGTCGCTTGATGGGCTAAGTGCTCGTAAAAGGCCGGGACGACAAGGCAGACGGGAGTAATGGTGTCGCCTGCGATTCGAACAGGAGCGAAAACGGCCTCTTTAAGGTGGCGGGTCAGTTGCTCGAATGCCTCGTGGTCTAGGTCGTTGCTGAGCACGACGAACTGAACGCTTCGTGAACGGTAGACCCGGCTCCTGCCGCGAGTGATCGACAGCATGCGGCCTGCGTATTCGGCAAGCATGTTGTCGACAGCCTCGGCCCCGTAGAGCTCGTTGAGCTTTGTCGTGCCACGAACGCGCACCGCTATAAGCCCTGTCTCGCAACGATCGCGGCGGCAGGCGTCGATGGCGTTGGCCAGCATGCGCTGCGTTCCGAGGCCTGTGGCAGCGTCGACGGTTTCGGCAAGTGAGTGGTTGACGAGCTCGCCGACATAGAGCGAGGGGACATTTCCGTCGCCGTCGATACGAAACCCGCGAGCACGGCAAAGGACGTAGTCGCCGACGGCGTTGCGCACACGATACTGCATGACGCGACGGTGCTTGGTGCCGTTGTAGACTTGGTCGATGTCGTTGATGCAGGCCTCAAGGTCGTCGGGATGGACGCGCGTTTTCCAGTAATCGCGACAGTTGTCTATGTGCTCCGAGGGAAGGCCAAGATCGCGCAAGGCACCTTGTGACCAAAGGGTGCGATGTTTGTCCAAGTTCTCGATAAAGAAATAACGGCCCTCGTTGAGCATCGAAAAGGCGTCAAAAATTCGATCGCTTATTTCAAAGTCGTCGGCGTGAACTTGCGTGATATTGCGTCGATCGAGGTGCATGGCATGACGTAGCTTGTAGTCGTACATGCGATGGTCGGCATCGAGCGTCATGCGATTGGAAGCTTCGCCCAGGGCGGGGTCGGCATGTGACACTCCGTAGCTAAACGAGTGGGGCATCTCGGAATCGTTGTTTTTGAGCAGAACCGTTCGGCAGTGTTTCAGACGTTCGGCGAGGTCGTCCTCGGTTGCAATCGTAGATAGGATGGCAAACTCGTCGCCGCCTATGCGAAACGCCGCTTCGCCCACCTTCATATACAGCTTAAGATAGAGACTTACCTGCAAGATATAGCGGTTGCCCTCGTCATGGCCAAAGACGTCGTTGCAGTGCTTGAGATTGTCGATATCGATGAACGCCATGGTAACGGGGGCGTCCTGCTCCCAGAGTTCTTCGAGGGAGCGGGCAAAGCCGCCGCGGTTACCAAGCCCGGTAAGCTGGTCGGTAAAGGCGGTCCTGATCAGATCGTCTTGACGTTCGAGAAGGTCGCGGACGGTCTTTTCGAGCGTTTCGGTGTAATTGCTGACAGTTTCCATGTTCTAAGCGGCTTTCTGAGGTCGGGGCGGATTGCGTCGGGCGAGCTCGTTGTGTACACGCGTCGTTGCTCAACGCTTTGCATGTATCCAGGCCCCCGCCTTGCCGCGTTGTTGAGTTAATTTGCCGGTTAATGTTCGCTGTTGATAACAGCTGAGTAGTGTAAACAACAGTACTCAATTATATATGGGTGCACATGCTGTGGGCGGCTATTATTCGACAGGCGGTAGCGCGACGATGCGATGTTCGATGAAAATGCGACTGAGACGATATATGTTGACGGGTATACTTGTTCCGTTTGAATTTGTGGGGACGGAGATGGTCGCATGGCACAGTCAAATACGACGCGCACGGTGGGGCTGGCACTCGAGGGAGGCGGCTACCGCGGTATGTATACGGCGGGCGTGCTCGACGTTTGGATGGAGCACGGCTTAACTTGCGACCATATGGTGGGTGTCTCGGCGGGCGCGGCGTTTGGCTACAATTTTAAATCGCGCCAGATCGGCCGCGCCATTCGCTACAACAAGGCCTATTGCGCCGACAAACGCTATGCGAGCGTGACCAGCTGGCTGCGAACCGGCGATATGTTCAATGCCGACTTTGCCTATCACGAGGTGCCCATCGAGCGCGACCCCATCGACTTGGAGGCGTACCGCGCCTGCCCCATGCGATTTACGTGCGTGTGTACCGATATCGAGACGGGCAAGGCCGTCTATCACGACCTGCCCTATGGCGATGAGCGCGATATCGAGTGGATCCGGGCGTCATCGGCGATTCCCGTGGCGACGCGTCCCGTTGCTATTGACGGGCATAAGTATCTGGATGGTGGCGTGGCTGATTCTATTCCCAGTGCATGGCTGTTTGCGCAGGGGTATGACCGCAATATCGTGGTACTCACGCAGCCGGCGGGCTTTGTGAAGCAGCCCAACAGCGTGATGCCCATGCTGCGGCGCGTGTTCCGTCACTATCCGGAGTTTGTCGCAGCGCTTGAGCATCGGCATGAGGTCTACAATGCCACGCTCGATGACCTGGCACGTCGCGAGGCTGCCGGCGAGATCTTTGTGGTGCGGCCGAGCGAATCGGTGAAGGTGCCGTCGCTGTGTCGCGAACCGGATGAGCTCGAGCGCATCTACCAGATCGGCCGCCGCGATGCGGAGGCGACTTTGCCGGCGCTGGAAGCGTATCTGGCGGGGTAGGGCAAGCTGCCGTGGACTCGGCGGAAAGCGCGTCCCGGAATGGAGATCCAAACTGGGATGCGTTTTCCATTGCTGAAGTTATGGGGTCGCGAATCAGCTGCTCGGCTTATGCCTATGCCTGCTGCCAGGTGTCGACAAGCTCCTTGGCCGCGGCGTAGGGGTCGTCGGCACTGCAGATAGCGCTCACCACAAAGAAGCCGTCGACGCCGGTGGCCTTAAGCTGCGGCAGGTCGGCCGTCTTGACGCCGCCGCCCACCACGATGGGCACGGGGCTTGCCGCGTGAAGTGCGGCCAGGTCCTCAAAGCTCTTGGTGATGATAGAGCCGTCGGCCGCGCGTCCGCAGTCGCGCTTGGTCTCGGTCTCGTGGAGTGGGCCGATGCCAAGGTAGTCGACCAAACTCATGTCGGCGGTCTTGACGTACTCGAGCATCTCCTCGCAACGGGCCGAAAGGCCCACGATGGCATCGGGGCCCAGCAACTTGCGACAGACCTCGACGGGAATATCGCTTTGGCCCACGTGCACGCCGTCGACAGCAATGCCCTGCTCGCGTGCGGCAAGCACACAGTCCAGACGGTCGTCGATCAGCAAGGCGACCTGACCGGTCTTGCCGGCCTGAGCGATTGCCTGCGCGGCGTCGCCGGTCAGCGCAATGATCTCGCGGGCGCTTGCCACCTTGGAGCGCACCTGGATGCAGGTAAAGCCGGCGTCGAGCGCCTGGGCCACCACATCGCCCACGGGGCGTCCCAGCGTATTTTCGGGGCCGAGTACCAGATAGGCCGAGATATCAAGGTTGTCGCGGATGCTCATCGTGCTTCCTCCTGCTTTTTGATCTGCGCTTCCATGCGCTCGAGCTTGCCGGTCATGGTGTCGGTAAATCCGGGTCGAATATCGGCTTTGAGCACGACTTCGGTGCGGATGCCCTTGCTCGCCAACACAAAGGTTGCGTCGCGCACGACCTGCATGACCTCGTCCCAGTCGCCCTCGATTTCGGTGAACATCGAGGTGGTGCGGTTGGGAAGGCCGCTCTCGCGAATGACGCGCACGACCTCGGCGACCTCGGCGGACAGCTCGTCACCGGTGCCGCATGGGGCGACGGCGACGGCGACCAGTGTGTTCATGCCGGCATTGGTTGCGGGCTTGGACATGGCCTATGCCTCCTCGAGCTCGAGTTGGTTATCGGCGATGTCTTGGGCGCTCGCGCGGTAGAGCTCGTCGATAAAGGCGACCTTAAAGCTTGCCGGGGCATCGGCGACAGCGGCAGCACGCGTGCCGGCAACGTTGTAGACCGCGGTGCCGCAGATGGCTGCCGTAAACGGGTCGGCGGCGCAGGCGTACACGGCCAGCACGCCGCCCTGCGAGCAGCCGCAGCCGGTGATCTTGGACATGAGCGGGCTGCCGCCGTGGGACTTGGCCACCGTCGTGCCGTCGGTAATCAAGTCGACTTCGCCTGAGACCACTACGGCGCCGCCGGTGTAGCGGGCGAGCGCCACGGCGGCATCGCGGGCGGCGTCGACCGCGTCGGTGGTATCGACACCGCGCACGCGGCTCATATCTGCCGCCTCGCCCTCTAGACCCCACAGGCCGGCGAGTGCGATGATCTCGGAGGCATTGCCGCGCACGATGGCGGGCTTGTACTGCTTGAGCTCGCTTACCAGCTGGGTGCGCAGGCTGCCGATGCCCAGGCCCACCGGATCGAGCACCCAGGGCTTGCCGGCGTCGTGTGCCGCCTTGGCCGCGCGGGGAATCGTCTGCTCGTAGATGGGGAAGAGCGTGCCCATGTTGAGGTAGATGGCGCCACCGCCGGCAACGAGCGCCTCGCCCTCGTCGGGCAGATAGACCATGGCGGCCGAACCGCCCACGGCGAGCTGCGCGTTGGCGACAAAGTCGATCGTCACCGTGTTGGTGATGGAGCCGGCCATCGGATTGGTGGCGCGAATCTCCTCCACGGCGTTGACCATATGTTGCTTAAGCTGTTCCGAATCAATCACTGCACATGCCTCCTTGGCATAGAAAAGGGGCGCTGTGCATAGACAGCGCCCCTGTAAAGGCGGCATGCTCCCTACGCCAGCATTAACTGACAGGTTCAAAGGATTGGGCCCCATGCCCTCTCAGCCTTGTGGTTTGCACCGCCGGCACTCCCGCATCGAATCTGTTGTTCCCTATACTAGCGCACCGTTACAATGGTTGCGGTGAAAATGACTGGGGGACTCTATGATCAAACTTGTGCTGACCGATATGGACGATACGCTGATTCCAGCCGGGCATGACGGCGCCAGCGACTACGCCATCGAGGGTATTCATGCCATGCAGGCGGCGGGTCTGCACTTTGGTCCGGTCTCGGGTCGCCAGCCGTCCGCGATGGGCTGGATGTTCAAAAATCGTTCCGAGTGCTTCTCGACTGGCGCGTTCTGTAACGGCCAGGTGATGTTTGTCGACGGCGAGGTTGTTGCCTCCCGTGCGACCGACAACGATGCCCTGATGCGCTTGGCTGACTACTTGGAGCAAGAGACCGACGATACCTATCTGAAGGTCTACAGCCTGGGCGATGACTTTTGGGGCAACGATGCCTATTGCGTGACAAGTGACCCCGAGCGCGTTCGTCGCGCCATGGAGTCGGGCGGCAACGCATGGCTCAAAGGCGAAGAGGCCCCGTGCCGTCCCGTCGTCGATGACGCGCCGGTGTTCAAGGCGAATATCTGGAGTGCCCGTTCGCGTGAGGAGCTCGCGGAGCTACGCGAGCGCGTTGCCGCTGAGGTGCCGGAACTCTCACTTGTGTTTCCCAACAATCGCGTGCGCCTGTTCGACATCCTTCCGGCCGGTTGGGACAAGGGCTGCGCTGCGCTGGAGCTGGCGCGCGCTTTGGGCCTGACGGCCGACGAGGTGGCCGTATTCGGCGATTCCGATAACGATCTGCCCATGATCGATGCCGTTCCCAACTCCGTTGCAGTCGCCAATGCCAACGAGGCCGTCACGGCTGCCGCGCGCTGGCATATCGGCGCTGCGGCAGACGATGCGGTTGCCGGGGCTCTGCACCAGATTGCCGCTTGCGCCGCGACGGGGGAGATGCCGCCGTTTATGCGCCTGCCGGGTACTGCCGACGCGAATCTCACGAACAGCTAAGGAGACAGCCATGAAGCTCCAGCAGCTCAGATATGTCGTCAAAGTTGCCGAATGCGGCAGCATTACCGAGGCCTCGCGCCGGCTCTTTGTATCGCAGCCTTCGATTACCGCGTCGATTCGCGATCTCGAAAACGAGATGGGTGTGCACATCTTTGAGCGCACCAACAAGGGCGTCATTGTGTCCGAGGAAGGCGAGACCTTCTTGGGCTATGCGCGCCAGGTACTCGACCAGGCCGACCTGCTCGAGGGCAAGTACAAGGGCGCATCCGAGCAGGTGCCGCACTTTAGTGTGAGCTGCCAGCATTATTCCTTTGCCGTTAACGCGTTTGTTGACGTGATTCGCGAGTTCGCCGCCGCGCGTTACGACTTCACCCTGCGCGAGGAGCAGACTCACGAGATTATCGAGGATGTCGCGCATATGAAAAGCGAACTGGGCATCCTGTACTTATCCGAGCATAACCGCGAGGTCATCGAGCGCATGCTGGTGGCCAACGAGCTCGTGTTCGAAGGACTCTTCTGCGCCACGCCGCATGTCTTCGTCTGCGCCGACCATCCGCTGGCGGACCGCTCCAGCGTGACGCTCGAGGATCTGGAAGACTACCCGTTCCTGTCCTACGAGCAGGGCAGCTACAACTCGTTTTACTATTCCGAGGAGCTGACCTCGACGTTCGAGCGTCGCAAAAATATCCGCGTGCGCGACCGTGCGACGTTGTTCAATTTGGCCATGGGCCTCAACGGCTACACGGTATGCTCGGGCGTGATCAGCCACGAGCTCAACGGCCCCGGCATTATCTCGATTCCGCTCGACGTGGACGAGTACATGGAGATTGGCATCATCACGCGCAAGAACACGACGCTCACGCGCTACGGTCGGGCCTATATCGACGCGATTCGTCAGCATATCTAGGCTGCTGCGCTCCGCACGGTTCAAGTCCCTTTATGACAGTCCAGACTGATATAGGAAGCATCTATATCAAACTGTTATAAACGTATATTTTACGATGGCCATATGAGCGCTCATACTCTGTCCCAGTAAAGCAACCAATGCAAAGGGAGATATCTATGAGCACTTCGATTCAACCGAACGCGCCGTTTCGCGCCGATATTGTCGGCAGCTTTCTTCGTCCGCAGGCTGTAAAGGACGCCCGTGCCGCCTATGTCGCGGGTAAACTCGACGCTTCCGGCCTTAAGGCCGTCGAGGACGATGCCATTCGCGATTTGGTGGCAAAGCAGAAGGCCGCCGGCCTGCAGGTCATCACCGATGGTGAGTTTCGCCGCAGCTACTGGCACCTCGATTTTATGTGGGGCCTTAACGGCATTGAACGCCGTACCTCGCGTACGGGTTATATGTTCCACGACGAGGAGACCACAGCCGACACCGCCGTGGTAACCGGCCCCATTAGCGGCGAGAACCATCCGTTCGTCGAGCACTTTAAATTTGTCAAGGCGCTCGAGGGGGAGGGCCAGGTCGCGCGGCAAACCATTCCGGCGCCGATCCAGACGTTCTCCGAAGTCACGCTCGACCGCTGCGACGGCCAGCAGGAGAGCCTGCGCGCTGTCTATGAGACCGATGAGGAACTTGCCGACGCCATTGCAGCCGCTTATCGCGCGGTGATCGCCGACTTGTACGCAGCAGGCTGCCGCAACATCCAGTTTGATGACTGCACCTGGGGCATCTATTGCGATACCGACTTTGTCGCCAAAACCGGCATGAGCCCGGTCGACCTGCAAAAGGTAAGCGAGCTGGGCGTGGCGCTCAACAATGCCGCCATTGAGGGCAAGCCTGACGACCTAGTTATCAATACGCACGTTTGCCGCGGCAACTATCACTCGACCTATGCCTTTGAGGGCGGCTACGATCCTATCGCACCCTACCTGTTCGCACACGAGAACGTTGATGCGTTCTATCTTGAGTTCGACACGCCCCGTGCCGGTGGTTTTGGGCCGCTGAAGTATGTTGCCCCCGGCAAGAAGGTCGTGTTGGGCCTGGTAACCACCAAGGCCGCTGAGCTCGAGGACGAGGATGTTATCGTCGAGCGCATCCGCGAAGCCGCAAAGTACGTGCCGCTCGAGAACCTGTACCTGTCACCCCAGTGTGGCTTTGCCAGCTGCGAGATTGGCAACAAGCTGACCGAGGACGAGCAATGGGCAAAGATCGCGCTGGTCAAGCGTATTGCCGAGCGCGTTTGGAAATAGCGGTAACGTTCGCAGGTGGCGGCGCGTGCGAGACGTGGTGACTGGCCCTATCGTCATTTCCATCGGTCTGATTCTGGCGAGTTCCGCCATTGCCAAATGCCAGACCAACTGGTTTGTTGCCGTTGTTGCCGTGGCTGTGATCGTCATCTGCAATATTTGGGGCCGCGGCATGGTAAAGATTGTGCCGATCTTGCTGGGCGTTGTGGTGAGCTATGCCGTTGCGGCTGCGCTGGGCGAGGTCGACTTTTCTGGCGTCGCAGCCGCTCCCTGGGTTGGTTTGCCCATCGTGTGGGATGACACCGTGTTTGCGCTTTTTGGGCCGCAGTTCGATAGCGGCCTTGCCACGACGGCCATCATCACCATCATGCCGCTGGCCTTTGCAACCATGATCGAGCATATCGGTGATATCTCCGCTATTGGCTCCACCTGCGAGCGCAACTACATCGCCGATCCTGGCCTGCATCGCACGCTGCTCGGCGATGGTCTCGCCACGATTCTGGCTTCGCTCTTTGGCGCTCCGGCCAACACCACGTATGGCGAGAACACCGGCGTGCTCGCCCTGACGCGCGTGTTCGACCCGCGCGTGATTCGCATTGCCGCGTGCTGTGCCATCGTGCTTTCGTTCTGCCCCAAGTTCGCTGCCGTGATCGCCGCCATGCCGGCATGCGTTATCGGCGGCGTGTCGCTCGTGCTTTACGGCATGATCAGCGCCGTGGGTGTTCGCAACCTCATCGAGAACCAGGTCGATTTCCAAAACAACCGCAACGTGCTGGTGACCGCCCTGGTGCTCGTGCTTTCGCTCGGCATCGCGTACAGCACCGCCGGCGCCATCGTGCTGGAGCTGAGCGGCGTGACGATTTCGCTTTCCGGTCTTGCCGTGGGCTCGCTGGTGGGCATTGTGCTCAACGCCATCCTGCCGGGTAACGACTTTGAGTTTGATGTCTCCGAGCTTGAGGAGGCTGCTGAGTAGCAGCTGCGTTCAGCTAAAACAAGATATGGTGCCCATGCGTATATGCGTGTGGGCACCATTTTTAATGTGTCAGTATCCAGTGGATGCCGCGGGCCATGCGTAAGTCGGTTTGGGCAAAGTGATTGCCGGGGTTGAGCTCCAGCGTTGTTGGGATGTCACGCTCGATGAGTAGCTCTTCCATTGCGCGTGTGTCGTCGAGTACGTGCCTCATCATGCGGTTGGGCGTCTTGGTTTCCTTTTTGCCGAGTGACAGATAGACGGCTTGCGGGCTGCCGGCAAAAGGGGCCGTGCTGGCACGGTCGACAAAGTCGGGAAACCATAGCGACCCCGATGCGCTCGCGGCGCGGTCAAAGGCGTCGGTTTGCCAGAGAGCCCAAAGCGAAAAGAGGCCTGCCAGCGAGTAGCCGGCAATGCCGCGCCGGGTGGGCGGCTGAGGAAGCGACGACTCGACCTGGGGGATTATCTGATTCAGCAGCTCATCAAGAAAATCGGCAGCTTGGCCGCCGAAAGGCTCGGCATCGCGTACGGTCCCGTCGCATGCCCAGGGGCTCAGCTCGCGATTCCAATCGAGCCCGCCAATGGTGACGAGGGCGAATGGCGGACAGTCGAGCTCTCGGCAACACTTATAAACCTCGCTGCCGTCGCCCACGACCACAGGAAGGTAGATGACAGGCGCGCTTTCCGTATGATTCGAATAAACGGTTATCTGCTTTTGATGCGCTTCCATGACGGGCTTCTCTCAGTGTTGTGATATCGGCAGCCCCAATTGTCGCACGCCAGCGTATGCCGGTTGGGCTAGACCAAAGACAATCTCGTGCATCCCCTGCGGACGCATATGGAAAACGCCACCGCCGGAGGGGAGCTCGGCGGTGGCGTTGTTAAACGGGGCTGGGGCTCGGGGCCTTCGCGGGAGCTGCCATGTGCGCAGAGGCGTCTAAGAACGCTTACGGCTCGCCATGGTGCCTGCGGCGATAGCGGCTGTTCCCGCAAGGACGGTTGCCACGATGGCCGCACCCGAGGTGTCGCCGGTTGCCGCGAGCACGCCGGTAGTCTTGGCTTTCGTGGCTGAAGCCGCAACGGCCTTGGTCGGCTTTGAGCCCTCAGGCTTGGGGTTCTGCTTGGACTCCGCGGGCTTGCTTTCTGCGGGCTTGGTCTCGTCGGGCTTGGGGTCTTCCGGCTTGGCTACCTCGGGAGGTGCGATGGTCGTACTTTTGGCGACTGCTTTGATATAGAGGGAGTCGACCGTGGCGTCGCCCGTGCCGATGGCTTGGCCTGCCTCGTAGATGCCGTCACGGAGCTTGCGATAGTCAATGACCTTGCCGCCTTCGGGCGTCTGGATGGCGGCGTTCTCAATCTTGATGGTGCCGATTGTCTTGCCGTCAGCGCTCATGGCACGGGCGAAGATTGCCGCTGTATCTCCTTCGGCCGTTACCTTGCTGCGGATGATCGAGATGACTGCGGGTGTGACGCCCTCGCTGGTCTGGGCGATGATGCCGATGTTCTCGCCTTGGGGTTCGCGCCTCGTCTCGCCATCTTGGTTTTCGCTGTAGGGGATGGGGCCGTCGCCGTTCTCGACATAGCGGGCTATGGCCTTGACAACGGAGTCGCTGATGTAGATGTGGCCGCCCTTCTCGTTGGGCCGATCGTTTCTGGTGGAGAATGCAGCCGAAACCTCGCCTTCCGCAAACGCGTCCACGGTGGAGCCGTTCTTGACGACGATGTCGTCCTGGTAGGTGAAGAGGGCGTTGGCGCCACCGTATCTGCCTTTACTTGCACGGACCGTCACGTTTGCATGATCGAGGGTGATGCCCTTGTGGGCATAGACGCCATATTCAACACCGTTTACGTTGAGGGAGGCGTTTGTGGCTGCGAGGCTGCCCTTGGCCTCGACGGCAGCGTCTTTCTCGGAGCTTGCCTTGACCTGGCTGCCGTCCGAGATGTTGATATTGCCGCCGCTCCAAAGGGCCTCACCATCGGCTGAGCTTGCCTCGACCGTCCCGCCACCCTTGATGGTGAGGTTCTTGTCGGCTCCAATACCCTTGTCCTTGGTAGCCCTGGCGGTGACGGCTCCGCTGTCGTCAATCGTGATATTGCCGTTTGCCCTGATGCCATCCGATGCACCCGTGGCGTTGACGTTGCCCGAACCTTTGATAGCGAGATCACCTCCGGCATTGATGGCATCAAACCCAGTGCTCGTGGCGTTGACGGATCCGGCTCCGTCGATGTTGATATTACCCGTGGAGAGGATAGCGTCCTCAGTAGATGTCACGCTGAGCGTGCCGCCCTCGTCGCCTTGGATATTGAGCTCGGCATTCTCGTTAGTGCCATGAGAAACGTTGATGCTTTCGATCCATTCGGCAGTGACGATGTTGGTTCCCGAGTAATTCACGTTGAGCTTGCCTGCGGCCTGGATCTCGCCGCCGTTATAGTTGTTGAGCTTCAAGTCGTCGGCGCCGTCCCACGACCAGGTACCGGCCTCGTCGCTCGCCGCGGTGTTGTACTTGTTGCCGCCGACCTTGACCCATTCCGCTGCGAGCGAGACGCTCGGCATGAGCAGCGAGCTCACCGTGAGCGCGCACACGGCGCCCGAGACGATGCGGCGCGTCACGCGGCGCCGGCTGCCGTGCGCGAGTCCTATGCGACGGCGAACGTCGGGTTCGGCAACATGGGTTCCGGCGGTAGTGTCATTGCGTTTGGGGGTCGTGAACAAGGCTGCCATGGTTGCTCCCGTTCTCATAGGGCCTATACGACTAGATTCAGCGTATCTGCTGGATGTTGCCGGCGGTAGTGCCGTTTGGAGGGCAAAATGGCCAAAATGGGGGAGAAATAGGCCGCACGCCGGCGCAGGGACCGGCGCTAAAAGAAAAGCGCGGGGCCGCATGGCGACTCCGCGCTTTATTGTTCAGCTTTTGCAGCCTTGCCCTTACGCTACGAAGAAGTAGACTAGGAAGGCAAGGGCCGCGATCCACCCGTCCCGTGCGAAAAAGTGTTTACGAGCGCTTGCGGCTCACCACGGCGCCCGCGGCGATGGCGGCTGTTCCTGCAAGGGCGGCTGCCACGATGGCTGCGCTCGAGGCGTCGCCGGTTGCTGCGAGTTTGCCGGCAATCTTGGCTCCCGTGGCTGCAACTGCAACGGTCTTGGTCGTCTTCGTGCCCTCGGACTTGGAACCCTCGGGCTTGGTCTCGCCGGGCTTCTCCTCGGGTTTGATCTCCTCGGGAGGCGCGATGACCGTGCTCTTGGCGACAGCTTCGTCGTAGGGGGAGTCGACCGTGGCGTCGCCCGTGCCGATGGTTTGACCCGCCTCGTAGGAGATGCTGGAGCCGTACTCTTCTTCGTAGCGATAGTTAATGATCTTGCCGCCTGCGGGCGCCTGGATGGGAGCGCCTTCGATCTTGATGGTGCCGATCGCCTTGCCATCTTCGCTTATGGCAAGAGCGAAGATGGCCGCCGTGTCTCCCTCGGCCGTGAGCTTGCTGCGGACGATCGAGATACTCGCGGGCGCGATGCCCTCGTAGGTCTGGGCGAAGATACCGATGTTCAGACCCCTAGGCTCAGGGATGACCCCGCCGCTTTGGTCGTTGCTGTAGTGATCGGGGCCGTCGCTACCGGACTCGACATAGCGGGCTATAGCCTTGACAACGGAGTCGCTGATGTAGATGTGTCCGCCAGCGACGTTTGGCTGGTGGTTTCTGGTAGAGATTGCAACCGAGAATTTGCCTTCCGCGAACGCGTCCACGATGGAACCATTCTTGATGACGATGTCGTCCCCGTCAGTGATGAGGGCGATGGCCTGGCCGCCGCTCGCGCTTGTACGGACCGTCACGGTCGCGTGATCGAGCGTAACGCCCTTGTAGGCATAGACACCATATTCAACACCGCTTGCGTCAAGGGAGGCGTTCGTGACCGCGAGACTGCCCTCAGTGTCGACGGCAAGATCTCCCTCGGAGTTCGCCTTGACCTGGCTGCCGCCTGAGATGTTAATGCCGTCTTCAGCCCAAATCGCCGCTTCTTCTATCGAGCTTGCTTCTACCTTGCCACCGCCTTTGATGATGAGGTCACTGCCCGCGGAGATGCCGTAACTTTCGTTTCCTTTAGCGATCACTGTGCCAGAGGAATCGATGGTGGTCTTGCCCTTGGATTGGATACCTTCGGTACCGCCCGTTGCATTCACGGTGCCCGAGCCCGTGATGGAGAGGTCGCCCTTTGCCTCAATTCCGTCGGCAGTAGTACTTGTGGTGTTCACGGTGCCTGGGCCAGAAATGGAGAGGTCGCCTGTGGATTTAATTGCATCGGTCTCGGCTGTCACATTGAGCTCATCCGTGCTATTCGAGCTCGTTATGTTCAACTCTGCTTTCTGGCTAGTGCCATCCTGCGCTTTGATGGCGGCTCTGGTGTAATCGGGCTCGGTTTTCACGGTGTTCTTGCCCTCGTAGGCAATGTTGAGCTTGCCAGCGGCCTCGATCGCACCGCCGTCATAGCCGTTGAGCTTCATGTCGTCGGCGCCGTCCCAGCTCCAGGTGCCAGCCTCGTCACCCGCTGCGGTGCCAGCGTCATACCGGCTGCCGCCGGCGGGCACCCCCCCCGCCGCCTCCAAACGG
>UQHY01000021.1:0-33834 GCA_900540975.1 uncultured Collinsella sp.
CGGGATTGGTCAATCT
Organism: uncultured Collinsella sp.; assembly: GCA_900540975.1. Taxonomy (GTDB): domain Bacteria; phylum Actinomycetota; class Coriobacteriia; order Coriobacteriales; family Coriobacteriaceae; genus Collinsella. The sequence continues at coordinate 17 of UQHY01000021.1, forward strand.
CGGCCGACTATATTTGGCTAAATTATTCCGGCGCCAACACCTTTGGCCCAGCACTATGGTCTCGATACGCCTATGCTCGATTTAACGGATGATTTTGACATAGCGCTTTTCTTTGCGACCTGTTGCTACGATGCATCCAAGCACCAGTGGAGGCCGCTCAATGAGAACGACTTTTCTAGAGATCCGCAAAGTATGTACGGCGTAATAATCCATATTCCCAGGTGGAATGCTGAGAATATTTCAACCTTTTCTCGCTATTGGGACCCGGATTTTGATCGGTCAACTTTCACAATCGATCATATTGGTTTTCAAGTATTCCAGCGATGTCATATGCAGCATGGCTATGGTCTCCGGCTCGACCATCACATTCCTCTTCAAGATAATCAATACTTCGAAAAGCTTCGATTTAAGCACAGTACCCGACTATCCAAAGAGGTTTTTGAATTAATGGATGGCGGCAAAAAGGTGTTTCCCGATGAGGGGCTCCTTGGATTAAGTGACGTCATTGATACGATTAAGAATGCCTGGTCATTCAATTATGATGAGTTTGAGCTGGGCTATTACTATGCTGGCGGTGATGCCAAATGGGGCAGTAAGGACAACGCTCTCATAATACTTAGGTGCGGGGATTGCCTTGGCCATTCGATATCAATAACTGGAGATAAGCCATGCTATCAGCTATCCCGTCAGCGTCGCCGTCAAATTGATCGTGCATACAAAGATCTAGACATCAGAAAGATTATGGGCTCAGAAATCGTTTACAACAAGCCGCGTATGCCGTATTAATGAATAACGGGATAGCGCTCTTCGGCATGCTAATAAACTTACCGAGAAACTGACTATATAATCTGCGCATAATGAAGGTTGTTCACTCTTTGTGCTGGACGGTATTGCTATGGGTTTCAATTACAGTGCCTTGGATAGTTTTGAGTTTGAAACTCTTGCGCGTGACGTTACAGAAATGGTCACCGGCGTAAAGCTATCTTGCTACACCGCAGGTGCTGACGGTGGAGTCGATGCATCTGATTTTTATTATCAAAAATGTCAGCAGAGCCGAGTTGTAATGCAGGCAAAGCATTGGTTGCGACGCGTCACTCCCAAACAGTGGGAAGACTTGGTGGGTAACCTCGTCAAACAACTTAAAAAACTTAACAAAGTTCCTTCTGACAAATTGGTCATCGTTACCTCGGCAGGGGTCACTGAAAATATCCAACATAAGATGATCGATACCGCCGAGTCGTTGGGTGTTAGTTGCTGCATCGTAATTGACAGGATTAAATTGGATGACATGCTCGCTCGCGAGGAATGCAAGCCAATCCTAAAGCGTCATTTCAAGCTTTGGATAGCGGGAACCAATGTGCTTAATCTGATGCTAAATCGGTCTTTAGACGTGGATACAGAAGTTTTTCTTAACCAAATATATGAATATGAAGGGCTTTATACGCAGACGAGCGTTTTTGATAAGGCGATTCAATCGCTGAGACAAAACTCTACTTTGCTTATTGTGGGAGACCCTGGTACCGGGAAAAGCGTTCTCACTCAAATGATCGCTCTTCAGCTCATTAAAGCAGACTTTAAAATCATCTACTCTTCTTGCAACAACATTGACAAGATAAAGAATGCAATTGAGGATAATTGCGAAAATACGCTATTCGTTCTTGATGATTTCCTGGGTCAACGCTGCCTCGATATCGACTCGTCCAAGATGAGGGAGCTGGTCGCCCTCCTTCGATATACATCAAAATTAAAATCCTGCTACACAGTACTCAACTCTCGAATTTCAATCCTGAACGAAGCAAAAAGAGTCGATGACCCTTTCAAAAAATTTATCGATAGCATGCGTGCTGGTATCGTAGTAATTGATACTACAGAGATGTCCCTGCTAGATAAAGCAAGGATTATGCTGGCGAATCTTTCTTTTGAAAACGTCCCTATTGAATATGTCGATTCTTTAAGGGAGCGTTCCCAATCGTACTTTTCACGTCAAATGAAATGCATCGTCATTTGTAAGCATAGCAACTTCAACCCACGTATTATTGAGTTTTGTTGCAGGGAAGAGTTTTGGAAGAACATAGCCCCCTCTGAATTTCCTGACGCGATAAAGGACAAGCTAGATCACCCTAACGATGTGTGGCAAAACGAATTCGAAGAGCGATTAGAAAAGCCCGAACGCATTCTTGCTTACCAGCTATTTTCATTAGGTGACAACTCCGTTCCTCTGTCCTCGTTGCATATTGCATATGAGGAAAGACTCTCACTCGAACCACAAGCTGATTACTCGGTAAATTCTTTTGCCAAGGCACTAAAGCGTTTACAAGAAACCGTAGTCAGAACTGTATACATTGAGAACGAGCCATATGTTTCGATGGCCAACCCCTCTGTTAACGATTATTGCGCCTGGTTTTTAGCCAACAACAATTTGGAGGCTATAGCTATGGCTAAATCAATCGTATTTGTTGATCAACTCGAGAGGATAACTAACGTTAATCACTGTCCTGAAGTCGTTTCAATAATGAGGAACGCATTCATTACAGGGCAGATTTATGATTTTCCCTTTGCAGGCAATAAACTGAGACCCTATGAACTTCCTGGATTTAAATCCATTTCCAATTGTGAGAAAGTGCTTTCTGAATCAGATTTCGACTGGGTTTTTAATTTTATTAAAAATGCCCTTGAGTCATCCGCGCAGGAAGCATGGTCGCTTACCGCTTCATATTTATTATGCAAATTGCATAAGTGGGGAATTCTCGAATCAAAACAAATCGCAGAGCGGCTCTGCGCGAGACCTCTGCTGCGTAGTTTAATCGCAGGTGCTTCCTATATCACTGCTCCCCGTTTGCTTGAAATTATAACTTTCGGCATTGATAAAGAGTAGGTCGAAGATCTGGCAGATGTGAAGGAGGATCTTTGCTTTCGAAGCAGAGATTGGTTCTGCGATTATGTCACCGACTATTTTGACGACAACTACGAATATGAGCGCGACCTCGATATATGCAAGCGATATGGCCCATGCGGTGAAGACGAAGATTGGGAGAACTTAGTTCGCAACGAGATTGAAAAGCAATTGAAATCAGAATTCACTGAATCGACTTTAAAAGAGTATTTCGTTGAATATCTTGATGCCGATATCGCAAACATATTCCTCGCTGAAAACTATAGCGATGAAATGGATGATGCCATTGATAACTACATTTGGAACCTAGATATCCCTGATCAAGAATCGGTATTTGAACCCTATGGCAAATCAGCCCAGCCATCGGACGAGGCTCACGAAAGCCTGATTGTTGAGAAATTATTTAATGAATATCATTTACTTGCTGATTAAGGTTACGACATGTACGTCAACAACATTCAAATACATGATGCGCTAAATCAAGCGCTATTGAAGCATGAGCTTGTAATATTTGCTGGTTCCGGCGTTTCAATGCAAGGAGATTGTGCTCTTCCCGATTTTAGGGGTCTTGTTAAGCAGATTGCGGAAGTTGTTGCTTCTCCGGATTCCACAAACGTAGACGAGCTATTAGAAGAGTCCTGCGAGACAGCGCTTGGTCATTTAGATCAAATGGGGAATATACACCAAGCATGTGCTCGAGCCATTGGAAAAGGACTTGATGGGTATTCTGACCTGCATATCGGCATATTAAAGATATTTGGCAACAAAAGAAAAGTCCGTGTAGTTACAACCAACTTCGACCGCAGGTTTGAAGGTGCTGCCAAGTCCCTAGACATTTCACCTCAAACGTACATTGGCCCCGCATTGCCTCTGGGCGATGATTTTGAAGGGATCGTTTATCTACACGGAAACGTATTGCGTCCAGAACAGACCGTCTTAACAGATGTGGATTTTGGAAAAGCATATATCACCAACGCGTGGGCATCGCGCTTTCTGCTTGATATGTTCATGCGGTATACCGTTCTATTTGTTGGCTATAGCTGCAGCGATATGATGGTCAAATATCTTACTCGATCTATTTCGGCAGATATGAATGGACGCATTTTCGCACTTGAGCGCGGCGCAAGTAGAGATGATGAGTGGAATTCGCTAGGCGTCATCCCAGTCCACTTTAATGACTTTAACGAGTTGGCGCCCCTGTTTATGGGATGGGGAAAACTAAGTAATGAGTCTCTAAGCGTACGTCGTTCCGCTGTTGCATCGTATGCGGAAATAACATCCCAGCTGTCTTATATGGAACATGAGAACCTTGCCTCTTTCTTTACCAATCCCGAAGACGGTGATGAAGAAAGAAATGCTCTTGCTACTGCTTTTTGCACAAATACAAATAGCATTAAGTCACTGAAGAACCTCGTTGATTGCGGACTTGATTCATTCTTAATAAAAGACGAGCTGGATGGTTGGGAACGGACCTTTCTCGATTGGTCGGTTAGATCCTTTTCAGTCAATAATTACGTAGACGTCTATCAGGTTGCCAGGAGCAAGAGTCGAACTCTGTCATCGATCTATGTCTGCGAATCGCTTCGGCACATTTCCGATTCGCCGGATTCTACAGATGCCTGTATTTCCTTCTGGCTGTCATTTTTAAATCTCGATAAGATTGGCGAGCTATGGATGGAATTCACGTTCCCAAAGCTATTGTCCAAAATAGAAAGTCCAGAGTTGGCACTAAGGCTAATTGACATCATGCTCTCTTACGAAGCGGAGTGGGCTAACGGATTCGATGGAACAGAAGGTAGTTTTCACCCTCGTTTCAGTTTTAATTTTTCTGATAACGCCGAAACTGTCTCTAAAGCAATTGTTGCCTGGGCGGACCGTATTGGCGAGAGACTGCTTTCATTACTTTGCAACCGTTTAAATGACATTGCCAATCTGGAAGCTGGTTATACCAATCTTGACAACCTGCTAGACTCATCGAGTTTTATCCGCCATGCAATCGAAGACCATGAGCAAGATATGCCTAAAGAAGGCACTTTTTGCGTAGTGATTGATTGCGCAAGAGAGGTTGGTCGCAAACTCTATTTGGCAAACGAACTTGAAGCTAATAGAGTACTTGCTTTAATCGGTTCAAAGTGCAGTCTTATTAAACGACTGGGCCTGTACTTATATTGCTTGAAATTGGATGATCCCGACCAGGCTTTAACGCTTGCAACCGAGTGCGGAGCTCTCGAAGATCTAGCATCTAAATACGAGATATATCATCTTGTCCTCAATGCATACCCGAAAGCAAGTAGATTGACTAGGGAAAGGTTTATTGAGAGGGTTAATTTATCATTCTCGAATTACGGAGACGCTCGCCACTGTGCGTATGCACGTTTCAACTTATATCAGTGGCTTGTGGATAACAATGTCACAGATGATCTATTGCAGCAACAGCTTGATGAGGTAAAGCTTGACCATCCTAACTATAAGCTAACCGAATTTCCTGACTTATCGTCCTATATGACCTGCGGTTTTCCGCAAATTAGTCCATTGACTGCGACGGAATTTACAGCAGACAGTGTTATTCAACTATTTGAAAGGGTGGTAGACGATGGATTAGACATCTACCGGGCTACCGAAATTCTCAGAGCTAGCTGTAACGCCAACTCCAGCTCAGTGATTAGCGTTATTTCAGACATTGCTAACAGAATTGAATCGAAGTCTGAAATTCTATCCGCCAAATATATGCTCCACAGCATTCCATGGGAATCGTTAGATTCTGAGCAACTTGCAAAGCTGCTACCAGTTTTTAATAAAACTGCCGCATACGATGAGTCCTATGGGGCCACGATTCATGCCCTTGAGTACTTGGTCGGAAAAATTGATAATTCTCAAGTCGCGAATTGCGTCGAGCTTACGCTTGGCGTGGTGACCCCCGAAAGAATACTGGCCAGCGTCTCAGACCGAGGTAGTTCGAGTGACGTAAAGGTGGATTGGTTTTCCAAGGCACTAAACAGCCCGTTGGGGCAAGCTGTCAACGCTCAAATTTGCTTGCTGGCCAGATGCGAGAAACTGGGGCTCAATGACGAAAGCACTTCGTTGCTTGACTTGATTGAGCGTCTCATTAAGGCCACATACGACGACGCGACCTCGTCAAACATTATTTTTGCAGCATTATTCTCGCAGTTAAATTATTGGGCCACGAATCACATGCCTTTCTATAAGGAATGTATGGAGCCGGTAGTATTGATCGACGAAACTCCTGGGCACATCGGCAGTGTTTGGGGTCTCAGCTATCTGAATATTGCTAATCGTCAAACATGGCATTCCCTTAGCGAAGTGTGTCCCAAATTTGCGGTCGTACCTTGTAAAGAGCTCAGTAAGCCTTATGAACGTATTAGGAAGTACTGCCTATTCTCATCAATTCGTTTTGACGAGAAGGAAAGCCGCTCCAAACTGCTATCCCATTTTGAACGTACTCCCGCCCTTGTTTTAGAAGCGGTTTCAGCGCTTGTTCATTTCCTAATTACTCTCGAGCCGACAGATGCCATAGACGCCTGGAATGAATGGATAAAAAACGATCTATTCAATTTGATTGATACCGAGGCAAACTTTGAGCAAGGGGCACCTTTACTTAGAAGAATTATGACCCTAAATGAGGATATCGCCTCGGATTGCATTGCGTTTATGGCGCAAAGAAGCGAATGGAAATTGGATCGCCGAATTCTGACCATTAAACAAGTTAAGTCAATAACAACCTGCAACAATGCGAACGAAACAGATATCTTTAAGGTCATTCTAATGCAGCTCAAATGGGCCAGGCTTCTTCAAGCCGCTCAGCAGTCCTGTGTTGATTATATTAATTTAAAAGTAGAGGCTGGCAGTCTTGAAGAGGGCCTGATCGACATGGCAAAGGACGTGTACGCTTATAAGAGTATTCCCGTTCCGCAAACACCCAACTGGCATACCGCCAGAGGAGACTAGGGCTTGGCTCGACAGCTGCATCCACGCTGGTTTTTTTGATTCTAATCTTACTGAAGAGCCGTAGAGCATACATATGGCGATTGTCTTCCATACAATAGAAAAGTAAAATTGAACCATGATTACTTTTGTCGACATATCTGCCGCTGTTTCTCGCGTACTGTCTCGCTACGATGTCCGCGAGGCGTATCTTTTTGGCTCTTTTGCCCGCGGTGAGCAGACGCCAGATAGTGATATCGATTTGCGCCTCGTTTGCGGAGACAGCATGACGTTTGGCACGCTATACGAAATCTCCCTTGAACTTGAAGAGGAGCTCGGGCGAGAGGTTGAGATTGTGACTAATCCGCCTGAGCACATGCGCCCGGCTTTCCGCAAAAACATAGAACAGGATGAGGTGCGTCTTTATGAAGCGGCGTAAGCGAGACGCCGAGCTCATCGATGTCATTCTGTCTGATTGCGAGACGCTGACTAAACGTATCGACCATTTTGGCTCTACGGAGAGTTCCTTTGTTTGCGATAGAAGCGATGAAGGCGAACTTGCCTACGACGCAATCATGAGCCCTGTTTACAGAATCGCTGAGGATGCGCTCCATCTTTCTGATGAAGTCCAATCAGCTTTTCCAGAGTATCCCTGGAATGATATTAGGGGTTTTCGCAACTTCGTAGCGCATGGTTATCGAGAGGTTGATCGATCCCTTGCTTGGAAAGTAATCGTCGATGATATTCCCGAGCTAGAGAAAGCTTTGCGAATCTTTAAGGAGCGTCAGAGCTAATGCGTCGTTGGCTGGCGCGTTGCCCTCGAAAGTCTACGGAGCTTCGTCGAACTTGGCCTCCTTTCACCGACTGGCAAAACGATTTACACCTAATATCGGGGTTCGTTTACAGGTAATTCGTTCGCCACTTGCCCGATCTCGCTACACTAATAACTGCTGCTATCAGGTCATTTCCTGATGTAGTTTCCATTGGCTCTTGCGAAGATCGGAGCGGTTATGATTGCCACCGCGTTCCACACTAGCCGAAACTACATCCTGTTTACTGTCATGGCCTGCCTATGCGTTTTGCTGGGCGGGCCTTCTTATGCCGCGGGCGCGGACAGCCTGTTCATTGCGGGTTCCACGTACTATGAGCCAGGTGTTTCGGGCCCCGGTTGGGCTTGGATCGATGCCGAACATCTGGAGCTAACCGGCTATGCGGGCGAGGCCGTCGGTGCCGACGACGACCTGGTGGTGACGCTTGTGGGGCAAAACTCCGTGGTCGAGATGCATGCGCCCGATGCGGACATTTCCATGAGCGGCATGGAGGTGTGGGGAAACCTTACGCTTCGCGGCTCCGGCTCGCTCACGGCGACGGGCTCGCAATGCGGGATCCATGTGGCCCAGGCGCTGGTGGTGGACGGCTGCACGGTCGATGCCAGGGCCGACGGGGCAGGCGTTGTTGACCAGACTGTGGCCGGCATTGCCGCGGGTAGCTTGACCGTACGCGCCGGCGGGCACCTTGCTGCTTCGGGCGCGGGTTCCGATACTGGCCTTCGCTTTTATGGTGTGCGCTTGCTCGACGAGGGATTTGGGGCAGACGCGGCGAGCAAGACGCTTGACGTGGATGCGTCCTGGCTTGATGCAACCGGTACGGATGCTGGCGTTTTCTGCGATCGCGGGTCGCTCGTGGCCGCGCACTTTGTGACGCCCGCAGGTGGAGCCTTTGGCGCTGCCGGCGTGGTGGATGCTGACGGGGTCGTGGCACCGCACGTGGTGATCGAGCCCGATGACGCCGTTGGCCCGGCTGGGGAGACCGTTACACTCGGCGGCGAGGTGCGTGGGGATGGTACGGGCGAGCCTACTGGTGGCGCCGACCCTACTGCGGGGCAACCCGGTGCGGGACCGGCGACGGATCCCACGGTGAAACCCGCAGCTACGTCGCTCAAGACCACAGTCACCAAGAAGACAAAGCCCAAATCCACTATGGCAACAACACCGGCGCTTCCCAAGACCGGCGACAGCTGCTGGATAGCTGCCTCCTTAACGCTATTCCTGCTGGGGACAGTGCTTCTGAACGCCGCATTTCGCTGCTGATGCGGTGCGGCGCGCCTGGCAGCAATACAAGAGCTCTATAGGAGTTTTAAGGGCAACGCTTTCGGCAAGGGAGCGTTGCTTTTTTTCACGCATACAATGTCTAACGTGCAGCCATATGCGTTTCCGCAACAAGGACTATCGCTTGTGGCAATACGCAAACATATGTTCTATACTTATACAAAAGGAATTGGTGAGAGGCGGTTAAATGAAAGCCAAGAGATGACATCGCGAGCAGTGTTGTTCGTTCAATAAATGAATCGGGGCTTAGCCACTATCTATTCTTTGGCTCAGGCTTTTTTCGTAGACATATGGGCACTGACGATTGAGACGGCCTATGCAGTCGGCCGGCAGGGTTCGGGTCTTATTGGATTAATTCAATTCACCTCGTGCTAAATCCACTCCGTTCTTTATACTCAAATGCAAACACTAAGGAGGTAGTCATGTTTTGGAGCTATGTTCAGCTTGATGATGGCACCCAGTTTGCCTACTCAGAGACAAGAGAAGACGGAACCGTTCGCGTAGCCGTCGAGCGCCCGGTTGACTTTGGCTTTGACCATGCGGAATGCTTCTTGCCTGCGGTCAAATGGTTCAACGTCGAAGGATTTACTGCTGATGACCTCAATTTCTTGACAGAATTTGTTAGATCAAACGCCCCGTTTATCTTCGAGCTCGCCGAACGCCAAAAAGCCGGACCGGCGGTGGCATAATGCCTCGAGTTCTTATTTTCGGGCAGTACGTTCTATTCTTTTGGATTGCGGAAAACGGAGAACCAATTCACATCCACGTAGGCGTAAAGAGGGCGGCTGCTAATTCGACTAAGTTTTGGCTGACGAAAGACGGCGGATGCAAGCTTGCGAACAACGAGAGCAAGATTCCGGCTAAGGATCTCAGAGATCTTTCAAAACTAATAACCATGAACCATCAATTCATATGTGACAAGTGGCGCGAAACCTTTGGTGATGATTCACTGACGTTCTACTGTTAATCATCGAGCAGGAAGAGGCGCTTGTCTATGAAGTGCTGTAAACAGGACGAGGAGCTTGTGAATACCAGCCCGCGTCCTTTTCCTTCCAATGAACCCAACCCGGAGACCTTCCAGGCCATTCTCGAAGGCGATGCGTTCTTAGCGACGGGGGAGTCCGGTCGCTTCGACAACGCGCCGATCTTATCGATGCAGCCCTAGTCAACAAGTCTGAATTTCGCCGCATACTTCCGGACTCGTCGAGTCTTAGAAGCCAGTATTGAATATCGAGAGCTACTTGCCGAAAATCCGTTTGAGGGAATTCGTATCGTCGATATCATTCGAGAGGGGATGACGGGCGATGACCCACGCCTACAGTGATATGTATCTTGAGGATGCAATGAGAACGCTGGACGAGGCGGTCGATTTTGCTCTCTGTGACCAAGGGCTGACTCCAGCCGAGTTGACGGCGATCTTGTCGAACGCTCTTGAGATGAAACAGTTTGAGCGCGGTATGCCTCGCGTCGTCTGCGGCATGGCGGGCGACGAGCTCGCGCGCGATATTATCGCCCATGCGGGACTGACCCCCGTCAAATGCAGGGAGACCTATCCGTTCGACCGTTCGCCTCAGTATTGGGCGGGCTGGGTTTTGGCCTATGCGCAATGGATGTGCAGCTTGGGCTTTAATGAGCTACTCGAAGTCGCCCCGCTCGATTGGATTATCGGCTCGTACCATCCGCTTCACGAGGCCTCCGAAGACAAATTCGCCCAGATTGTCATTGATAAATGGAACGATGCCCAGGCAGACAAAAAGGGCCTCAAGGCGGCACGAAAGGCGGCCGGACTAACGCAAAAACAGCTCGCCGCCCAATCGGGGGTTAAGCTTCGCGCCATACAACTCTACGAGCAGAACCAGCTCGACCTACGCCGTGCCTCGGTTTCCTCGGCATTGGCGCTCGCAAAAACCCTGGACTGCACACTCGAAGACCTCGTCTGGCAGCCGGTTGCCCTGGAGTACGACTCGCAGGCTATTCCATCCATTGAGCTATAAAGGAGGCAGACATGCTTTGGGGCAATGTCCAACATGATGACGGCGCTGGCCTAGCTGTTCAAGAGGATCATTCGACTGCGCACGTGGCAAATTCAGCATCACCGATTTTGCTCGCCGGCGCCACGTCAATCGATGAAGCTGTTCGGCTGGCCATTGAGGGCATGCCCAACGCGCTCAGGCTCTTGGAGAACTCATGATGGCGGTCGCGCCGCGCCAGGCGCATCCGTTCGCGCCGCTCGTGCTCGACGATGCCGGTTCGCTCGAAGCTATGGCCGCGGCCGTGATGCGCCTACACAGCACGCTGATGACGGTCGGGCGCTGCTATACAACCGACACCACAGGCGACCGGGCCGCGCTTGAGCTTGGACGCGTCGAATCCGTGCTTGCGGGTGCATTCTGTACGATATTCGGTCAATCGCCGGCCGATCGCTTCGCAGACATCTTTGACCAGGTCACCTACGTGGCCGATCACATGGTCAAGGACCACATCTTTGAGGACGGCAACAAACGCACCAGCCTTGTCTTTGCGTTGTCCGTCTTAAGGTTCGCAGGCACTCCGGTCGTGCTGTCCGACAACCCCGAGCCCAAAGACAACCAGTACTACGCCTGGATCCAGGACCTCGTTTCTAGTAGCCGCACGACCAGCGAGCTCGCCGAAGAGCTGCGCCGCGGTTGCGTTGCGGGCACGGACGACCCGTCGCACGTATAGAATCTAAGCATCCGCACGCCAGCTATGAAATGGATTGGACACCACATGGAAATCCCCAGCACCCTGTGCAGCAATGTCTACGACTTTGCGTTTTGCCCCGAGCCCTGTTACGACCGCCTGGCCGACCTCGCCGATCCCGAGGACTGGGGTCCTAGCAACCGCATCCTCAAAAACTACCTGTCGTTTTCGTTTAGCCGCGCGGTGTTTTTGACCGAGCGCGACGTGGACCAGACCGCGCCGTCCAACCTGCCGCTGGTGTTCGACGACGACCGCTGCCTGTTCAACACCGGTCTGTACACGCGCCGCTACGAGACCATCTACGGTCTGTTTGAGCGCAATACCAAGCCCGATGCGCGCCAGCGCTGGTTTTTGAAGGGCTTCTTTCAGGAAAGCGACCCCATGCTGGTCTCGTTTGAGTACCTGCCGTGCCGCGTGCGCTTTGCCGAGGACCCCTCCGAGCTGGTCTTTGACTACCGCCTGCCCATCCGCTCCAACATCGACCACATTCTGGGCGACGAGGAGAACCTGACGCGCATTCCCGCCAGCCTTATGGGGGAGGGCAACTCGCTGCTGCTACGCCGCGCCTTTGAGGGCGCCGTCGTCGAGGCCGCCCGTCGCGCCGCCGCCAACTACACGCTCGCGGTGCCGCAGTTCTACGGCGGCCGAATCCAACTACTGCTGCCGCTGTGCCTAACCGGCGACAAGCCCGAGCTGGCGCTGACCATTCAGCGGGAGGATGGCTTTTACGCCGCGCGCACCTGTCTCACACTCGACATGGCCTACAACAACGCGCGACTTATCTGCCGCCCCGAGACCTCGTGGATCAAACGATAAAGGGCAGTTTTGCTGCTGATTTGCTGGGAGCCTTACGTGCGATGACGCGGCTTGCACCCACGAATTTAAAATCGGGGGCAAAAAGTTCTTGGTAAACCACGCGCGGCTATGATAGTATCTCTTTTGCCGAAAGGCGACGGGCGATTGGCTCAGGGGTAGAGCATATCCTTCACACGGATGGGGTCACAAGTTCGAATCTTGTATCGCCCACCATCTAAAGCACAGGTCAGAGGTGTTAAGCCTCTGGCCTTTTTCTTTTTGACACCAAGGGTGACACCAAAAGTGACACCAAAATCAAATCGTAGTCGTCTAAGGCGTCATTTTTATCGCACCCTTTTCGCTGACGCCATTGCACGTTATGTATAAAACGCATGCGTATTTTCATTGAATTCCCCCTGTGATCCGAGCACAAATGTGGAGATAGGAACCACATGCCCAAAGCGCCTACCAGCGGATTTCTATCAAACGATGGTATTTCGGAGGAACCCGTCAAGCATTTGGTTTGCTTCCGGTACTTACCCACATGATGCCCCGGTAGATAATCGGCCATGCCCGTAATCCGCACGGCCTACGGCCGAAACCAGGGGAGGCGCAAATGGACGAAATCGTCTGCGCAAACACTGCATTCCGCTACTGGCGCTGCCCACCGCAAGTGCGCGACCTCTACCCGCGCCTACCTAACGCCGAAGACGGCTGGCGAGCTCTGTCCCAAGCCCCTTTCGTAACCGACGTCCTCAAGACGCCAGTCATCACAGCAGCATCAACACGAAGCAACCTGCATTCCGAGACTAGACGGACCATCCGATGGAACAGCGCCTATACAGAGAAGGTTTCCATCGAAACGGGTATGGGCTTTAGCGTCACTGACCCTCTTAATACGCTATTCACCATGACTCGAAGCGTGTCTTCATGCGATCTAGTTCTTGCTATGTACGAGTTCTGCGGATGGTTCTCGATTTTTAAACCATCGCCCGCGGTCGATATGGCACTTGAGCAGGCAAAATCAAAAGAAGAGCAGTACACCATAGAAAGTCTGTTTGAACTAGACGAAACCCAAGACGAGGTCCCATGGAAGCGAGTCTATGCTCGGGCGCACCAGAAGGACAGCGAGAATGATCAAAGTGGGCAGCAGGATGACGGATCCGGAAATAAAGCTAGCGGAAAGGGCACATCGCTCTGGATGAGAAAGCCTCTTATTGAAATAGAAGAACTGCATAGATTTGCAGCGAAGGTTAAAAACGAGATGTGGGGAAAGCAATTCTACGAAGCCGCACGGCAGGTAATGGGTATCGCTGCATCCCCGCTAGAAGTTGCTGGAATCATGTTGCTGAGTCATCCGAGGCGTGCCGGCGGAGCGGAGTTTAAAAACATATTCGTCAACGACTTAACACCGCTGTCGAATTCAGCTCGGAAAATCGCAGGTCAGAAAATCTGTTACGGCGATATCGTCATCGTAAACCCAATAACAATGAAGGCTGTGATTATCGAACTTCAAGGAGAGGTTATCCATGGATCGGGCGCCGTGCTTGACCACGATGCCACCCGAATGACAGCATTGCAAAGCATGGGATACGACGTATTTCTTGTAACCCATGACATGCTCAATGATCACGATCAGCTTGATGCCATCATCCACAGTGTGTGTGAGCGATTAGAGTTGCGCTACAAGCCAAAAACCGAGGCGATGAAATGCGCTGAGACCAGATTGCGGGCCAACGTTCTGTGCAATTGGCTTTCTACTGGAAAGCAATAATGTCCAAGTGAGCATTTTAATGCTTTATATGCTGCCAGTAATTAAGTGTCATTTTACAACCACGCCGGTTTACTACGTTGGATTGAGGGTGGCTGAACACACTGACTTCGACGCCCGTAAAACCGCAGGTAGATTGCCTGCCCGTTTTGCGAAATTAGATGTGAGGTCGGAAATCCGGGAATCATCGTAGTAAACCGATCTGTTTATAAAGCGACCAGCTGGGGCGAGCTACGCTCGGTTCCGTAAATTGGCCCGAAGACGTGCGGAAGGGCTCGGGCCCCGGAAGTACCGCGGATCGCTTTGGTCTGGCCGGCGGCACCTGGGGTGACATGCCGAGCCCTGCAAAGGAAGGCGGCGGGCTTGCCGCCGCCCACGGGGCTCGCCCCGCGGGCTATGTCGGGCATCGTGTGTCTCTTTGGCCCCGCGCCCGTTCCACGCGCCGCAAAATATTTCCCAAAATTGTCCTTGCATCGCCGTCCGAGTTCCCGTATAGTACTTCTTCGCACGGGGGCGTAGCTCAGCTGGGAGAGCGCTTGACTGGCAGTCAAGAGGTCAGGGGTTCGATCCCCCTCGTCTCCACCCGAGCATTGAATGAGGCTCCAACGCAAGTTGGAGCCTTTTTTCATATCTATTGATTTAAGCCATGTATTGGCTGAGTAGCATCTTGGCGACATGCCCATTGTTAATTACGAATATGAATGTTGATAACTTTACGTCTCTGAATGACAAAGCTAGTCTGCAACCCAATAACAAAGAGGCCGGGCGTAATGCCCGGCCTCGAAATACTCTGGTGGGCCCTCCGGGATTCGAACCCAGAACCCAGGGATTATGAGTCCCCTGCGCTAACCGTTGCGCCAAGAGCCCTTATGAACGGTGAATGCAATTCTAACAAAGGCAACTCAGGCCAAATTTCTTCGCTTCACGTCGTGAAATACTACCATGCACAAGCAAGTCGCACAACGCAAGATCAAATCCGATGCTAAACAACAGCTAATCTAGGCGCATCGCGGAAAAGACGTGTTTTAGAAAAAGTTAAAGCCTATATTTCAGGGCTCCAACATATTTATGCGTGAAATCAACCTGATGTCATTTCAAAACCATGCCTGTTTACTACGACGGATCGGCGACCCCTGAGCAACGTGTGTTCTCCGTTTGCAAAACCGCAGGTAGGGAGCCCGCCGGTTACGCCAAAAGGCGAGTGTTGTCGGACATTCCTAATTCATCGTAGTAAACCGGCATGGTTTTGAAGCGCAGGGGAGGGGCGCTTCGCAATCGGACTCGATAATGGGTCTGGTGGCGTACGGAAAACCCTGTTGAACGGGGCGGTTCGTGTTCCGCGTGCCAAGTCGGCCGGCGTACGGGCCGTGCGGGGGCCAGGCGCCCCGCGGGCTAGCGCGGTCCCGTGTGCGCCGGCGATCACGAAAGTTTTTCCAAAATTGTCCTTGCATCGGCGGGGGAGTTCCCGTATAGTACTTCTTCGCACGGGGGCGTAGCTCAGCTGGGAGAGCGCTTGACTGGCAGTCAAGAGGTCAGGGGTTCGATCCCCCTCGTCTCCACCCGAGCATTGAATGAGGCTCCAACGCAAGTTGGGGCCTTTTTTCATATAGGCACACAAGGTCAAAGGCGGCACCATGATCCTCCTGGTCGACAAGATCGAAAAAAGCTTCGGCGCGCGCGTCCTCTTTAGCGGCGCGTCCTTCCAGATCAACCCCGGCGAGCGCTTTGCGCTCGTGGGACCCAACGGCGCCGGAAAAACCACCATGCTAAAGATCATCATGGGCATCGACAGCCCCGACGCCGGCCAGGTCCAGTACTCCAAGGACTGCCAGGTGGGCTACCTAGAGCAGGAAACTAACCTGGAGCAAAAGGACACCACGATCCTCGCTGAGGTCATGGCCGCAGCAAAGGAAATCCGCCGCATGGGCGAGCGCGCCAACGAGCTGCAGGCCCAGATCACTGAGCTCTCCGAGCAAGGCAAGGACGTCGACGCGCTCCTTAACGAGTACGGCCAGGTCCAGGACCGCTTTGAGCACCTGGGCGGCTACGAGCTCGAGAGCAACGCCCGCAAGATCCTGTCCGGTCTCGGCTTTAAAGTCACCGACTTTGAGCGCCCGTGCTCCGAGTTCTCGGGCGGCTGGCAGATGCGCATCGCTCTCGCTAAGCTCTTCCTGCGCCACCCAGACCTGCTGCTGCTCGACGAGCCCACTAACCACCTGGACCTCGAGAGCGTCCACTGGCTACGCGGCTTTATCGCCAACTACGACGGCGCCGTCCTCATCGTCAGTCACGACCGCGCCTTTATGGACGCCTGCGTCGACCACGTCGCCGCGCTCGAGAACCGCCGCGTGACCACCTACACCGGCAACTACAGCAGCTACCTCAAGCAGCGCGAGGACAATTTGGAGCAGATGCGCGCCAAGCGTGCTGCCCAGGAGCGCGACATCGCCCATATGCAGGTCTTCGTCGACAAGTTCCGCTACAAGCCCACCAAGGCCGCCCAGGCGCAGGAGCGCATCCGCAAGATCGAGCAGATCAAAAAGGAGCTCGTCATCCTGCCCGAGGGCCATAAGCACATCGACTTTAAGTTCCCCGACCCGCCGCGCTCGGGCGACATGGTTGTGGGCCTCGAGGGTGTATCCAAGTCCTACGGCGACAAGCACATCTACAGCGACATCGACCTCAAGCTCTACCGCGGCGAGCACGTGGCGTTCGTCGGCCCTAACGGCGCCGGTAAGTCCACCCTCATGAAGATCCTCGCTGGTCTGGAGCCGCCCACTACCGGCACCCGAGACCTGGGCACTAACGTGGGCGTGGCCTACTACGCCCAGCACGCGCTCGAGGGCATGACCGAGTCCAACACCGTCCTGCAAGAGATCGACACCGTTACGCCCAAGTGGACCGTGCCGCAGCAGCGCAGCCTGCTGGGTGCCTTCCTATTTAGCGACAACGACGCAATCGAAAAGCAGGTCCGCGTCCTCTCCGGCGGCGAGAAGGCCCGTCTGGCGCTGGCCAAGATGCTCGTGGCGCCCGAGGCGCTCCTGTGCCTGGACGAGCCCACCAACCACCTGGACATCGACTCGGTGGACATGCTCGAGAACGCCCTGCAAAACTTCCCCGGTACCATCGTGCTGATCAGCCACGACGAGCACCTAGTACGCGCCGTTGCCAACCGCATCATCGACATCCGCGACGGCAAGGTCACGGTCTACGATGGCGACTACGACTACTACCTCTACAAGCGCGAGGACCTCGCAGCCCGCTCCGCCGCCGAGACGTCAGGGGAGAGCGCGCCGGCGACGGGCAAGAGCACCAAGCCCGCCAACGCCGCCCAAGCCAACAGCCCCGCTGCGGCCCCCAAGCCGGCCGAGGGCAAAAAGACCAAGGAGCAAAAGCGCGCCGAGGCCCAGGCCCGCGCCGCGCTCAACAAAAAGCTCAAGGGCGTGCGCAACCAGCTTAAGAAGATCGAGGCGGAGCTCGACAAAAAGCGCGCCCGCTATGACGAGCTTATGGAATTGATGGCAAGCGAAGAGCTTTATGCCGATCAGGACAAGTTCAACGCCGCGCTGGTGGAATATAACGGGCTTAAGCAAGAGCTGCCCAAGCTCGAGGACGAATGGCTGGAGCTTTCCACCCAGATCGAAGAGGAGACCGCGCGTGAACTCTCGTAAGGCCGCTGCCGTGGCGATGAGCATCATCGCCATCGCCTGTCGCATCTGCGGCATCTTTATGAGCGCGATGACCGTGCTGCTGTGCTTTAACGGCCTCACCGCCAAGCTGCAGATCGTGGGCTTTGTCGTCGAGCTTTCGCGCGCACTGCCGAGCGCCATCGCCGGCTACGGCGTCATCACATCGCCCTTCGGCGGTGTGTTCCGCTTGGATTACGCCATCGTGGCCGTCATCCTGTTTGTGGCCGACTACCTGCTCACGCGCGCCTCGCGCCGCGTCCGCTAGAGGAGCAACATGTCCAGCAGCTACCTCATGAACCTGCTCGCGAGCGCTGTCGCCGTCATCGTTGGCATCGTCATCCACGAGAGTGCGCACGCCGCCGCGGCCTGGGCGCTCGGCGACAAAACGGCGCGCTCGCGCGGCCGCGTCTCGCTCAACCCGCTCAACCACATCGACCCGTTCGGCACCGTCATCTTGCCGCTGCTGATGCTTGCCGCCGGCGGTCCGGTGTTCGCCTTCGCCAAGCCCGTGCCCGTCTACCTCAACAACCTCAAGCACCCCAAGCGCGACGAGGTCCTGGTGAGCGCGGCCGGTCCTGTATCGAACATCGCGCTCGCGTGTCTCGCAGCCGCCCTCATGCACGCGACATACGGCAACCTCTACACCAGCATGTCCTTTGCCGTAGCCTCCCAAATCATGAACTTCGGTGCCACGTTTATCGTGGTCAATCTGTCGCTCGCGTTCTTTAATCTCATCCCGATCCCGCCGCTCGACGGCTCATCGATCATCGTGCCCTTCCTCAAGGGCAAGGCACTCGCCAACTACTACCACTTGCAGCAATACGCCATGCCCATACTCATCATCGTGCTGTACCTGCTGCCCATGTGGACCGGCATCGACGTGATCGGGCGGTATTTCGACGTTACCGTGTATCCGCTGGCCGAGTGGCTGCTCAACTTCGCAATCGCCGGTATCTAGGGTAAACTAACAGGTCGACCGTGCAAATCGGTCCCAACATGCACCCAAACCGCGCCGCGAAGGCGCCGTCAAAGGAGGTCGAAGATGTCGTATCGCGTGTCGACGCAGGTCTACAGCGGACCGTTCGACCTGCTGCTGCAGCTGGTAACCCGCCAAAAAGTTGATATCGGCGCCATCTCGATCAGCGAGGTGGCCGAGCAATATTTGGCCGAGGCCGAGCGCATCGAGGCGCTGGACCTGGACGTGGCGAGCGACTTTTTACTGGTTGCGGCAACCCTTTTGGACATCAAAGCTGCCTCGCTGGTGCCCCAGGAAACCCCGCGCAAGTCCGACGACGATGACGAGGACGATGAAGACCTCGAGGAGCTTAGCGCGCTCGACGGCGATGCCCTGCGCGAGGTCCTGATTCAGCGCCTAATCGCCTACAAGCAGTTTAAGGGTGCGGCGGCAGCCCTTGGCGCGCGCATGCAGGCCGAAAGCCGCATGCATCCGCGCGTAGCCGGCCCCGACCCCGAGTTCCTAGGCCTTATGCCCGACTACCTGGCCGGCATCACCCTGCGTGGCCTCGCCGTCATCTGCGCCGACCTGGATGGCAAGCGCCAGACCTTCCTGCTGGAGGCCGAGCACGTGGCACCGCATCGTGTGCCGCTCGACCTGACCGTGGCCTCGGTCGATCGCTTTACCATGGCGCACCAAACCTGCACTTTCCGCGAACTGTTGGACGGCGACGCCACCACCGAGCAGCTCGTCGTCACCTTCCTGGCCATGCTCGAGCTCGCCAAACGCGGCTCGCTCACGCTGAGCCAGGACGAGATCTTTGGAACCATTCAAATCAACCGCGTCGAGGGCGCCAAGGCATACGTGCCCGGCGAGGGCCCCGAGCTCACCGAATAGGAGCGACCAACCATGTCAACCCTTTCCACGCTGGAGGCAAACAGCCTCAAAGGCGCCCTCGAGGCGCTGCTGCTGGTGTCGAGCGACCCCGTGAGCGCACCCGCGCTGGCAGGTGCGCTGGATATCGCCCCGGGCGAGTGCGCGTCGCTTTTGGCCGAGCTCAAGGTAGAGTACGAGGAGGCCAACCGCGGTTTTCAGCTCCGCGAGGTCGCCGGTGGCTGGCGTCTGTTTACACACCCCGCCTACCACGATGTGGTTGAGGCCTACGTGCTGAGCTGGGACACGCAAAAGCTGTCGCAGGCGGCGCTTGAGACCCTGGCCGTCATCGCCTACCACCAGCCCGTTACGCGCGAGGTTGTTAAGGGCATCCGCGGCGTCAACTCCGACGGCGTCATCGCGTCGCTCGTGGATAAGGGCCTGGTGCGCGAGCTCGGTCGCGACCCCGAGCGCGGTCAGGCCATCATCTACGGCACGACCAACGCCTTCTTGGAAAAGTTCGGCCTGCGCTCCACCCACGATCTGCCTGATCTGGAGCAGTTTGCTCCCGACGAGCAGTCGCGCCAGTTTATCCGCGAGCGCCTGAGCGGCCGCAGCATTCAGTCCACGCTCGAGGAGCAGGCCGAGGACCTGGACGAAGAGCGCGAATTGCTCGATACCGATGTTGAGGACGCCGATGGCGAGGAGCTTCTGCCCACCGTCGATACCTCGGAGGACATGCATGACGAGGACTAACGAAGCAGGGGAGACGCGCGCCTCACGTGCCGCGGGCGCCAAAACGCCCGCAGGTGACGCCCAGCCCGTCTATCCACACACCATGCGCCTGCAGCGCTTTTTGGCGCGCGCGGGCGTGGCGAGCCGCCGCGGCTCGGAGGGGCCGATGGACCCCCGCCCCGGGGCAAAAGGCCCTCGGCCTCGGAGGACCTGATGACCGCCGGCCGCGTGACCGTCAACGGCCAGGTCGCGACCGAGCTGGGCACCAAGGTAGACGTCGACCGCGACCATATCGAGGTCGATGGCATGCCGGTCAAGCTCAACCAGGGCGCCGTGTACCTGATGCTTTACAAGCCGACCGGCTACCTCACCACCATGAGCGATCCGCAGGAGCGCCCTTGCGTGGCAGATCTAGTCCCGCGCGACCGCTTTCCGGGGCTCTTCCCGGTGGGTCGCCTGGACCGTGACACCACGGGCCTTTTGCTCTTTACCACCGACGGCGATCTGTCGCAAGACCTGCTGCACCCCAGCAAGCACGTCTACAAGACCTACCAGGCGCTCGTGGACGGCCACCTGACCGATCGCGACTTGGAGCCACTCCGTCGCGGCATCGAGCTCGACGACGGCCTATGCCAGCCGGCGATCTGCCGTGTCATCAACGCGCGCGAGGCAGAGGCCGTGGCTCCGCAAGGCGTTAAGCCCGGCACCACTGCCGTGGAGGTCATCATCCGCGAGGGCCGCAAGAACCAGGTCAAGCGCATGCTGAGCAAGATCCACCACCCGGTGATCCGCCTGCACCGCTGTAACTTTGCCGGCCTGGAGCTCAAGGACGTGGCCAAGGGCTCGTGGCGCGAGCTTACCGACCGCGAGGTACAGATCCTCAAGGCCAGCGGCATTCCGCCCAAGCAGGCCAGCGCCAAGCGCGGAGCCGCGCCGGCGACCAACACCGCAAGCCGCGCGCGTCACCACGGTAGCCACGGCTCCGCGCCCAAGCGCAACACCTACCGCGAGCGCTACACAGGCTAGCCTGTCCGCCAAGCCGCAGCGCCTGCGTCCCATACCAGCACGTCAACCACCGAAAGGAAGCATTGCATGATCGTCGCCATCGACGGCCCCGCCGGTTCCGGCAAGTCCACTATCGCCAAGGAGATCGCCCGCCAGCTGGGCTTTAACAAGCTCGACACGGGCGCCATGTATCGCGCCGTCACCTTCGCCGCGCTCGACCGCGGCATCGACCTGGACAACGAGGCGGCCATCGACGCCCTCGCCGAGCAGATCGAGATTCGCTTTACCAACGGTACCGGCGAGGATACGCGCCTGACCATCGACGGCCAGGACGCATCGGCTGCCATCCGTACCCCGCAGGTCGACGCCAACGTGTCCAAGGTCTCGGCCTACCCGGGCGTGCGCGCCGCCCTGCTCATCCATCAGCGCCGCGCCGCCGAAGACCACGACATTGTCGCCGAGGGTCGCGACATCGGCACCGTCGTGTTCCCCAACGCGCAGGTCAAAGTATTCCTGACCGCCGACCCGCGCGAGCGCGCCCGTCGCCGCGTACTGCAGCGCCACCAGAACGATGCGCAGCCGCTCACCTCCGAGCAACTCGAGGCCGAGGTCGACAAGACCCTCGACGCCCTCAAGCAGCGCGATAAGCTCGACAGCAGCCGCGAGGTCGCGCCGCTCGTTCCCGCCGAGGACGCCGTGCACGTCGACTCCACCGCCCACACCATCGACGAGGTCGTCTCGATAATCGAGGACCTCATCAACCAAAGGAGGTAGCCCATGCGCCTGTTTAAACAGACGCCCGAGGATTACTACAACGCCCCCTATGCCGAGTTCCCCGCGCTCATCCGCGGCACCGTCTTCGTGGTCATGGCAATCCTTTGGGCTTTCTCCAAGCTCATGTGGCGCTGGAAGGTAGAGGACGCCGATCTGCTGTTTGAGCGCCAGGAAGGCCGCGGCAGCGTGGTCATCTGCAACCACACCTCGATGGCCGAGCTTCTGGCTGTAGAGACGGCGCTGTTCTTTGGCGGCCGCCGCATTCGCCCCATCTTTAAGTCTGAGTTTGCCAAGTCCAAGATCGTGCGATGGGCCTTTAGCCGCGTGGGTGGCATTCCCGTCGAGCGCGGCACCGCCGACATGAAGTGCCTGCGCGCCGCCCAGCATGCGCTGCAGCGCGGCGAGGACGTCTTGATCTTCCCCGAGGGCACGCGCATCCGCTCACGCGAGATCAAACCCGAAGTCCACGGCGGCTTTGCGCTCATCGCCCAGATGGGCAAGGCGCCTGTCAACCCGCTCGCCATCTGCGGCTGGTCCGATATTACGCCTGCGGGCAAAAAGCTCATGCGCCCCAAAAAGTGCTGGATCCGTGCCGGCAAGGCAATCTCGCTTTCCGATGCACCGGCCGAGCTCAAGCGTAAGGAGCGCCTGGCTTGGTTTGAGTCCGAGGCAATGAGTCGTGTCTACGCCATGCGCGATGACCTGTGCGCCGAGCACCCGGGTAGGTTCTAGCCATGGGCGAGGAAGTCATGAGCACCGTAGAGGCCGTTGCCGGCAAGGCAGACGCCCCCACCATCGAAATCGCTGCTCACGCCGGCACCTGCTACGGCGTGCAGCGTGCGCTCGATATGGCATTGGCGGCCGCCCCGCAAGCGGGGGAGAACGCTCAGGTCCACACCCTGGGCCCGCTCATCCATAACCCCATCGTGGTGCGCGAGCTTGACGAGGCAGGCGTCGGTCTGGCCGAGACCCTGGACGACGCCGCATCGGGCACCGTGATCATTCGCGCTCACGGTGTGGTGCCGCAGGTGATCGAAGCCGCTCGCGAGCGTGGCCTCGACGTTGTCGATGCCACCTGCCCCTACGTGAAGAAGGTTCACGTGGCCGCCGAGCGCCTGGTACGCGAGGGTTATCGCGTGCTCGTCGTGGGCGAGCCGGGCCATCCCGAGGTCGAGGGCATCCTGGGCCATGCTGGCGATGACGCGCAGGTCGTGAGTTGCGCCGCCGATGCGGACGCGCTCCCGCTCAAGGGCAAGGTAGGCCTGGTTGTGCAGACCACCCAGACAGCGCAGAACTTAGCCGAGGTCGTTGCTGCCATCACCCCGCGCGTGCAGGAACTGCGCGTGATCAACACCATCTGCGCCGCTACGAGCGAGCGACAGCAGGCAGCAGCCGCACTTGCCAACCGCTGCGACTGCATGGTCGTGGTGGGCGGCAAGAACTCGGGCAACACCCGCCGCCTGGCGCAGATTTGCGCAAACGCCTGCGAGCGTACGTATCACATCGAGGAAGCTTCCGAGCTTCAGGCCGCGTGGTTTACCGACGCTCACCACATCGGCATCACCGCCGGAGCCTCCACCCCGCAAGAACACATCGAACGCGCCGTCGAGCGCATCAAGGAGCTTTGCCGCTAATCATGGACCAGACCGTACCCGCATATGCCGCTGAGGTGGCCGATTACGGGCGCAGCCGCGACCCCGAGCCGGGTGAGGGCGCGCTCGTTAAAAACGTGCGCCCCGAATCGCCCGCATGGGATGTGGGTATCGAGCCGGGCATGCGCGTGCTCACGGTCAACGGCGAGCAACTGACCGATATGATCGTGTGGCTCTGGGAGGCCGACGACGACACCGTCGAGTTGGAGGTTTTCGATCCACGCGACGGCACCGTCACACCCGTTGAGCTCGATCGCTTTCCCGGCGAGGACTGGGGCTTGGAGTTCGATGGCCCCATCTTCGATGGCATGCGTACCTGCGTAAACGCCTGCGTGTTCTGCTTTATGACCATGCTGCCCAAGGGCGGACGCTCCACGCTCTACATCCGCGATGATGACTACCGCCTAAGCTTTTTGCAGGGCAACTTCGTCACGCTGACCAACCTCACCGACGAGGACGTGCAAAACGTCATCGACCGCAACATGAGCCCCATGAACGTGTCGGTCCATGCCGTAAGCCCCGACGTCCGCCGCCGCATGATGGGCCGCAACGCCCAACGCGGCATGGACGTGCTCGAGGCCATCATGGCCGCCGGCATCGAGATCCACGCGCAGATCGTGCTGTGCCCCGGCATGAACGACGGCGAGGAGCTGGAAAAGACGCTGCGCTTTTGCGAGGAGCACGAGCAAATCACGAGCCTGGGCATCGTGCCGCTCGGTTTTACCAAGCATCAGAACCGTTTTAGCTGGTCCTACAGCGACAAGCCCGAGCTGGCGCGCGAGACCATTGCCATGATCCGGCCCTTCCAGGACCGCGCCTATGAGCGCTTTGGCCGCCACACCTTCCAGATGAGCGATGAGTTCTACCTGGACGCCGGCATCGAGCCGCCAGAGGCCGACTTTTACGACGGATACCCGCAGTACTACGACGGTATCGGCATGATCCGCTCCTATCTGGACGAGACCGACAACGTGCTCGCCGCCGATGCCGAGCGCCTGCGCCGCGTTCGCGAGGCAATCGCCGCCCGTGGCCAGCGCTTACTGTGCCTCTCGGGCGCCAGCGCGCGCGATACGGTGGCGCGTTTTGTGGAATCGCCGCAGGGCCTTGCCGGTACCGTCATGGCCATCAAAAACCACTACTTTGGCGGCAACGTGGATGTGACCGGCCTCATCGTCGCCTGCGACATCTTGGAGCAGCTGCCGCAGGACCTATCGGGGGTTATGCTGTTTGTGCCTAAGCTCATGTTCAACGCCGACGGTATGACGCTTGACGAGTATCATCGTGACGAATTACTCGCAAGCCTTACCGGTCGCGGCGCCGAGGTTCATGTGGTATCGACCATGCCGCATGAGCTGCTCGATACCCTGGAGCACATCCTTGGCATAACGCCCGCCAATTCAACTATTCCCGCTGACCCTACCCATTAAAGGAGAGCAGATGAAACCTATCGTCGCCGTCGTCGGACGCCCCAACGTGGGCAAGTCCACGCTCGTTAACCGCCTGGCCCAGACCTCGGACGCCATCGTCCACGAGTCCCGCGGTGTCACGCGAGACCGCTCGTATCACACGGCCGATTGGAACGGCCGCGAGTTCACCATCGTCGACACGGGCGGCATCGAGCCGCTCAAGAGCGATGACGTCTTTGCCACATCCATCCGTGACCAGGCCCTCGCCGCCGCCGAGGAAGCCGCCGTCATCCTGTTTGTGGTCGACGGCCGCACCGGCGTCACTGAGGAGGACGAGTCGGTCGCCCGCATGCTCAAGCGCTGCGACAAGCCGGTCTTTCTACTGGTGAACAAGCTCGACAACCCCGATCGCGAGAACGACAACATCTGGGAGTTCTATTCGCTCGGCATCGGCGAGCCCACGCCGCTCTCGGCCCTGCACGGCCACGGCACGGGCGACCTGCTCGACGACATCGTGGCCCTGTTGCCCGAGGAGGAGGACGAGGTCGCCGACGCGTTCCCCGATGCGCTGAATGTGGCCATCATCGGCCGCCCCAACGCCGGTAAGTCCTCACTGTTCAACCGCATCCTGGGCGCCGACCGCTCCATCGTGTCGAACATCGCCGGCACCACGCGCGACGCCATCGATACCGTCGTCGAGCGCAACGGCAAGCACTACCGCATGGTCGATACCGCGGGCATTCGCAAGAAGAGCACCGTGTATGAGAACATTGAGTACTACTCCATGGTCCGCGGCCTGCGCGCCATCGACCGTGCCGACGTGGCGCTGCTCGTCGTCGACGCCTCCGTGGGCGTCACCGAGCAGGATCAGAAGGTCATGGGCTTGGCCATCGAGCGCGGCTGCGCCATCGTGGTGCTGCTCAACAAGTGGGACCTGCTCGACGACGACCGCAAGCGCGAGGCCTGCATGGAGACCGTCGATCGCCGTCTGGGCGTCATGGCTCCCTGGGCCCAGTACCTGCGCATCTCTGCCCTCACGGGCCGCAGCGTCGAGAAGATCTGGGCGATGGTCGACGCGGCCGAAAAGACGCGCTCGCAAAAGATCACCACCTCGCGCCTCAACACCTTCCTCACCGACCTGCGCGAGTTTGGCCACACCGTGGTGGACGGCAAGCGCCGCCTGCGCATGCACTACGTGACCCAGACGGGCGTCAACCCGCCGACGTTCACGTTCTTCGTCAACCACAGCGACCTGGTCAACGACACCTACAAGCGCTACGTGGAGAACCGTATGCGCTCGACCTTCGATTTTTCCGGCACGCCCATTCGACTCTTCTTTAGGAAGAAGGAGCAAAAGGATGCATAATCCGATTCTGCTGACCGCCATCTGTGCCGTGGTCTCGTTCTTTATCGGAGCGATTCCGTTTGGCCTGATCCTGGGCCGCGTGTTCAACCACACCGACATTCGCAAGGCGGGCTCCGGCAACATCGGCACCACCAACGCCCTGCGCGTAGCCGGCCCCAAGGTGGCCGCGCTCACGCTGCTGCTCGACTGCCTTAAGGGCGCTATCTGCGTCCTTATCGCCCGTCCGCTCATCGCGGGCGTGGGCTATGGCTTCCCTGTGAGCATCATGGCGCCTGGAGCCCCCGGCGACTGGATGCTCGGCGTCATCTGCCTGGCTGCGGTATGGGGCCACATCTTCTCGCCCTACCTCAATTTCCATGGCGGCAAGGGTATCGCCGTGGGCCTGGGCGTCATCCTCGCCTGGTACTGGCCCATCGGACTTTCGCTGTTGGGCATGTTTATCGTGGCCGTCGCCATCACCAAGTTTGTGTCGGTGGGCTCGCTTGCCGCGGCCATCGGTCTTCCCATCGCCGTCTGCGCGGTCTTTCCGTACTGCAGCCTGGGTCTCAAATTTTGCATGGCGCTGATCGGCATCACCGTGGTGTGGGCCCATCGTGCGAACATCAAAAAGCTCATGACGGGCAAGGAGTCCAAGCTCTCGTTTACCAAGCGCGTGACCGTGCCCGACGATAAGTAGGAGAGAGTCATGAATGTTGCGCTGATTGGCTCCGGCTCCTGGGGAACCGCCGTCGCCGGCCTTGCTGCCGCACGAGCCGAGCGCGTGATCATGTGGGCCCATAGCGAGCAGACGGCCGCCGGCATCAATGGCGAGCACCGTAACCCCCGTTATCTGGTGGACTACGAGCTGCCCGGCAACGTCGTCGCCACGACGGACCTGACGCAGGCGCTCGACGGCGCCGAGGCCGTCATCTTTGCCGTGCCCTCCACGCACCTGCGCAGCGTATGCCATCAGGCAGCACCCTTCATCGCCGCCTACACCCCGGTGCTCTGCCTCACCAAGGGCATTGAGCCCGAGTCCGGCCTGCTCATGAGCGAGGTCATCGCCAGCGAGATCGGCAACGAGCGGCGCGTGGCGGCGCTCTCGGGACCCAACCATGCCGAGGAGATCTGCCGCGGCGGACTTTCTGCCGCCGTCATCGCCAGCGAAGACCCGCAGATAGGGGAGACCTTTAAGGACCTGCTCCTATCCACGGCCTTCCGCATCTACCTGTCGCAGGACATGACCGGCGTCGAGGTATGCGGCGCCATGAAAAACGTCATCGCCATCGTGTGCGGCATCTCCGCCGGCACCGGCGCGGGCGACAACACGCTCGCCCTTATCATGACGCGCGGTCTGGCCGAGATCAGCCGACTGGTGCATGCCCGCGGCGGGCAGGCCATGACTTGCATGGGCCTTGCCGGCATGGGCGACCTCATCGCCACCTGTACCTCGGAGCATTCGCGCAACCGCACCTTTGGCTACGAGTTTGCCCACGGCGTGTCGCTCGACGAGTACCAGGCACGCACGCATATGGTGGTCGAGGGCGCCGTCGCGGCCCGCAGCGTCAGCGAGCTCGCCCGCTCACTGGGCGTAGACATTCCGCTCACCTTTGCCGTCGAGCAAACGCTCTACAACGGTGTTACTTTGGATAGGGCGCTCGAGATCCTTACCGACCGCGTCCCCTCTCAAGAGTTCTACGGACTCACCGACTAGCGCAGAAAGGCTACTACCATGGGTTCCATTAAAATCGCTCCGTCCGTCCTTTCGGCCGATATGGCCAACCTCAAGGGCGAGCTCGACAAGATCGCCGGTGCCGACTACGTGCACTTCGACGTGATGGACGGTCACTTTACCGGCAACCTCACCTTTGGCGTCGACATCCTCAAGGCCGTCAAGCGCTCCACCGATGTACCGGTCGACGCGCACCTCATGGTGTCGAACCCCGACGAGACGGTCGATTGGTATGCCGATGCCGGTGCCGATATGATCACCGTGCACTACGAGGCCTCCACGCACCTGCACCGCACGCTCACGCACCTGCAGCAGCGCGGTGTCAAGGCCGGTGTGGTGCTCAACCCCGCAACGCCCGTCTGTGTGCTCGAGAGCATCATCGACGTTGTCGACATGGTACTGCTCATGAGCGTGAACCCTGGCTTTGGCGGCCAGAGCTTTATCCCGGGCACCATCGCAAAGCTCCACGAGCTCAAGGCCATGTGCGAACGCCACGGCGTGTCGCCCCTGATCGAGGTCGACGGCGGCATTTCTTCCAAAAACATCGCCGAGGTCGTCAAGGCCGGTGCCAACGTGCTCGTAGCCGGCTCCGCCGTATTTAAGTCCGAAGATCCCGCTGCCGAGGTTGCGCTGCTGCAGAAGCTGGGCAACGAGGCCGCACAGGAGGCATAAACCCTTATGACCGCAGGTCAAAACCGCATACCCGTGAATCTTGACTATGCCGCCTCGACGCCCATGCGCGCCGAGGCGCTCCTTGCGCAGCGCGAGTACGACGACAGCGAGCTTGCCGGCGTCAACCCCAACTCGCTGCATTCGCTCGGCCGCAAGGCCGCTGCGCGCCTGGAAGTGGCGCGTCGCGAGATCGCCCGCAGCTTTGGCGCGCGCGTCCGCCCGTCCGAGATTATCTTGACCAATGGCGGCACCGAGGCAAACCAGCTGGCGCTCCTCGGACTTGCCGAGGGCGCCCGTCAGCACGACCGCAAGCGCAACCGCGTGATCGTATCTGCCATCGAGCACGATTCGATTCTGGACAACCTGCCGCTGCTGCGTGCCGCCGGCTTTACCGTCGATCTGGTGCAGCCCTGCCGTGCAGGCTACATCGAGCCTGCCGTGCTGAGCGACTTGCTTGGCGAAGACGTCGCGCTCGTGAGCATCATGGCCGCCAATAACGAGACCGGCGTGGTGCAGCCCATCCGCGAGCTGGCCGCCGCGGCGCATACCGTGGGCGCCCTGTTCCACACCGATGCCATCCAGGGCTACTTGCATATTCCGCTCGATGTCACCGAGCTGGGCGTCGATGCCATGACCGTTGCCGCACACAAGATCGGCGGCCCTGTGGCATCCGGCGCGCTCTACCTTAAGAACCGCACGCCGCTGCGCCCCCGCATCTTTGGCGGCGGTCAGGAAGCCGGACGACGTGCCGGCACACAGGACCTGCGCACGCAGCTCGCCTTTGCCGCTGCCGCCCGCACGCTGACGCCCCATGTGGCCGAGGAGCACGAGAAGCTGCAAGCCCTTTCCGACAAGCTCTACGCCACGCTTACGGCCCATCCGCGCATTCACGCCACCATGGGCGACTATGCGCATGCCGACCGTCTGCCCGGCATGGTATCGATCTACATTGACGGCATGGACTCCGAGGAGCTTATCATCAAGCTCGACGCCGCCGGTTTTGAAGTGTCGGCAGGTTCGGCATGCTCGAGCGGCAGCATGGACCCCAGCCACGTTTTGAGCGCGATGGGCATCGGTCGCGAGCAGGCGCTGGGCGCACTGCGCATCTCCTTCGATGACCGCGTGAACCCTGCCGACCTGGATGAGTTCGCCCAAACGCTGCTCTCGATCGTAGGTGCCGCATGATCGTCGCCGAACTCGAGCGCGCCCTGCTTGCACGCTTTCCTAAGACGGATGCCGAACCATGGGACCACGTAGGCTTATCCGTTGGCGACCCCAATGACGAGATCCGCGGTGTTGCCTGCGCGCTCGATGCCACCAGGGACAACGTGCAGCGCGCCTTGGAGGGCGGTGCCAACGTGTTGCTCACGCATCATCCCGTCTACATCAAGGCGCCCGAAGCGTTTTGCCCGCCTAACGCGACGCTCCCCCAGTGCAGTGCGGCGCTCTACGAGGCTGCCCGCTGCGGCGTGAGCATCATCTCGCTCCACACCAACCTGGACCGCTCGTATGAGGCGCGCGTTCGCCTGAGTGAGTTGCTGGGCGCTGAGCCCATGAGCTCACTGGAGCATGTGGACGGCCCCGAGGCCTGCGGCCTGGGAGCCCTTACGACACTCGACGAGCCCTGCAGTCTGCGCGACCTTGCCACTCGCGCCGCCACGGCGTTTGGCAGCGACCCCCGCGTGTGGGGCGAGGCCGATCGCCCGTGCCGGACCGTCGCCATTTTGGGCGGCTCCCTGGGCGACTTTGGCGACCTTGCCATCGCCGCCGGTGCGGATGTTGTCGTGACGGGCGAGGCGGGCTACCACGTGGCGCAAGACCTTGCCTTGCGCGGGCTACCGGTGATCTTGCTCGGCCACGACCGCTCCGAGGAGCCGTTCGTTGATATATTGATGAACTCTGCAGTTGATGCCGGGGTCGACCCCCGTCATGCGATTAAAATACTGAACCCTTGCCAATGGTGGACTGTGACAAAAGGAGAGAACTTATGAGCGCCGGCGCTACGCTACTCAAGCTGCAACAGATCGATTTGGAGCTCGCCCGCAACAAGAGCGAACTTGCCAATATGCCGGAGCTCAAGGAGCTCGCTTCCAAGCGCAAGACCTACGTTAAGCTCAAGGCCGAGATGACCAAGCTCTACGCCCAGCGCAAGGACCTGGATATTGAGCTCGACGATCTCAACACCACCGAGATCCAGACCAATAACGCCATCGAGGCCGCCAAGAAGCGCCACGTTGACGGATCTGACTACCGCGAGGTTCAGGACCTGGAGAACGAGCTCGCCACCCTGGCCAAGCGTCTGGACAAGATCGAGCATACCCGCAAGGACGTCGTCATCGCCCATAAGGAGGCGCTCGACCGCGAGGCTCGCGCGCAGGCCATCATCGCCAAGTTCGAGGAAGGCGTGAAGGCCGACACCAAGGCCGCCCGCGCCAAGGCCGCCGACCTCCAGGCACAGATTGACGCCGCCACCAAGGAGCGCACTGCGCTGGCTGCCACGCTGCCGGCCGACGTGCTCACCGACTACGAGCGCCTGCTCAAGCAGTTCCGCGGCCTGGCCGTCGAGACCATCCAGGGCAACATTCCCACCATCTGCCACACCGCACTGCAGGCATCGTCCATGAGCGACCTCAACCACGACGGTAGCGAGATCGCGCACTGCCCGTATTGCCACCGTCTGCTGGTGCTTCCCAGCAAGGAAGCCTAAATGATGACGGCGGCATCCAACAATTCAATGCAACTTGAGGGAAAAACGATCCTGCTGGGCATTACCGGCGGGATCGCCGCCCATAAGGCGTGCAATATCGTGCGCCTGCTGCAAAAGCGCGGCGCGCGCGTCAAGGTCGTTATGAGCGAGCATGCCACCGAGTTTGTGGGACCACTTACCTTCCGTGCGCTCACCAACGAGCCCGTTGCCGTGGGCCTATTCGACGATCCCTCCGACCCCATCCACCACATTTCGCTAGCGCAGGAGCCCGATCTTGTGATCGTGGCGCCCGCGACGGCAAATATCATCGCCAAGATGGCCAACGGAATCGCCGATGACCTCATCTCCACCACGCTGCTTGCCACGCCGCGACCCATCGTGATCGCACCCGCTATGAACAACGGCATGTGGAAGGCGCCGGCGACGCAGGCCAATATGTCCACATTGCGCGACCGTGGCGTCCATGTGGTGGGACCCGGTAACGGCTACCTTGCCTGCGGCGACGTGGACACGGGACGCATGAGCGAGCCCGAGGACATCGTCGAGGCCGTCTGCAAGGTGCTGAACCCCGTGCCCCAGGACCTTGCGGGCAAGCGCATCGTGATTACCGCCGGCCCCACGCACGAACCGATCGACCCTGTGCGCTTCATCGGCAACCGGTCGTCGGGCAAGATGGGCATCGCCCTGGCGGGGGAGGCCGCTCGCCGCGGTGCTGCGGTCACGCTTGTGCTGGGCCCGACATCGCTCGATGTTCCCCGCGGCGTGGAGTGCGTGCGCGTGCAAACTGCCGCAGAGATGCTGCAGACGTCGCTGGGCGCCTTTCAGACGGCCGATGCGGCCATTTGTGCGGCTGCCGTCGCTGACTATACGCCCGCAGCCCCTGCCGACCATAAGCTCAAAAAGGCCAACGAGCGCCTGGATCGCATCGAACTGGTCGAGACGGTCGATATTTTGGCTGAGCTCTCGCGCCAGAAGGGGGAGCGCTGTGTCATTGGATTTGCGGCCGAGACCGATAACGTCGTGGAGTACGCGCAGCGCAAGCTCGCGCGCAAGGGTTGCGACGCCATTATCGCCAACGATGTCTCGCGTGCCGATTCGGGTTTTGGAACCGATACCAACAAGGCTTGGATCGTGAGTATGGCGGGTACGCAAGAACTTCCCGTACTAACAAAACACCAGCTCGCAAATACAATTTTGGACTTGCTTCAAAATTTGTAAAAAAGTTCTTGCACAAGGGCAAAGTTTCGGGTTAATATACTCCTTGTTGCGAGCGAGAGCAGCGCAACAAACAAAAGCTTCGGGACGTGGCGCAGCTTGGTAGCGCACTTGACTGGGGGTCAAGGGGTCGCTGGTTCGAATCCAGTCGTCCCGACCAGAAGTTTTCAGGTCAGGCACCTAGTGCCTGACCTTTTTTGTTTTAAGCAATTGCTTAATTTTGATTAAGCAACAGGGTGCCAATAATCTACCTGCGCGATAATCGCCTTTTGCGGCTACTTGCGCGTTTTACACGCGCTTGAGTCGATTTATTTACGCGCTATGAATCTACATACGCGTAGCTGGTATACAGCCGAGTACAGACTGTATTTATCGCGGCGATTTACACAGATATAGCGACTGAAACGAACAAGCGTGTCGCTGTATTTATTCCAGTAGTTCACTTGATCGGTGGACAAGTGGGCGATTGCAACGATATGCAAAACGGGATGGGCTCTATTCGGGGACGCCGCAGGGGTAATGGCGGGGGAGTGCGGCGGGCGCTCTGAGAGCCGCTGTGTGACCCCATGTCTCCTTAACTCGATAATTTGTGTTTCAAGCCACGAATCGGTCGAGCAATTGCCAAATGTAAGGCCCATGCAGGATTGCACGGGCCTTACATCAGATCAAATTTGAGATAGAAGCACCAAACGGGGCAGACGCAGCACCATCTCGTCGCGGCCTCGGCGAGCGACATATCGCAGTCGAGGTAGACAACGAGAAAGTCGTCATATCCCGCACAGGGGGACCGCGATGGTGGCCACCGCGCCGCCCGAGGGGCCGTTGGCA
>UQHY01000022.1:0-31913 GCA_900540975.1 uncultured Collinsella sp.
CGTGGCCGCGGTGGCGGGGGGGGGGGGGCCGGCCCCCTGCCGCGGCGAGTGCTGCAGCGGCTGTCGTAAGGGGAGCGTTGACATCGCCCGTGCCCGCAAGCGCGCCCGCTTTTCCGGAGCGCTTGTTATTGCCGTGGTCTTTGCCGCTGCCGGAGCTGCTTCCGCCGGAGCCGCCGCCCTCGTCAGTACCGCCGCCACTCGAGCCGCCATCGCCGTCCGCCGTCATCGGGGCGTCGTGAAGTCCTGTCGTATCCGCGCTGCCGCATACGCCGACCTGAACTTCCGAGCGCTCGCATGCCGCGTCGGGCACATGAAGTTCGTGCAGTACGGCATCCAGCGCCGAGTTTGCACCCGGTCGAATTTCCTCGAGCGTTACGGGATCGAGCGCCACCAGATTACGCGCTTTCGCATACAGCGTTACGCGTTTGCCCACTTCGTCGCTCCAGCTCTCGGGGATGGCGAAGCTCATGCGGAACTGTGCCGTGCAACCCGGTGCCAGCACGGCGTTGCCGTTGTCGGCTACCAGCGGGTGCGTTGCAAAACGTGTGCCCAGCGTCTCGAGCGCGTACTTCACGTGCGCCATGTCGTTGGCCGAAGCGTCCTCGACAAGCTCTGGATCGTAGATCGAAGCCATGCGTGCGTTCACTCCGAATCCGATGGATGCGCTGGAGAACGGCTGGCTGGAGCCCTCTCGGTACAGATCGATCGTGCCGGCGGTCAGCAGGGTGTTGCCGTCGTTTCGCACCGTGACCATGAAGGATTCGCCTGCTGCTCCGGGCACCACCGCGCCCGAGGTAGCGACCGCGCCCGTCGGAGTGGCACACGCCACCAAGGGCACTTCGATGCCGTGCAGCTCTGCCTCGCTCTTCTCCGCGCTCACAATGTGCGTGGCGAGTGCGGAGAGCATGCCTCCCGACGTCAAAAACGTCGTTATCTGATCGACGGGATGGTCCAGCTCGCACATCACAAACGGCTCCGTGAACAGATCGCCCGCCAAGGTGCTGGCGAAGATGCGGAAGTGCTTGCCCATCACTGCCACCGGGTTGCCTTCTTCGTCGTAGGTTTGTCCCACCTTGCCATCGGTGTTCTCTACATAGAGCACACACCGGCCGTTGTTGCTTACGCTAAACGATGCCGGGCCACAGCCTGCGGCACCCACGGGCTGCGTTGCAAATGCCGATGCGCCTCGCGTCCAAGTAATATGCTGCAGTTGCTCGTTGACGGTTGCTAAAAAGCCCGTGTGTTGCGGCCACGGCACCGCGTGGGGTACTGTGGCGTCTGGTGACATAACGCCCCAGCCCGCAATGGACTGGCCGATCACGGCGTACGATGCGCAGCCGCAACCGTCTGCAGTCTCGTATGCAACGGGCACCACCATTTTGCCGTTGATATTCTCAGGCGCGCCCAGCTCGATGCTCGACGGTGCCTGCGGAAAGCTGAGGACCTGACGGAACGTGAGACTGTCGCCCAAATCATCCGACCACAGGGTAAAGCATTCCAGCGCAACCTCGGCCTCGCTGCCGAGCGCCTTTTCTGCGGTGGTTCCGCGGCGGTGGAGGTAGGCACCCGACAGGCGCCCGTCGACCAGCGTCTTGCCCACCGTGATGCGTGGGCACTGCAGGCAATGGTAGCCATCCTCCTGAAGGCGGCCGCGCGAGATGCTGCGCCACGACGTGTGCGATATCACGCGAACTCCGTCGTTGCTTATGCGCAGGCGCACAACGGACAGTATGCCGGCTGTGCTCGCCGTATCGAAAAGGGTGTTGTCGCCGGCGGGGCGCTCGCCCGAGACCAGCAGCACGTAGGCGTCCTGGTTTTCTCTTCCGTCCGTATATTCCACCACGTCGAAGTCGTAATCGTATATGCCGTCGCGCTCCACGTCGCCCTCGCCAAACCCAAGGGGAAAGTCCACGGGCGTGGGGGCGGACCACGTGCCGTTTGCCTTTGTGTGCACCACCAGACGCGAGCGGCCATTGTCGCCGTAGCGCACCGAGGCGATACGGAACAGGCATTCTACGCCGGCAATCATTGCCAGCTTCATGTGAGCTTCGCTGAGCACGCCGGTAAACAGCACGTTGTCGCTCGAGGGCTTGATGCCGCCACGCTCGTCCTCCGATACACCAGCAGAATTGGCGTTGGTGTCCGCAACGGCGTTCGTCGCCCGCCCGATATGGGTGTACGCATACATCGGCGCGGCGTTTTCGTCGTTCTCTATCAGTGCGTGGACGAAATGCTCGATCTGTCCCGTGTCGTCGCTTTCTGCATCCGCCTCGAGCTCAATGCGCGTGACCGACCGGTCCCAATCGCGTACGACAGACGCGACGTTTAGGGCAGTGGCCTTAACCTCGGCGCGTGCGAGCAGCTCGGCGTTGGTGACGATGGTGGCCGATGCGATAAACTGCGGCACACCACCTGCCTCGGCGTTGCCGGCCGAGCCGAAGCGGGCATCCAGCGTGTAAGGCGTATCTCCACCCAATGCGAGCTCAGAGCGCTGGAGCACATACTGGTCGCCATTGTTCACCGACATATTCCACGAATCGAGGAGTGTGGGCCACGACCCCGACCAAGCCTTGGTGGTCCACTTGAACATTACGAACTGGAGTATCACATCGACATCGACGTCTGCACCCACGCGCAGCCGCGGAAGCTGGTGCCCGTCCGCCTTCTCGTACCCAATGAACAGGGTGAGGGATGCGGCGCCACGCACGGCAGACGAGGCGACGCCTGCAACGCCGGCGCCAAAGGTGACGGCAAGCCCGATCTGGATAGTGAATGAGCCCGACGTGTTGGAATAGTCGAGCGAAATGTTTTTAAAAAACGCCGCGCCGCTGCCGTGCGTGTGGGCACCCACGGCGAGCGCCAGCTTCGCCAGCACCCAGGGGTTGACGTTTAGGAAAAACGGCACCGGTCCTAGGGTAAACTGCTCGGTCCAATTGAGGTCGGTTCTTACCTGGAAGAGGGCCTTAATATTGCCGTATGCGGGGTCGTTGTTGTTACCCCAGGTTTTGCCCACCCAATCGTAGGCGAGCGAGCCGTACACCTGTGTTGCGATATCCATCGTGAATAGCAGCGTGCAATGGTGGCGAAGGAGCTTGGTGTTTCTTGGATCGGTGCCCGAACCGGCACTCATGCTCTTGTACTGGTTCCACTTCCCCTCCATTTCGTCGAGGTAGCGGTTTGCCTGCTTGGCGCCCGACTCGCGCGGCGATTTCTTCCAGTATTCCGGATCAGGGTTGCCCGAATCGTTCATATAGCTGGCTGGTTTGTATCCTCCACCAAACAGCACGTAACCGGCAAAAGAGAAATCGAACAAAATGGGGAATGAGGGCATCCAGCACGTGAACTTATTGCCGCCGATGCCAGGAAACGCCGCGGAGAAATCAAACGGGGTGATCTCTTGGTCCATGGTGGTGGGAATGATGGTGGTCGAGCCCGATTCTGCCTTTGCGGCCGGCGCGGCGACAATGGCCATGGGGGAGGAGAGCGTGTAGGTTTTGCCCTGGTAGTCGAGCACAAAGCGCAGCTTGCATCCTTCCTCCAGAAGGCCCGATGCCGCATCGAGGAACGTGTCTTCAAGCGTGAACGTTGCCAGATTATTCGCACCCGATGCGCTGGCCTTGATCTGGCCAATCTGCGTGACGGTTTCGGGCGAGCTACCCGTGGCGGGCATTACCTTGTTGATGTGCAGCGTTGCCTGTCCACCCTGTGGCAGATGTGCCTGCACGGTAAAGGCGTGCGTGTCGGGTTGCTCGTTTGCCGCGTCGTCCTTCGGCATTGCCATAAACGTGGCATCGGCGTACTGGATGTCCCATTCGTCGAACGTGAGCTGTCGAAAGTACGGCTCGCCATCGGAAAGCGGACGCGTGGGCGCGGTTATGGCGGTGCCGCCCTGGATACGCGCAAGGGGAATCTCGACATCACGGTAGCCCGCCATGCTAATGGAGATGCCGCCGTTAAAGTCGTACGCGTCGAGAAGCGTTGCCTCGTCCACGTAGCCTTCCGAAAGCGGCGCGACCTCAAAGATGGCCGTGCCTTCGTCATCGGTCGTGGCGGTGAGCTGCTTGCCTGCGGCATAGCGCGATGTGAGCGTGACCTGGGCACCCGCGATGGGCGTATTTTTGTTGGCGACGTCGACCACGACCACACCAAACATGGTGCGCGAGAGAACGAGCACCCTGAAGGGGTCTTTTTCGTCGGCATAGGCTTCGGTGGGCGCGAACGGCAATATGAAGGCGTTTGCGCTTCCCGGCACGCGCGGCAACATAATGCTCGCCAGCGAGGACGCTCCGGCAACAAGTAGCGAACGGCGATCAAGCATCTTTGGCTCCCATCCCGCAGGTATCGGTGGAAATAATCCTATTTTGCGAGAAGGTGCCCCGTGGCGGTAGTGCCGTTCGATGGCCAAAATGTCCAATTTGAGCGAGTGAAGCGCCGGGGCTCCGGGGCGCACGTGCCGCGCTAGGCAGTCTGGCTGCTAACGCAGCATATGCGCGACCAGCTCAGTGCGCGTGCCGATGCCAAGCTTTGCATACACGTTGGACAGTCGATTTTTAACGGTACCTGGCGACACACCCATATGACGAGCGATTTCGGCGTTGGTCCATCCGCGGCAGGCGAGCATGGCCATGGTGAACTCTGTGGTCGTCAGGTCGTCAGCCACGTCCTCGCCCGAATCGGGGTTGTGGATGCGCCGCCAGCCGTAGCTGAATCGATACGTAATCTCGATGATGCGTGCGAAATCGTCAGGGTATTGCGATTTTAGGCATGCCTCGATGAGTCCCTGCAAAAGGCCGTGGTGTTCGCCGATGAGCTCGATAAGGCCGTCGGGACGCGCAATGTCCCAAGCGGCTCCGAAGTGTGCCTTTGCGGCGTCGACGTCTTTGAGACTCATACAGGCCATGGAAGCTGACAGGTACAGGAACAGCTCCGAGATGGGATAACTTCCCTGTTTCATGATCAGGGCGTTTTCCGCCATGCCCAGACTGCGGCCATATTCGCCGCGCAGGTACAGGGCATGCGCCATCACGTAGCTGGCGAACAGGCGCAGGCCTTCGGGCAGATGCGCCGCAAGCGGATAAAACTCTTCGGCGGAATACGGGGAAGGCAAGTGCAGCAGGACGCTCGCGGCCGAGGCGAACAGGATATGTGTGGCGTGGACGGCGGGCGACTCCTCGTCAGCCGGCGTATCGAGAATGCCCGCAAGGCACCGGCGGGCGTCGGCGATACGGTTGAGCGACAGGCTGGCGTATCCGCAGATAAAGCATGCGGAATAGCGCAGCGCGGGATCGGTGGCGTCAAGATAGGGGCGCGCCGTCTTGGCAGCGAGGGCGGCCTGTCCGCGAAAGTACAGCGCTTCTGCCGTGGCAATGGCGCGCGAATCGGGGTCGGAAATGCCTGCAACCGCAGCGTCAATCTGCCCCGGCACAAAGGCGGTGCACATCAACGGCATGGGAACGCATGGGTAGCCATCGCAGTCCATCTTCCATCTCCCAACAGCTGGCAACAATAGCAGCAATTGTACTCCTGTTGCTCGGGACCCCTTTCGTTTTACTGTTCGGTTAACGCTGCGGATCGTTTTGGAAGGCTTACGAGCATGGTGGCCCCGTCCTCTGAACTTGCTTCGACCTCTACCGTGCCACCGTGAAGCGCTGCAATCTCCCAAACGAGCGCTAGTCCGAGTCCTGCGCCGCCGTATGCCCTGCTGCGGGATTTGTCTAGACGAAAGAACGGCTGGAAGATGCTCTCTCGGTACTGCTTGGGTATTCCCGGGCCCTCATCTTTGACTCGTAGGAGAACGTGGCTGTCGCTGTCGCTGATGGAGACGTTGACAGTCGAGTCGGTGCGGCTGTAGCGGATAGCGTTTTCGACCAGGTTGAACACCAGCCGGTACAGCAGCGTGTCGCTCCCGATTACTAAAGCGTCTCCAGCACAATTGAGGGCTATGCCCTTATTTTCGGCAAGCGGCGCAAGGTCGGTGAGGACCTCTTCGGACAAGGGGCCAAGTTCCACATCGTCCTCGCAAGGAACGCTGCGGAGCTCACTCATCTCGAGCAATACCTTGGCCATTCGAGACATGCGCTCGGTTTGTTCTTGTAGCAGGCCGAGCAGCTCGGCTGTTTCGGGTTGCAAACCGGAGTGCTCGGAGATGAATAGTTCAATCTGTGCTTGCATAAGGGCGAGCGGGGTGCGCAGCTCGTGTGCGGCGTTGCCGGTAAACTGACGCTGTGCAGAGAACCCTTCGCCAAGACGGGCGATCATGTCGTTGAAAGAGGCGCTGCATCGTTGTAGCTCGGTGGGCACATCTTCACTGAGTCTGATTTCGCTTAGGTTGTCAGGCTGCACGCGCTCTACCTGGGCGGCAAAATCCCGTAGCGGTTTGAGCGCACGGCCGCTCACAAAGTATGCCAGCACGCCGCCAAGGAGTGTGACTCCAGCCGTGATGTACCAGGTTGTCGTGCCAAAAGACTCCTGTGCGTCGTTTACGACGATCGTAACCTCGTCATCGAGGGTCGCTTTCGTTGGGTCGACCGCCTGGGGCGAATCTTCGCCGGTTGCGTTAAAGGCCGAGATGTCACTGCCGATGGCATCCATGTAGCGCATGCCCGTATAGCCGACCAGGCAGTTCGTCAGCACGCATGCCGCACACGTGAGCAGTGCCGTCATAATCGTTATGCGCCATTGCAGCGAAAGCCCTTTCATTCTCCATCCTCCATAACGTAGCCCTCTCCAATCCGATTGCGAATCGGGTCGTATCCCAAAGCGCTGCGTAGCTTTTTGCGGAGTGACGAGATATGAACGCGGGTTGCGTTGCTAAAGCTGTTCACGCTGCTATCCCAAACGTGCTCGATAAGCTCCTCTTGGCTTACCGGACGCCCCTGATCAAGCATCAGGTATTCCAAGATTCCCGTTTCCTTGCGCGTAAGAGATAGGGCCTCGCTGTCCACGGAAGCGATGCGCGCCTTGGTGTCAAAGCGGAGCTTTCCACAGGTTAAAACTATGTCGCTTTGTG
This sequence comes from uncultured Collinsella sp., assembly GCA_900540975.1. GTDB lineage: Bacteria > Actinomycetota > Coriobacteriia > Coriobacteriales > Coriobacteriaceae > Collinsella. Next base: position 7,010 of record UQHY01000022.1, read on the forward strand.
TAAAGCGTCTGAGGGTAAGGCTGCGAATCCTTGCCGCAAGCTCGTCCAGATGAAACGGCTTGGTGAGGTAATCGTTGGCGCCGGCATCGAGTCCGGCGACTTTATCGGATACTTCGCCACGTGCGGACAGAATCAGTACCTTAGTCTCGCAGTCAGTTTTCCTAAGTTCCCTGAGTACGGTCATGCCGTCGATACGGGGAAGGTTGAGGTCGAGTACCACGAGGTCGAAGGCCTCAACGTCCAGTAGGTCGAGCGCCTCTTGTCCGCCATGACAGCAGTCGACGCTGTACGCCAAGTTTCGCAAGCTGCGCGCGATTGCGTCACACAGCGCCCGCTCGTCCTCGACGATCAAAATACGCATAACAGTCTCCTTGCACATTCCAAATCGCGCTTAACACGGATTTTATAGTCGATATGGTCCAATGGTCGCGTAACGAAAGGAGTGGTTGGGTTGTTCAAAGCGGTAAAACCCATGGTACAGGTCGCTTTGTTGATCGTCGGAATTGCCATGGTGTGCTTTGGCGTTATGCGTGGCGAGGCGGATGCCGTGCTGGCCAAAGCGATTAGGCTGTGCTTGGAGTGTATCGGAATTGGATAAAAGAGAAAACACCGCGTCGCATGTTTTGGCCCGATTTCGCGGATTCATTCAGGCGGCGGCGACGCTGGTCACCAATATTCACCTGCCGAACTTTGCCAAAGGCGGCATCTATCAGGGCGCGGGAAAAACAGTCTGCGTACCTGGACTTAATTGCTATTCGTGCCCCGCGGCATCGGGTGCGTGCCCCATCGGGTCGTTCCAGTCGGTGGTAGGTTCATCCAAGTTCAACTTTTCTTACTATGTTACCGGTACGCTCATTTTGCTCGGCGAACTGCTGGGACGCTTTGTATGCGGCTTTCTGTGCCCGTTTGGCTGGCTGCAGGAGCTGCTTCATAAGATTCCCGGCAAAAAGCTTTCGACAAAAAAGCTCAAGGCGCTTACGTATATCAAATACTTCGTGCTGCTGTTTGCTGTGGTATTGCTGCCTGTGCTGGTGGTCAACGACCTGGGGATGGGAGATCCGTTCTTTTGCAAGTATATCTGTCCACAGGGTGTGCTCGAGGGCGCCATTCCGCTGGCGGCTGCCAATGCCGGCATTCGATCTGCGCTGGGGCCGCTCTTTACTTGGAAACTTGTCGTTCTCATTGCCGTGGTAGTGCTGAGCGTTTTGTTCTACCGCCCCTTCTGCAAATGGATTTGTCCACTCGGCGCATTCTATGCGCTCATGAATAAGGTGTCCCTACTGGGGATTCGGGTTGACGCATGCAAATGTGTCTCGTGCGGCAAGTGTTCAAGGGTTTGTCAGATGGACGTTGATGTGGTCCGTGCACCCAATCATGCCGAATGTATCCGGTGCGGAAAGTGCATCGGGGCCTGTCCTGTCGATGCCATCAGCTATCGCTATGGCCTGGACGTGTCGGCAGAAAAGCTCCCTCTGACCGCCGATAAATAGTAAACAAGCTTCGACAAAACGGAGGAATGACTATGAAGCTTTCTAAGATTGCGGCCCTGTTTATGGTGCCGGTATTGGCCTTGTGCCTTGTGGCATGTTCGGCGCCCGGTGGCAATGCGAGCGAATCTGCGAGCTCCGATCCTAAGATCGCAGAACTCACTGCGCAGAAGCCGACCAATGCCGACGAGGCCGCCGAGCTGTATGCGAAGCTCATGCAAAAGGAGAACGAGATCCTTTCGAGTGATAACGCGCTGTGGGAAAAGGTATTCAATGCGGCAAATAAAGACTCGGCAATGATTGAGGACGGCAGCAATTACGGCGATTTTCTGCTCAAGACCATCGACGGCGCCAAGGATGAGTTCACGGCGGATGAGCTCAAGACGCTCAAGGCCGGTGCGCAGCAGATCAAGGAGATTGAGGACAAGCTCGAGAGCTTGGAGAAGGAGTTCCCCGGCTGTGGAAGTACGCCGAGCGCAGGCGAGAGCGTCGACGCTTCGGCCGCTGGCATGACGGCTGGTGCCAATGCTTCGAGCGAGACGACGAAGTTCCCCAGCTTTACGGGCAAGGACCTGGATGGCAACGACGTGAGCAGCGACGAGCTGTTCTCTAAGAACAAGGTCACCGTCATGAACTTCTGGTTCACCACGTGCAAGCCGTGCGTGGGCGAGCTGGGCGATCTTGAGAAACTGAATCAGGAGCTTGCCAAGAAGGGCGGCCAGGTCGTGGGCGTCAATTCCTTTACGCTCGATGGCAACAAGGGCGAGATTGCAGATGCCAAGGACGTGCTGAGCAAGAAGGGCGTGACGTATAAGAACATCTGGTTCAAGTCGGATAGCGAGGCCGGTAAGTTTACGTCAAATTTGTTCTCGTTCCCGACAACGTATGTCATCGATCAGAATGGCAACATCGTAGGGGATCCAATCGTGGGAGCCATCAGCTCCGCCGAGCAGCGCGCAGCACTCAACAAACTTATCGACCAGGCGATTGCGAATAGCGAGCAGTAAGTCTGAATGTGACAAAGGGACAGTCCTTTTGTCACATCGGCGATGTTATGTGTGGGATGGTACGTCACGCGACGTGCCGTCCTGCTCGTTTTTTGGCGCGGTTCGTTACATTCCTCACTGGAGCCGGCAAAAAATGGGGATAGAGTAGGACAAACGCGTCGGATACGAACGGCGGGGGAGAGCGGGCGGGGTGCCCGCGTGGGAGAGGTTGCCGTCCATGTTGGAGCTCAAAGGAATTTGCAAAAGGTACGTTACGCAGTCGTTTACGCAGGTGGCGCTCGATAACGTGAGCCTGGCTTTTCGCGATAACGAGTTCGTGGCCATTCTGGGCCCTTCGGGGTCGGGCAAAACTACGATGCTCAACGTTATTGGCGGACTCGATCACTTTGATTCTGGCGACCTGCTCATCGATGGCATTTCGACCAAGGGCTTCCGTGATCGCGATTGGGATGCTTATCGCAACAACCGCATCGGCTTTGTGTTCCAGAGCTATAACCTCATTCTGCATCAGACCATCTTGGAAAACGTGGAGCTGGCGCTTACGCTCACGGGTGTGGGGCATGCCGAGCGCCGCCAGCGTGCGCGCGAGGCGCTCGAGGCGGTTGGCCTGGGCGAGCACGTTAACAAGCGCCCGAGCCAGCTTTCGGGTGGACAGATGCAGCGCGTGGCGATTGCCCGTGCCCTGATCAACGACCCCGAGATCGTGCTGGCAGACGAGCCGACCGGTGCCCTGGACTCTACAACGTCCGTGCAGGTCATGGACTTGCTCAAGGATGTTGCACGCGACCGCCTGGTCATCATGGTCACGCACAATCCCGAGCTGGCGTACAAGTACGCTACGCGCATCGTCAACCTGGCGGACGGTAAGATCACCGATGATTCCGATCCCTTCGATGTTGCCAAAGCCACGCGCCGCGAGGCCAAGCCTACGCGCAAAACCTCGATGAGCTTTGTGACGGCGCTGGGGCTTTCTGCCCGAAACCTCATGACCAAGAAGGGCCGCACGGCCATGACGGCCTTTGCGGGCTCGATTGGCATTATCGGTATCGCGGCGATTCTGGCGCTGTCCAACGGCGTAAACGGCTATATCAAAAAGGTCGAGGAGGATACGCTCTCGAGCTACCCGCTCACCATTTCCAAGCAGGATTATGACCTGTCGTCCATGATGGGCGGACAGGGGACTGCGGATGATGACTCGCCTGAAAACGTGGATTCGTCCGACGACAGTGCCGGCGGCAAGGCTAAAGGAACCGATAAGATTCCTGTGGTCACGGCGGTAAAGGATATGTTTGCGAGCGTTAAGTCCAACGACATGACGAGCTTTAAGGCATGGCTCGATGCCGGTGGCGACGGCATCGATAAAGAGGTCAACGCCATTCAGTACGGCTACGGTGTATCGCCGGTTGTCTATCGTGCCGGCAAGGGCGATGAGAAGCCTGTCCAGCTGGTGCCCAACGCCATGACTGAGGCCATGAGCGGAGGCGCGAGTTCGGCGGCAACGGTGAGCATGGAATCCATGGGAACCTCGGTCTTTAACGAGATGATCGACGACCAGAGCCTGCTCGACAGCCAGTACGATGTCGTGGCGGGGCATTGGCCTACGTCTGCCAACGAAGCCGTGATGGTGCTTTCGAGCCGCGGTACGGTGGGCGACTATACACTCTACAGCATCGGTGCGCTGGATATCAATGAGCTTAACGACCTGGTCAACAGTGCCATGACGGCCGACGGTAAGATCGAGGCGCCCGAGACCGGCGCCGACTTTACCTACGACGATGCACTGTCCACGACGTTTAAGGTACTGTCGCCGGCAGATGCGTATCGCAAAAACGATGAGACCGGTATGTGGACCGATATGTCTGGTGACGCCGACTTTATGGCGGCCAAGGTTGCCGACGGTATTGACGTGCACATTGTGGGCGTGGTGCGACCCAACGAGACGGCCAACGCGAGCGCGTTGTCTCCGGGTATTGCCTATACACACGCGCTGACTCGCCAGCTTATGGAGCGCGCCGCCGATTCGCAGATTGCGCAGGAGCAACTCGCCCACCCCGAGACGGATGTCTTTACCGGCAAAACGTTCGACGAGTTGCAGGGCGAGGCCAAACAAGGAGTGGATCTGGGCAGCATGTTCAGCGTGGACGAGGCGGCGCTCAAGAGCGCGTTCTCGTTTGATGTGTCTGCACTCTCGGGTGCTGCCAGTGGCATGGATCTTTCGGGCATCGATTTGTCGGGTCTGGATATTGACCTTTCGGGCGTTGGCAAGGACGTCGACTTCAGCGACATCATGGCCAAAGCGCCAACCCCAGATTTCTCGGGCGTCTTTGACGGCCTGGAGCTCACGCCCGAGCAAATGCAGCAGGTGGGAACGCTTGCCAACCAGCTGTTTGAGGGCTTTATGCAATCGGAGCAGTTTAAGGTGCTCACGCCCGGCGATCTTAAGGACGCGTCGAAGCTTGCTGCCGCATTCTCGACGTATCTTGAGAGTGATGCCACGGCGCAGCAATACCTGGGTCAGCTCAAGGCCCTCGGCGGCGATGCCCTGGCCGAGCGTCTGCAGCAGGCGATGACCGACTATGTGCAAAAGCAGCTGGCTCCGTATCTGCAGCGGGCTATGGATCAGGTGATGAAGACAATCAGCGAACAGATTGCGACGACCGTATCGTCCCAGCTTAAGGCGGGCGCAGCAGGGCTTATGGACCAGATGGCGACGCAGATGTCTTCGGGTTTTGCCAACCTGGCGAGCGCCATGCACGTGGATGCGAGTGCCTTTGCTCATGCCATCCATTTCAACATGGACGCCGAGGACCTGAGTTCGCTCATGATGAGCTATGCCAAGGCGTCGAAGCTCACCTACGATAACAATCTGACCACGTTGGGCTATGCGGATGAGGCGGACCCCATCTCGGTCAAGATTTTCCCGCGCGACTTTGAGGCCAAGGAGCGCGTACTCGATCACATCGATGCGTACAACAAGCAGGTCAAAGCCTCTGGCCACGATGAACAGGCAATCTCATACACCGACTACATGGGCATCATCATGGGTTCGGTGACCGACATCGTGAACACCATCAGCTTGGTGCTCATCGCATTCGTGAGTATCAGTCTGGTGGTGAGCTCCATCATGATCGGCATCATCACCTACATCAGCGTGCTGGAACGCAAAAAGGAGATTGGCATCCTGCGCGCGATCGGCGCGTCAAAGCGCAACGTGGCAAACGTGTTCAATGCCGAGACCTTTATCGAGGGCCTCATCGCCGGCGTCTTTGCCATTGTCGTCGTGGTGCTCGTGAGCTTCCCGGTCAATGCCTGGGCGCTTGCGGCCAAACAGGTCCCCAACCTGATGAGCCTACCCGTGCAGGATGCGCTGGTGCTCATCGCGATTTCGGTGCTGCTGACGGTTGTTGCCGGCCTGCTGCCGGCCCGTAGCGCATCCAGGAAGGATCCTGTGGAGGCCCTGCGCTCCGAATAAGGTGACAAAGGGGCAGTCCCTTTGTCACATTGAGCGGCTTGTGAACTCGAGGTCTAATACTTTTCCGAGAAGTGAACGAGTCAAAATGGACCCCCGAAGCATCGACACTTTTCAGATGCAATTTCCTGCGGTTTTGATTGTTAAATCCTGCGGTTTTGGCGTCAGAAAATGTCGATGCTTCGGGGGTCAAAAAACGGTCGTTCACTTCTTGGAAAAGTATTAGACCTCGAGATATAGACGATGTTCGCGAGCGGCAATTAGAGCGTAAGCCTCTAGTTCTTCTTTGCAGAGAGCATGAGCCTAATTTCCGGATGGGTGTATTCGTCGAACTCTTCTTTGGGCTCGGTGTCAAAGGCGTAGTACGACCTGATGGATTCGCCCTCCGTCTTGATGCTGATTTCTTCATATAGGGAGCCGGCTAAAAATGCCTGTTTAAATTCATCCGACAGGCTGCATGGCGTGAGGAGGCCCGGTGTGGCAACGGAAATGTCCAACCCGTTGAGCGGGGCGCAGAGCGTCGCGATATCCTGCTCGGCGCGGGCGAGGTTGTCTGCAAGGCTTGCCTCGGGGTCGATCTGACTGATGCAATCGACGTCCGTGAGCATGCCATCTGCATCAAAAGAAAGGTAGATATAGGCTGCTTGAGCGCCAAGGTCATTATCGCGCAGATAGCCGATAATGCGGTAGCCGTAGTCGTGATACGACTCGTATGGGTCGTCTGCCGCGACGCGTTCGCACGCGGGCTCCAAGGCATCTTGCGCGATGGCGAGCTGCTCGGCGGCTGCAGCCTTTCTTACCTGAAGCGCGTTATTTCCCTGGACAAACTGCGGGATGTAGACGCCAAGCAGCACAATGGCGGGCACCACCGCGAGAGCTATGATCTGCTTCTTGACGCTTGGAATCGTCACATCGTATGCGTTTGCCATGGCCTCGGCATTGCTCGAGGTTTCGGCTAGCACGTCCGCCGCGGTGGCAACTGCCCCTACGGCGCTGGCGACCTCCGCGGCGCCGCCCAGATTGCGCGCGAGATCGTTATCACTGTTCTTGAGCAGGCGGCCGGCAGCTTGCGTGGCGAGCACGCCGGCGACCTCCGCGGAGCGGTCTTTGTTGGTTTGGGCTACCGCAAGCCTGCTCTGCAGCTCCTTCCACTGTTTGCCCCGCATTCCAAAGCGCGGCGCAAGAGCGCAATAGCAAAAGACGACGAGTTCGATTACGGTGAGTGCGATGGCGGTATATATGCCCGCGGGTTGGAATTCCTTTTGGTGGAACGCGATATCGTTGATCATTTGGAGCGGCAGCATGAGCAGACATGCTACGAACGACATGACGAGTGTGGTCGCTGCGATCTTGGGGTATGTGCAGTACCGCTGGATGCGTTTCTTTTCTTGTTCGGTGAGCTGCTGCATGGGGGCCTCGATCCTCATCGTTTTCGGGGGCGATGCGCACGCGCTCTTTAGTATAAATGAGTGGGGCGTCTATTATTCAAACATAGTGTCAACAGCGTGGTGTTGGTGGTCGTCGCGATCATGAACGTCGTTTTTGGAGCACGGAGTCGCTGTCGTGGGGCGAATGACGCGCAAGGGGGTTGCCGTGGGACAGTCTCTCACTGTTTGTGAGCGCCAGCAAATCGAAGGTGAATGGTTTTCAGAGAAGTGAACGACCTATTCTGGACCCCTGAAGCATTCGCACTTTTGGATGCAAAAACCGTAGGATTTGAGCGACAAAACCGCAGGAAATGCCTCTCCAAAAGTGTCGATGCTTCGGGGATCCGATTTCACTCGTTCACTTCGCGGAAAACCATTCGCCTTCGTTGCGTGAGGCGACGGATGGAAGGGTGATTATCGTCAAGCTGCTACCTCTGCCTTGTGAATCATCTGGAGCACAAGGCATAATGCATGTGACAAAGGGGCGGTCCCTTTGCCGCATTGATCTGAGAGCAGATGTTGATGATTCTTTCGCTTGCCCCCATGGAGGGGATTACCGGGCATGTGTTCCGTCGCGTGCATGCGGAGTGCTTCGGCGCGCTCGATTGCTATTACACGCCGTTTTTGCCGCCGCCGCGGGTGGGAAACCGCTTTGGCGGCAAGGCGTTTAAGGAGATTGATCCTGCCAATAACCAGGGGCTCAACGTAGTGCCTCAGCTGATGTCCAAGAACGCGGACGAGTTTGTGTGGGCGGCACAGGTGCTCGCCGACATGGGTTATCGCGAGGTCAATCTCAACTTGGGTTGTCCTTCGGGAACGGTTGTTGCCAAGGGCAAAGGATCGGGCTTTCTGCGCAACCTCGACGAGCTCGAGGTGTTCTTGAGCGACGTGTGCGAGCGGTCGCCGTTGCCGGTGTCGGTAAAAACCAGGCTGGGGTTGGAACGCGATGACGAGTATGAGCGTGTGCTCGATCTGTACTGCCGCATGCCGCTGGCAGAGCTGATCGTGCATCCGCGCGTACAAAAGGACCGCTATACGGGCACGCCGCGCAAGGAGTTCTATGGCGAAACGCTGGAGCGTGCGCCGTTTCCGGTGGCATACAACGGCGACATTTTTGATCTTGAGGATATGGACGCGCTGGTGGAGGCCTATCCCGGCACGCGCCATGTGATGTTGGGGCGCGGCCTGCTCGCGAACCCCGCTCTGGCTCGTATGGTCAACGGCGGTCCTGCTGCCACGGCAGCCGAACTGCAGCGTTTCCACGACATGCTATTCGCGGCCTATGCAGAAGAGATTGGTGGCAATGCGGTCTTTCGCATGAAGGAGTGGTGGTTCTACGCCAAATGCGCCTTCGCCGATCACGCTACCGTTCACAAACTCGTACGCAAGACTAAAAAGGTCGACGAATACCGCGCCGCCGTCGAGCGCGTCTTTCGCGAGCAGCCACTTGCACCCATAGCCCGCTTCCACGGCTAGCTAGCCATTGGAGACGTTCTTTAACGACTAGTCATTTAAGAACGTCCCCGATGAATATGTTGCACTAGAGCAGGTTCTTCTGTACCCATGCGATGATGTAGCTCGACTCGTAGAGCGGTTTTCCGTCGATAAACAGGCAGGGAACCTGGCGCTTTCCGCCGACGGCGATGAGCGTCTGCTCGGCTTCGGGGTCGGTCGAGATATTGCGCTCGGGAATGGTCACGCCGTTATCGGCCAAAAAGCGCTTGACCTTTATGCAATACGGGCAGCCGGTCATAACGAATAGCGCAAGCTCATGATTAGTAGCCATAGGTCTCCAATCGGTTGCAGTTTTGATTGAAATACCCAAAGCCGCCGCGGTCTATGCGCGGACCAGTGACGACTCGATGGCCTGGACCAGAAACGCCGTGGCTCCGGTGCCGCAGGGCTTGTCGTAGTAGTCAACAAAGCGCTGGTCGGCCAGATAGCCGTGGGCGAGGCCCAGGTATGCTTCGTCTTGGGGCTCGTGTCCCCAGTTAAGGCCAATCCATCGACGGTGCATCGTGACAAGCTTGCGGGCCTCGTTGCTCTCTGGGTCGCCAATGCCCATGGCAATCGAGAGCTGGCCCAGAATAGCGCGTTCAAGTTCCTTCATGTCGTTCCATGTCTCGGGGTCCATGTCCAGCAGCGCTTCGTTTGCCGCGTCGATGGTCTCGTCGCCATAGCGCGCCCGTGCCTCGGCGCCGTAGCGCTCTTCGTTTTCCTGCACGGAGCGCCAGCGCTCCAGTTGCGGCAGGACGGCGCCCATGAGCGAGACGGCTTCGTCGAGCGACATGCCGGTGTTTTGCGCCAGGCGCGGGGCACAGTCCTCGATCATTGCCTCCATCGTGGTGTCGTAGGCGTACTGGCCGTGGTCGTAGCACCACTTGCAGTAATGATCGGTCGCGGCGCCCGTGGCATCGGTGCCGCAGTCGCCGGGCGTGAGTATCATGCCGCAGCTCTGGCAATAGTGCTCGGGCATTTCGAGCAGGTGAGACAGGGGCTCGCCGGTCACGGCGGCAATGAGCTTCATCATGTCGATGCCCGGTGTGACCTCGCCGCGTTCCCAACGGCTGACGGCTTGGCGTGTGACGAAGAGCTTAGCGGCGAGCTGCTCCTGGGTAAGGTGATGGGCGCGACGAACGGCGATGAGCTTTTCTGCAAAGGCCATAACGGCTCCTTTCTGCTGGTTGATGGCTTAAGCATACGCGGCGGCAGGCGCCCTTCCAAGCAACCGTTGGTTGCACGACGGGGGACCGCGGCGAAGAATTGCGCGCTGCGCCCCACGCCTCCATGCCGTACAATGACCGGCATGGAACCTATCGCACGCATACATACCGACCTGCCGCAGAAGTTCGGCATTCCGCGCAACAGCTTTTTGGCGCCTCATCTGCAGGGACGCATCGTTTTTGAGCCGGAATTTGCCTCCAATGCAGCGGTTGAGGGTCTGGACTTCTTCTCTCACCTGTGGCTGCTGTGGCGCTTTGAAAACGGAACGCCCGGCGGTACGGCTAAGGACATAGCTACCGATGCCAAGTCGCAGGACAGGTCCGGCACCAATGCCAAGTGGTCGAAAACCGTGCGCCCGCCGCGTCTGGGTGGAGCCGAGCGCGTGGGCGTGTTTGCCACGCGCAGTCCGTTTCGCCCTAATCCCATTGGGCTTACCTGCGTCAAGCTCGATCGCGTCGAGCTCACCGACAATGGCCCCATCATTCATGTGCTGGGGGCCGACCTGCGTGACGGCACACCCATCTACGACATTAAGCCCTACATTCCATTTGCCGACTGTCACCCGGATGCGACCGGCGGCTGGATTGAGGACGCTCCGTGGCAAGAGCTCGACGTCGAGTTCCCGCAGGCGCTGCAGGATATGGTCCCGCCCGCAAAGCTCCCCGGTCTGGTCGAGGTTCTTCGCCAAGATCCGCGCCGCGCGGGCAGCAAGCACGAGCCAAACCGCGTTTACCACTTGGCCTACGCCGGGCTCGACATATCGTTTACGGTCGATGAAACCCAGCTAACCGTAGTCGCCGTCAACGACGCGCGAGACTAACTGGCCATTCGTCCGCACCCGTCAAATTAAGCGCCAAACCCCGCGCCAAAACCGCCCACGCTGGTGGACAATAACGCCTACCGAATCATTCCGCTCTGCACGGGAGTCCAGCATGAAATATGACTTCACTTCAATCATCGACCGCCACGGCATGGACTCTATCGCTGTTGACTCTTGGGGTGAGATCCCCGGTATGGCTCCGAACGCACCCGACGAGGGCTTCGACCGCATTCCCATGTGGGTGGCCGATATGAATTTTGCCACGGTGTCCACGGTCCAGGAGCACATCATTCAGCGCGCCCAGCACCCCATGTTTGGCTACTTTAACCCGCGCGCCGAGTACTTCGACCGCATCATCGAATGGCAGAGCCGCCGCAATGACGTCGAGGGCTTGGCGCCGGAGCATATCGGCTACGAAAACGGCGTGCTGGGCGGTGTCGTGTCGACGCTGCGTGCGTATGTTCAGCCGGGCGATGCGGTGCTGGTCCACAGCCCTACCTACATCGGCTTTACCAAGTCCATTGAGGCCGCGGGCTATCGCATTGTCCACAGCCCGCTTAAGCTCGACGACCGAGGCGTGTGGCGTATGGACTTTGAGGACATGGAGCACAAGCTCGCCCAAAACCACATTCATGCCGCGGTGTTCTGCTCGCCGCACAATCCCTGCGGCCGCGTATGGGAGCGTGACGAGATAGAGCACGCCATGGACATTTATCGCCAGCACGATTGTGTGGTGATCTCGGATGAGATTTGGTCCGATATCATCCTGCCGGGGCACAAGCATATCCCGACGCAGTCGGTGAGCGAGGATGCCCGCATGCGCACGGTTGCCCTCTATGCGCCGAGTAAGACGTTTAACCTGGCGGGCTTGGTCGGCAGCTACCACATTATCTACAACGAGACGCTGCGCGACCGCATATGCGCTGTGTCCAACAAGACCCACTACAACGAGATGAATGTCCTCTCCATGCATGCGCTTATCGGTGCCTACCAGCCGCAAGGCTACGAGTGGGTGGACGAGCTCAACCAGGTGCTTGCCGGCAATATCGAGTATTTCTGCACGTATGCAGAAAAACATTGGAAGGGCGTCGCGTTTTCGCGTCCGCAGGGCACGTACATGGTGTTTCTGGACTGCACCGAGTGGTGTCGCGAGCATGGCCGTGATATTCAGTGGCTGCTCGACGAGGGCGCCCGCGTGGGCGTGGGGTATCAGGACGGCCGTCCGTTCCACGGGCCCTGCCACATTCGCGTGAATCTGGCGCTGCCGCTTTCGCGCGTGAGGGAAGCGTGCGACCGCCTGGACCGCTACGTTTTTAATGCACGGTAAGCGCGCACTGCATGCGGAGCCTTCTGCCAAGTCGGCTAGAAGGCCCCGTGTGGTAAGGCATCTGTAACCATTGGGCGCAGACCTGCTGCGGAGGTTTATTTTTCTTGAATCTGCTTGCCGCAAAGATGCTCAATCGTAATCTCGTAGAGCTGGACGCCCTTAATGTCCTTGGCGATTTCCTCCTCGACTTCTTCGGCAGAAGGGTAGTACTTAAGCGCGAGCTGGCGGACTTTGTCCTCGATGAATGCAGGCGCCTCATCAACTAGGCGACAACGGCCAAAGACCACGGTACTCATAACGTAGGGAGCCCAGTCATTGTCCTTATACCACTCGTTACCGTAAACGGTAAAGCAGATCTTGTCATCGCGTTTGAGTGCGTCGACCTTGTGGCCGGCTTTGGCGCCATGGAAATAAATCTTGTCGTGCTCGGCGTCAAAGAAGTAGTTGACGGGAATGGCATAGGGGTAGCCATCATCGCCGTTGACGGCAAAGACGCCGCGCTTGCAGGTGGCGAGCAACTTGCGCGCTTCCTCGTCAGTGATGGCGCGTTTCTTTCGACGTAAGGGCCTAAACATCATTGGCTTCCTTTCTGCTGCGTATGGTGGTTGAGCACAAACTATAGCGAAACAGCTCCGTATTTCTTGATGCGGGCGAGCATGTTTTTGAGCTTGTTAAAGTCGACCGGTTTGGACAGATGGGCGTTCATGCCGGCGTCGTGTGCCGCTTTGGCGTCCTCGGCGAAGGCGTTGGCGGTGAGCGCGATGATGGGGATGTCGGCTGCATCGACCTTCTCGCTCAGGCGAATCGCGCGGGTTGCCTCGTAGCCGTCCATGCCCGGCATCATGATGTCCATCAGAATCGCATCGAAGCTGCCGGCGGGACGGCCAACGTATAGGTCGACCGCTTCGTTGCCATCGGCGGCGCGAGTTACGACAATGCCTTCGCTTTCGAGCAGCGCCTGGGCAATCTCGGCATTCAATTCGTTGTCTTCGGCGAGCAGTACGTTCATGTCGGCGAGCGAGCAGTCGAGCGCCCTCTCGACCGTATCTGCCCGCGTCTGAGGGTTCTTGTCGATATCGAGCGGAATCTGGACGTTGAACGTACTTCCCACGCCAACCTCACTCGAAATCTCAATCGTACCGCCCATCAGTTCAATAAGCGACTTGACGATTGGCATGCCCATGCCGGTTCCTTGGAACTTGCTGCGCGCATCGTCACCTTCTTGGGCAAACGGCTCATAGATATGCTTTAAAAACTCGGGAGCCATGCCAATGCCGGTATCCGAAACGCTAAAGCAAAAGAGCGCGCGCCCGTTATCGAGTGGCTTGGTCTTTGAACTAAAGGTGACGGAGCCGCCGTGCTTGTTGTACTTAATGCTGTTGTCTAACAGGTTGATCATGATCTGTCGGATATGGGTGGGACTGCCGATCATGTATGGCCCCGTGGCGTACGGCAGGCTATTGTTCTGCATTGTGATGCCGTTACTGGACGCGCGGAGCTTGCACAGCACCAGTGTATCGTCACAGAGCTCTTTGAGGTTAAAAGGCGCATGCTCCAGTGTTAGCTTGCGGTCTTCGATTTTGCCCATCTCGAGGATGTCGTTGATCAGCGAGAGCAGGTGATTGGCGGCAACGCGCGCCTTGGCACGGCTCTCGCGGGCGACTTGCATGTCGCCTTCCTTCAATTCCTCGATCTCGATAAGGCCCAGGATACCGTTGAGCGGCGTACGGATGTCGTGGCTCATGCGCGTGAGGAATGCCGTCTTAGCGGCGTTGGCAGCATCGGCTTTTTTGCGCTCGGTTCGAGCGCGCACGAGCGCCCAGATGAGCAGGACGATGCCGACCGACAACATACCGATGAGGGTAGCTGCAATGGCGGTGCGGTTGCGATAAAGGAATTGAAGCGTGTTGGATTCCTGGGCCGTGTACGACGTGGAGGAGAAATTGCTTGCGGAGAGCGATTCTCCGGCATTGATGATGCCCTTGTTGATGATTCCCAACAGCTCGGGTTTTCCGCGCGAAATCCAGCACGAGATCTCACAGGTGTCAGGGAGCTCGGTCGTCTCGCAGTCCTCGAGATCGTAACGGTCACCGATGGTTTTTACGCGTGAACTGGGAGCGACGATGCAGTGCGCCGTTCCCTCCCTGAGGGCGTCGAACGCTTCATCGTCGGATTGGTATTCGGTTACGGTCGCTGTGGGGAACAGACTTTCAAGTGCATTTTTGTTGACAAACGATGATTTGGTACAGGCGATGTTCTGAAGGTCTTTGTTCAGGTTGCTGCCGGTGTGGATGGCGGTGAGGGATATGGTCCCCAACGATATCGACTGCACAACGCCTGTTTGCTCGGCAAACCAGTAATCTCGGTATACCGGCAGCGCAACGTCTATGCTTTCCTTTGACAGGGCCTTTGACATCATCTTGTAGCTATCAAAGGCGACGGTTTTGACCGTAATGCCAAATTTATCGTGCAGCGTCGTCGCAAGCGATGCGAGCGAGCCTTCCATTTCGCCGTCTTCGTCCTCGTTGCAGTAGGGGAGTTTGCCCGTAATGTAGCCGAGCGTGATGGTGTTGTTGTTTGCTTTGAGCCAGGAACATTCGGGGCCGTTGAGCGATGATGAACCGCTGTTTTGGGTCGAGTAGCTAGATTTGACTTCGTCGTTATAGCGTGGGTTGACGCGGGCGATTGCCGTCATGGCAGCATTGATGTCGTTCATCAGGTCGGGACGGCTTTTGGGAACGGCAAAGTAGTAGTCGCTCGAACCAATGTAGAACATGGGGGAGGCGTTGGGCGACGAGGTCGTGTCGTTCATGATGATGGCGTCGACCTCGCCGTTTGCGAGCGCATCGAAAAGGTTGCCGTTACTGCTGATTTCCTTATAGGTACAGGTAATGCCCTCGTTGGCGAGCCATTGCTGGCCAACGATGGTTTGCATGACGCCGGGGTTGAAACCGATAGTGAGACCCTGGAGTGCCTAGGGGTCACCCTTGGCCAGGTCGTCGCGATCGGGCTTGGCGTAGATGTAGTAGCGTTCGGTGCCCTCGGGGTTCGACGAGAAGAGCAGTTTTTGGGCGCGTTCTTCGGAGTAGGAGATGTTTGGCATGAGGTCGATTTCGCCTGCCTCGAGCATATCCATAAGCTCGGTGAAGGTGCCGGAGACGTATTCGTACCGCCAGCCGGGCGTGTAGTACGACAGGGTCTGGAGGTACTCGTAGCCCCATCCCGAAAGACGCTCCCCGGGGGTGCCGTTCTGGAAGCCTTCGCTGTTGACGAGCCAACCAACGCGGACCGTCTTGACTGGCTGACTAGAGTCATCGGCAAAAGCCTGGACAGGCGCGATAGAACTCAGCACGACAAGCGCGGCAAGCGCGACGGCCAGGGTGCGATATATAACTGAACGAAGGACAGCGGAAGCTCTCACATGCAATCCTAACGAATCGAGACATTACCGCATAAGGATACCAGCTCAGCCTGCCCAGTCGGCAGCTGTACCGCTAAACGCTCCCGCCCGGCAGTTGGGGACAGTCCCTTTCTGCCGGCACAAAAGGAACGTCCCTAACTGCCGGTTGTGGGACAATACCGAGCGAACGAGATTGGACGTCTGGGAAAAGGGGTCGCGATGAACAGGTTGAGGACGCTTGCCGACGTACTGCGACAGGCCGGCTTTGCGCGCATCACGGGTCTGTTTCTTATCTTTTACCTGCTGTGCTCGACGGCTGTCTGGCTGTCCGAGCCCACGACCCTCACGTTTGGCGATGGTCTCTGGTTTAGCTTTGAGACGGTCTCGACGATCGGCTTTGGCGATATCCCCGCTGAAACGCCGGTTGCCCGCGGCATTACCGTTATCCTAAGCGTCATCAGTATCTTCTATATCGCCATGCTTACGGGCGTGGCGGTGAACTACTGCAATACGCTCATCAAGCTGCGCCAAAAGGACACCATGGCGCGCTTTATGGACGATCTTGAGCATTTGGAAGAACTCGACCGCGATGAGCTCGCCGATTTGTCGCGCCGTGTGCGCGAGTACCGTCGCCGGCAACGATAGAACGGGTGCCGCGCGTCACGACGAGGGGGATTGCATATGAACATCACGGTGTACCTGGGCGCGAGCGTCGGTAATGACCCGGCGTTTCTGCCTGCGGTACAGGAGCTGGGCAACTGGATTGGCACCAACGGCCACGCGCTGGTATACGGCGGCTCCAAGTCGGGCCTGATGGGCGCGCTTGCCGATAGCGTGCTCGATGCTGGCGGGCATGTGACGGGCGTTGAGCCGAGCTTTTTTATCGAGGCAGAGTTTCAACACGACGGTATTGACGACCTCATCGTGACGAGCGACATGGCCGAGCGCAAAGCCAAGATGATCGAGCTCGGTGATGCGTTCATTGCCTTTCCGGGCGGCACGGGCACGCTCGAGGAGATTGCCGAGGTCATGTCCGCCGTGTCGTTGGGGCATCTGAGTGCGCCGTGCATTCTGTACAACCTGGATGGGTACTACAACGACCTCAAAGCCCTGCTCGGGCACATGATTGATAAGGGGCTTTCGAGCTCGAGGCGCCAACTCGGCATCTACTTTGCCGACGATTTGCGCGAGATTGCCTCGATTATCAACGGATAAGTCTTGAGCCTGCCCCACTATGACTCCCAATGGTGCCGTTTGCGGCGCAGATGGTTGGCTCGTTCGGACAACGCTCGCTCTACAATAAAACGTATCTATGTCGACTTTGACCGCGGGAGGACCCGATGGATAACCTTGCCAAACCCACGAACCGAGCGCTGTTTTTGGTCAGCGTTGCCGTGACCGGTGCACTCGCGGGTGCCGCAGTCTGGCTATTCTTCTTTGCGATGGAGCACGGCATTGATTATTTGTGGACCGAGGTCCCGCATATGCTGGGTGTCTCTTCGCCCGAACTCGCCAGCGGCCCGTTTGGCTTTTTGCCGTACCCGTTTTTCGTTTGCCTGTTGGGCGGCTTGGTGATTGGCCTGTACGAAAAGATGACGGGCATCAAGACCGATGACCTCAACCAGGTGATGGCAAAGGTTAAGCAAGACGGGCGCTACCCGTACAACAACCTGGGCAAGCTTTCGCTCGCGGCATTGCTGCCGCTGCTGTTTGGTGGAAGTATTGGACCGGAGGCTGGTCTGACCGGCGTTATCGCAGGTCTGTGCAGCTGGGTCGGCGACCGTATGCGTCGCTTTGGCGCCGAGTTTAGGGAGCTCACGCTGCTGGGCACCCAGGCTGCCCTGACGGCGCTCTTTACCGCGCCCGTGTTTGGCTTTGTGGCGCCGCTTGCCGGAAGTGCTGACGGCCAGGGTGCCGGCGATGGCGAGGATTCCGAATCCGGTGAGATCAACATCAGGCTGCCCAAGGCGCAAAAGACCGTGGTTTACGGCATCGCGATTGCTGGCGGCCTGGGCACCTACCTGCTGCTCGGCCAGCTCATGGGCGGCGGCATGGGTATGCCGAGGTTCGAGGCTGCCGTGGTGGGCAACCTGGAGCTTACCTGGCTCATCCCCCTGGCACTGGTCGGTACCGTCTGCGGCTGGTTGTACTTTGTCTCTGAGCAAGCGAGCGAAGCGCTTGCTCATGCAATAGGGGCGTGCCCTGTCGTCAAAGCCATGCTGGCCGGTCTGGCACTCGCCATCTGCGGCACGGTCCTGCCCTACACCATGTTTGCCGGCGAGACGCAGGCCGACGTGCTCATGGAAACCTATCTGACCATTCCCGCCGGCGTGCTTATCGCGACCGGTCTTGTTAAGGCCATGCTGACGCCCGCCCTCATCAACCTTGGTTGGCGCGGCGGCCACTTCTTCCCGGTTATCTTCTCGGGTGTGAGCCTGGGTTATGGCCTTGCTATCCTCACCGGCGCCGATCCGGTCTTTTGCGTCGCCGTTTGCACGGCCTCGACGATGGGCGCCGTTATGCGTCAGCCCGTCATGGTCGTGGGCCTGCTGCTTATGTGTTTCCCGCTCAAGGGCATTGTCTGCATGATCATCGCCGCAGCCATTGCCGCCGGTATCCCACTGCCCAAGCCGCTGCGCAAGTAGTACGGTGGCGTACGCCGGGGATATGCCATTTGTCACGGATTTGCGGGGGGCGATCGCGTCCTTCGTGGATTGAGACTCGCGTGCCTACAGGTCGCGTACTCGATAAACCTTGGTGCTGACGGTGCAGCTGATTGCGCATAGCGCGAGGGCCAGCACGGCAATTCCTGCGCACAGACAGCCCAGAACGGCAGGATCGGGATTCGCTCCGGCAATCGACATGAGCCAGTTGCTGATGGGGTTGGAGGAACTCAGCATTGCCATGGTGCCGCAGCCAAACAGGGCAAACAGGCCAAGGGATAGGCGCAGCGCCTCCATGTGCCCAAATCGGAAGAACAGCGGCTGTGTCAAGAATACCATCATGAGGGAGATGAGCATCGATGCCGCCGAGGCGGTTGCGATTTCAAAGATCGTCTGGCATGTCGAAGGGATGCCCATGGGGTCGAAGAGCGGAAGGGCGAGGATGTTCAGAAGCGTAGCCGCGCATGCCATGACGACCGAGAAGACAACGATGCACAGGTAGCGTGCGCAAATAATGTCTTTGCGCGAGAAGGGCAACGTTGCTCGATAACGCTCCCAGCCGTTTTGGTTATCGTAGCCAGCTAGCGAGTTCATGATTATGATGGGCGACATTGCGCTGACCGCACAGGCGCCGGCGCTCATGCCGGAATCGCCGTCTGTCGCGTTGGCAAGGGTCAGCACGACGAACATGAACAGGCCGACACCTGCGATGCTCGGGACGAGCGTGCGAACGATGGCAAGCTCGGACATAATGGCGCGTTTCATTTCAAAGCCCCTTTCAGCATGAAGCGAAGATAGTCATCAATGGTTGCCCGATCGCAGGGAATCTCGGGGAAGGCCTCGAGCACTTCGCGGTGGTTGGGCACGAGCACGTCCACGCTGTAGGCGTGGCGGGCGGCGCGGGTGCCTTCGACGCAAGCCATGAGCTCGGCGGCCTGTGCCTGGGTGCAGTGGGCGATGCCGGCGCGGTCGGTAATGTCCTCGCGTGGCAGGTCAAACACAATCGAGCCGTTATCGATGCAGATGACGCGGTCGGCAGCACGATCGAGATCAGACGTAATGTGGCTCGAGAGCAGCACGCTGCGCTGGCCGTCGGCGACAAAGGCGAGCAGCTCATCGAGCAGTTCCTCGCGTGCCATGGGATCGAGGCCCGCGGTGGCTTCGTCCAAAACGAGTAGTTCGGCCTTGTGACTGAGTGCGCAGGCAAGTTGCAGCTTCATGCCCATACCGCGGGAGAGGTCCTTGACCTTTGTCTTGGGATCGAGGCCAAATCGGTCGATGAGGCTGGCGAAGGTGTCGTGGCTCCAGGTGGGGTACGCCGGGCTTACGAGTGCCTCAACTTCGGTCACCTTGAGCGTGGAGGGGAAGGGGCATGTGTCCAGCACGAGGCCGATGCGAGAGCGCAGGTGGCGTTGCGACTCATCGGGCGCGTCGGTGCCACGGCGCTGCCCAAACAGGTGCACCTCGCCGGCATCGAGCTTTATAAGCCCGAGAGCAGCTCGAATCGTCGTTGTTTTGCCAGCACCGTTGGCACCAACAAAGCCGACGATCTGGCCAGGCTCCACGGCAAGCGTGACGTCGCGCAACGAAAAGCGGTCGCTTACAGTGCGTGAGATGCCTTTGAGTTCAAGCAAGTTTTGCATGGTATAGCCTTTCTTGCAGATGGCTACTGCATGGTTTCGGGGGCTACCAGGTCGAGCATCTCGTGCAGTTTGTCGCGCGTGACGCCCAAGACTTCGGCTTGGCTCGCCGCTTTCGCAAGCAGATCTTCGATATGGCAGAGCTGGTTTTCACGCAAAAGCTCCTGGTTGCCCTCGGCGACAAAACAGCCCTTGCCCTGCACGGTGCAGATAAAGCCAAGCTGCTCCAAGTCGGCGTAGGCACGCTTGGTGGTGATTACGCTCACGCCCAGGTCGCTCGCGAGTGCACGGATGCTGGGGAGTTTGGCTCCCGCAGCGAGCGTGCCCGATAAGATCTGAGCTTTGACCTGCGAGGTTATCTGCTCGTAGATGGGCTTATCGCTCGAATTGGATAGGATGATGTCCACAGCGGCTCCTTAGCTGTTGGGCTACACGTGTATATAACCGGTAAGCACAGTATATATACACTATGCACAGTTATGCAAGAGCTAAATGTGGAATAGACCATCGGCGCCGCGCTTGCTCCAAAACAATCTCAATCTGTAACATCTGGATCCGTTTTTGGTCGCCAGCTGTTACAGATTGAGATGTTATTTTCCCGCCTGCCTATTTGTCTCAATCTGTAACAGTAAGAGTCGATTTGCGCGGCTAGATGTTACAGAACGAGACATTGGCTGCCTGCCCTTCCGTTTATCTCGATTTGTAACAGCTAGACCCAATTTGGGCGGTCAGGTGTTACAGATTGAGATTGTGTCGGCGGGCAGGTTTGTTTGTCTCAATCTGTAACAGATAGGGGGGGCAAATAAGCTCTGCTGTTACAGATTGAGACAGTCTGCTGCAGAATACTTTCGATAACTAGCCGTTCACGTTCTGACTGATGAATTTGTCCTGATAGGTGCCCTAGAGCGGGATTTCGCGGCTACAATAATACGGTTACAACGACGTAATGCACTCAATGCAAGAAAGGATCCGCATGGCAAGCCTGTCGGATGAAATCTCGTCGCGCCGCACATTCGCGATCATCAGCCACCCGGACGCCGGTAAGACCACGCTTACCGAGAAGCTGTTGCTCTATACCGGCAGCATCCAGACTGCCGGCTCGGTCAAGGGCAAGAGCTCGGCCAAGCATGCCGTCTCGGACTGGATGGACATCGAGAAGGAGCGCGGCATTTCCGTCACCTCCTCGGTGCTGCAGTTCACTTACAACGGCGCCTGCGTCAACATCCTCGATACCCCCGGCCACCAGGACTTCTCGGAGGATACCTACCGTACCCTTATGGCCGCTGACGCCGCAGTCATGGTCATCGACGGCGCCAAGGGCGTCGAGGCCCAGACCAAAAAGCTCTTTAAGGTCTGCACACTGCGTCACATTCCCATCTTCACCTTTGTGAACAAGCTCGACCACGAGGCTCGCGATCCGTTTGAGCTCATGGAAGAGATCGAGAATGTCCTGGGCATCAATACGTATCCCATGAACTGGCCGATCGGCAGCGGTCGCAACTTCCGTGGCGTGTTCGATCGTCAAACTCGTCGCGTCATTGCCTTTGAGGGCGACGGCCACGCCAACGCCACCAAGAAAGTCGCCGAGGTCGAGGCCGAGCTGGGCGATCCTTCCATGGACGAGCTCATCGGCGAGGAGAACCATAAGAACCTGATGGACGACATCGAGCTGCTCGATGGTGCCGGCGACGAGCTCGATTTGGATGCCGTGGCCTGCGGCAAGCTGAGCCCGGCGTTCTTTGGCTCGGCGCTTACCAACTTTGGCGTGGAGCCCTTCCTCAAGGAGTTCCTGCGTCTGGCCCCGACGCCGCGCGCCTATACCGATACGCTCACCAGCGAGCCGGTCGATCCCTGCCGCGACGACTTTAGCGGCTTTGTGTTTAAGATCCAGGCCAACATGGACAAGAACCACCGCGACCGCATCGCCTTTGTGCGCATTTGCTCGGGCAAGTTCGAGCGCGGCATGGACGCCTTCCACGTGCAGGGCAACCGCAAGCTCAAGCTTGCCACGGGCACGTCGATGATGGCCGATGACCGCGCCATCGTGGACGAGGCGTATGCGGGCGATATCGTGGGCCTGTTCGATCCGGGTATCTTTAGCATCGGCGACACCGTGTGCTCCGGCAAGCGCCACGTGCAGTATCCGCAGATCCCGACGTTTGCCCCCGAGATGTTCGCTCGCATTACGCAGGTCGACACGCTCAAGCGCAAGCAGTTCGTTAAGGGTATGGAGGAGCTTGCCCAGGAGGGCGCCATCCAGATCTTCCGCGAGCTGGGTGCCGGCATGGAGAGCGTCATCGTGGGCGTGGTCGGCGTGCTGCAGTTTGAGGTGCTCGAGCGCCGTCTCAAGGCCGAGTACCGTGTTGAGGTTCGTCGCCAGCCGCTGCCCTATACGGACATCCGCTGGATCCAGAACGACCCCGATACCATCGATATCCCGGGCCTTTCGCTCACGCGCGACACCCTGCGCGTCGAGGACATGCGCGGCGGTAAGCTGCTGCTGTTCACGAGTCCGTGGAACGTGGATTGGGCAACCGACCACAACCCCGACCTTATCCTGTCGGAGTTTGGCAACGTAGCCTTTTAACGCATCGGCGCGGTGGCCCTGCGGGGCTGCCGCGCCGCTTGCTTGCCTGATGCCGTGTGAGCGGCTATCATACCCACCGTCGTCTCAAGACCGGGGCGTCCGAGCAGTTCGGGTCCGATATCCTGCTCGTTAAACCTAAAACCAAAGGAGTACATAATGATCAAGAAGGTCATGGAGGACTACAAGGTCCTGTTGCGGAGCATTCCCGCGGCAACGGTTTCGCTGTTTTTCGTGAGCGTCATCATGATGAACCTGCTGGCCAACAAAGAGCTTATCAGCCTGCCGTATCTGGCGCTCGACTGTGGCTTTGTGGTGAGCTGGGTCTCGTTTTTGTGCCAGGACATGATCTGCAAGCGCTTTGGCGCCAAGGCATCCATCAAAATCTCTATCCTCGCGCTGCTGGTCAACCTGGCCGTGAGCCTGTGCTTTTGGGCATGCTCGCTCACGCCCGGCATGTGGGGCGCCTACTACGACACGGGCATGATCGAGGTCAACACCGCCCTTAACGCCACCATCGGCGGCACCTGGTACGTGGTGCTGGGCTCTTCGCTGGCCATGCTCGTCTCTGCCGTGGTTAACTCCACGCTCAACCAGTCGCTCGGCCGTATGCTCAAGAAGAATAACTTTGCGAGCTTTGCCTTCCGTTCCTATGTGTCCACGGGTGTTGGCCAGTTTATCGACAACCTGGTCTTTGCCATTGTGGTGAGCCACACGTTCTTTGGTTGGACCTGGGTGCAGGTCCTTATGTGCTCGCTGACGGGTGCCATCGCCGAGCTGCTGTGCGAGGTCTTCCTGAGCCCCGTGGGCTATAAGGTCGTGCGCGGCTGGGAGCGCGAGAATGTGGGTTCCGAGTACCTCGAGCGCCACGCAACCGCCTAAGGAGCAAGTATGCGGGTTTTGATCACGGGCGCTTCGGGCGGTATCGGAGCCGCGTGCGTGCAGCGCTTTTTGGACGAGGGCCACGAGGTCGTGGGCTTTGATCTGCTGCCGGCGGCAATCGAACACGAGCGCTACCGCCATCTGATCGTTGATGTCCGCGAACCGGGCTCGTTTCCAGGCGACCTTGAACCCCAAGTGATCGTGAACGTTGCCGGTACGCAGGATTCGGCCGACGATATCGCCGCCAACCTGTGTGGCACCATCAACGTGACCGAGCGCTACGCTTTTATGGGGGAGGGGCTTGTCGCCAAGCCGGCGCCGGCTATCAAATCCGTGGTCAACGTGGGGTCGGCGAGTGGGCATACGGGATCGGAGTTTCCCGCCTATGCCGCCAGCAAGGGTGGCGTTATCGCCTACACCAAGAACCTTGCAAACCGCCTGGCACCGCAGGCCATCGCCAACAGTGTGGACCCGGGCGGCGTTATCACGCCGCTCAACCGTTGCGTGATGGAAGACGAGCGCCTGTGGAATCAGATTATGGAGCTCACGCCGCTTAAGCGCTGGGCCACCGCCCAAGAGATTGCCGAGTGGATCTACTTTGTGGGCGTGACCAACCGGTTTATGACCGGGCAGAGCCTGTTGATCGATGGCGGCGAGGCCGGCCGCACGCAATTTATTTGGCCCGAATAGGAAACGCGCCCGATGGAAAGCCGTCGGGCGCGTTTTTGATGTATCGATTTTTAGCCGAGGCAAGTCCAGTTGACGGGGGTCGAGCCGTGCTGTTCGAGTAGCCGATTGGCTGCCGAGAAGGGGCGCGATCCCATAAAGGCGGGGAGTTCTGCCGTGGCACGGTTGGCCGAAAGCGGCGAGGGGTGCGTGGAGGCCAGACAGAACTTGTCGGTTGCCTTGCCCGCGCCAGTTGCGACGAGCTTACCTTCGACCATCTGCTGGGCAAAGCGGCCCCATGCCAAAAAGACGACCGACTGGGGCAGCTGACAGCAGCGTTCGATAACGTAGTCGGTGAGCGTGCTCCAGCCCAGTTTGGCGTGCGAGTTGGCGGCATGCTCGCGCACGGTGAGCGTAGTGTTAAGGAGTAGGACGCCCTGTTGTGCCCATGGGGTTAGGTCTCCCGTGGCGGGAATGGGGCAGCCCAGATCGGCATTGAGTTCCTTGTAGATGTTGCGCAGGCTCGGCGGCAACTTGGTTTGCGTCGCGGGGACCGAGAACGACAGCCCCATTGCCTGGTTGGGCCCGTGATAAGGGTCTTGACCCAAGATGACAACTTTGACCTGGTCGGCCGGCGTGTAAGCGAGGGCATTGAGGATGTCGTCTTGTGCCGGGTAGATAGTCTGCTCGGTACGCAAAAGGGCGATGCGCTCGAGCAGCTGGTTCGTAGTGTCACGTACCGGCTGCGGCGCATCCCCCAGCCAAGTTGTTATGTTGCGGTCGCGAGTTGCGGTGTCCATGGGGCTCC
>UQHY01000023.1:0-29523 GCA_900540975.1 uncultured Collinsella sp.
CAGGAAGCTTTGCGGGGGGGTCCGGCGTGCGCGCCCCCGCCGGCCTGGCCGCGCAGGCCTTGAGCAGGCTCGAGTTCGCGAGGCGCTTGTCGGGGTGCAGCCCGATCGACCAGGCGACGGGCATCCCGTCGAAGCAGTCGATGACCGGGCTCAGGTAGACCTTCTCGCCGCCCGGGAGCCTGAACTCGGTGATGTCGGTGAGCCACAGCCGGTTGGGCTCGTCGGCGTGGAAATTCCTGTTCACGAGGTTCTCCGGCGCCTTGGAGACCTCGCCGGCGTAGGAGCTGTAGCCCCGGGCGCGCCTCCTGTTGTAGACGACCTCGAGGCCCTCCTCGCGCATCACGCGGGCCACGCGCTTCTCGCTGGCGCGGACGCCCTCGCGGCGCAGGCGCGCCCAGACGGTGCGGTACCCCCAGCACCCCGAGCCCTCGCGGAAGATGCGCACCACGCGGTCGCGTATGTCGGCGTCGCGGTCGCGCGGTGCGGCGACGCGGGGCCTCCAGTACTCATAGGAGCTCTTCGATATCCTCAAGAAACCTGTGATCGAGCGGAGGGGCAGGGCGGTCGCCCGCCTCAATCTCTCGCCGAGCTCGCACTTGCTCCTGTTCGAGATCGAAGCCGGGTCCCACCCTTCCGCTTTTAGGTCGGCCAACACCGCCCTGAGCAGGAGGTTCTCTATCTGGTCCTCGTTGAGCCCGGCGAGCGGGCCGGTCGCGGGCGGGGCGTAGATCGACTTGTCGGGGCCCAAGCTGGCCTCCTTCCGGCGCGGTTTCCTCGCACCGATTCTACAGCGCGCCCCGGTGTAGCTGTGCGGGAGGTGGCCCGTCGCCCACTTCTTGGCCGCGCCCACCGTGACCCCCGCGAACTTCGCGGCGGCGGTCGGCCCCATGCCGTCCTCCGTCGCCAGGAGGAAGAGCTCGACCTTCTCCCTGCTGTACATGCGAACCTCCAGTTGGAGTGGGTATGATGAATTGGACACCTAGTTAAGAGCGAAAGGTGTTCAAGATGACCCAAAGAAGAAAGCGATGCGACAGGCAGTTCAAGGTCTCGGCGGCAAAGGTGGTCCTGTCCGGGGAAATGACGGTCAAAGGCCTATCGGAGGAACTCGGCATAAAGGATTCGACGCTGAGAAGATGGGCCCGCGAATACGAGGAGATGGGAGACGGCGCGTTCCCCGGAAACGGCTCCCCGAAGATCAACAAGGACTACGAGATCGTGAAGCTCAAGAAGAAGGTCGAGGAGCTCGAGCGCGAGAACGAGATACTAAAAAATTTCCGGGCCTTCTTGAGTCAAGACCATGCGTGAGGTTCGAGTTCCTCAAAGAGCATAGGGGCGAGATCGGCCCAATCAAGAAGGCATGCGGACTGATGAAAGTCTCGAAATCCGGTTTCTACGAGTATCTCGGCCGGAAGAAGTCCGACGCCCAGATAGAGCGGGAGGCGATCGAAGGTTTCGTCGTCGAGGCCTTCGAGCGGCACAAGGGCCGTTACGGCTACCGGCGCATCAACCGCGAACTGCGAAAAAGCGGCATCGTCGTGAGCGAGAAGCGCGTGCTCCGCATCATGCAGAAGCTCGGACTTGCCGGAAAGGGCGCGACCCGAAAACACCGCATCCAGAAGAAGGTCGAGCCGGGAGACCCTCGGTTGAACCTGGTAGAGCGCGCTTTCACCGTGGGCGAGCGCAACAGGCTTTGGGTGGGCGACATCACCTACATACCCACAAGAGAAGGTTGGCTCTATCTCGCAGCCGTGATAGACGCCTTCTCCCGCAAGGTCGTGGGCTGGTCAATGTCCGAGCGCATCACCGAGAAGGTCGCGATCGACGCGATAGAGCAGGCGGTCGGCAGGGAGGGCCCGCCAGATGACGGCAGCCTCGTCTTCCATGACGATCAGGGCGCGCAGTACACCTCCCGTTCCTTCCAGCGATGTCTGGACTCGCATGGCATAGTCCAGTCGGTATCAAGGCCCGGCACGCCGCTGGACAACGCGGTGGCCGAGTCGTTCTTCAAGACGCTGAAAAGGGAATTGGTGAAAGAGAGGAGCTATGGGACGAGGGACGAGGCCAAGCAGGACATCTTCAAGTACATAGAGCTCTATTACAATAGGGTGCGCATGCATTCCACCCTGGGCTACATGTCTCCAGTGGAATACGAGCGGCAATACGCTTGAGGATCCTTAAAAGAAAGTCCAGTTTATCCTTCCCACTCCAAGTCCGGACCGCTTCACGGTCCAACTTTCTGTCCGCACCCCCTTTGGGGACTATTCCACCGCAACTTATTGGGAAATTAGCTAGTCCTTGGGTGTCCAGGACCAGAAGAAGTTGATAAGGGCTACACGCGAGGCGGTACCGGCCTTTTTGTTGATCGAGGAAATGTGGCGGTAGAGCGTGGAGCGCGAAAGAAAGAGCGTTGTGGCGATGTCCTGAACGCTCTGGTCCGAAACGACCAAGACCTCAAGAATATCGCGCTCGCGCTCTGTAAGCCCAAAGGCGGCAACGAAGGCATCGAGGCACTCATCGGGCGTGAACTCCGCTGCCTCCACGGGCGCGGAATCGGAACATGCGGGTGCAAAATCCCCACCAAAATCGTCGGTAGCAAGTGCCAGTCCATCCCACATCACGACATCATCGGCTCGTCGCCCCAACTGCCCCAGCAGCGTACGTCCCCAATGAGTGGCCGGATAGTATCCCCAACGACTAGTCAAAAATGGGCCATGTGTCCCAGTTGTGGAGACTCGTTGAGCCATCTGGGTATCGTGAAAGATCGCGCACTCCCCCATCATCAAAAGTGACACACGTTACCTGTTGATGGGAGGCAACCATGGGCTTCTTTGACAAGATGTTCGAGAAGAAAGAGTGCGCGATTTGCGGTACCGAGCTGGGACTTTTGGGAAAGACCAAGATCAGCGAAGGCTACCTGTGCAAAGAGTGCGCCGGCAAGCTCTCCCCCTACTTCCACGGCTATCGCTCCAGCACCGCGGACGATATCCGCGAGCAACTCGCCTACCGCGAGGCCAACGCCGAGCGCCTGGCCTCGTTCAACCCCACGCGCACGCTCTCTGCCGGGCGCACCAACATCATGCTCGATGAGGACGCGGGCCTGCTAATCATCACTTCGCAGAGCCGCTGGCGCGACGCCAATCCCGACATCATCGAGTTCTCACAGGTACTCGGCTGCGATATGGATATCGACGAGCATCGCACCGAAATCTATCGCGAGACCAAGGACGGCGAGCGCGAGAGCTACAACCCACCGCGCTACGACCTGGATTACGACTTCAATCTGACCATCCACGTCAACACGCCGTACTTTACCGAGATCAACCTGCGCGTGAACGACTCCACCATCGATCAGCGCGGTTCCATCGAATACCGCGAGGCCAAGCGGCAGGCAACCGAGGTCCGCGACGCGCTGGTGCAGCTGCGCCAGGAGACGCGCGACAGCGTCGTGGCCGCCAAGGCCCCCAAGACCGCGGTCACCTGCCCCTTCTGCGGTGCAACCACCATTCCCGATGCCAGTGGGCGCTGCGAATACTGCGGTGGCGCCATCGGCGCTTAGCCTCCGGCACGGAAAGGACCGATCATGGCCTTCGAGAGTGTCAACTATCAGTGCCCCGCGTGTGGCGGCCCCCTTCACTTTGCCAGTGCCGAGCAAAAGCTCGTCTGCGACTACTGCGACTCGCGCTTTGAAGTCGAAGAAGTCGAGGCCCTCTATCGCGAGCGCCAGGACAAGGCCGATGCCAAAGCCGATGCCGCAGCCGCGGCTCCCAAACCTTCTGTCGACGATGCCGTGCAGGAGCTGGCTCAAAACGCCGGCTACATCTGCTCGTCGTGCGGCGCCGAGCTGGTCTCGGACGGCACCGTCGCCGTCACCACCTGCCCGTACTGCGGTAACTCCGCCGTGGCACCTGGCCAGCTCTCGGGCGACTTCTCACCCGACCTGGTGATTCCGTTTAAGCTCGGGCGCGACGATGTCATGGCCGCGCTCAAAGACCACTACAAGGGCAAGATCCTACTGCCCAAGAGCTTTGTCACCGGCAACCACATCGACGAAGTCCAAGGTGTCTACGTGCCGTTTTGGCTCTACGGTGCCCACGTGGACGGCGAAGTGCACTTCGATGCGACCAACGAGACTGTAACCGAGGAATCCGACCGCACCGTCACGACCACCGACCACTACGACGCCTACCGTAAGGGCAATATCTCGTTTGAGCGCGTGCCCGTCGACGGATCGTCCAAGATGCCCGACGGCCATATGGACGCCATCGAGCCGTTTGACTACGACGCGCTGTGCCCGTTTTCGGTCGCGTATATGCCCGGCTACATCGCCAACCGCTACGACGAAGATTGCGAGACCTGCAAGGCACGTGCCGAGCGCCGCATGGAGGAGAGCACGATCTCGGCCCTGCGCGAGACCGTCGTCGACGAATATGACGACGCCACGGTCGAAAGCAAGCAGCTCGACTACACCTGGGAAGACAGCGACTACGCCCTGTTCCCCGTGTGGATGCTTTCCACCTCGTGGAACGGCAAGAGTTATCTGTTTGCCATGAACGGCCAGACCGGTCGCATGGTCGGCGAGCTCCCCTGCTCCAAGCCCAAGCTCGCCATCGCCTCGGTGCCGTTCTTTGTGATCGGGTTTGTCCTCTCCCAGATCCTCTTCATGGGAGAGAACGCCTTCGATCCGGACTACCTCACCTTTGATGTCGAGGGCATCCTCATCAACATCGTCGCGCCACTGATCATCGTAATCATCGCGGACGTGTTGCTGGTAGGCCAGCTCAAGACGGCCAACGAGGCAACCCACGCCGACTACTACTGCGGAGAGCTCGACCTGACCGAGAAGCACGACACCTTCAGCCACACCGAGACCACCGTTGTCATGAAGGACAACAAGGACGATTAGCCATTCCGACCAATACTACCCGGCCTTTGACGAGAAAGGAAGATCACCATGGGACTCTTGAAAGCTGGATTGGGAGCTGCCGGCGGCGTCATGGCCGACCAGTGGAAGGAATTTATCTATTGCGAATCGATGCCCGCTGACGTCTTGGCCTGCAAGGGCAGCAAGCGCACCGGCGGCCGCAGCTCCAACACGCGTGGCGAGGACAACGTCATCTCCAACGGCTCGGTCATCGCCGTCAACGACGGCCAGGGCATGCTCGTGGTGCAAAACGGCAAGATCATCGAAGTCGCGCTGGAGCCCGGTGAGTTCGTCTTCGATACCGGCAGCGAGCCGAGCGTCTTTAGCGGCAACCTGGGCGATTCCATCAAGGAAACCTTTGCCAATATCGGCAGCCGCTTTACCTTTGGCGGCGACGCGGGCAAAGACCAGCGCGTCTACTTCATCAACACCAAGGAGATCATCGGCAACAAGTACGGCACCGCCTCGCCTGTGCCCTTCCGCGTGGTCGATAACAACATCGGCCTGGATGTCGACATTTCCGTGCGCTGCAACGGCGAGTATTCGTACCGTATCACCAACCCGCTGCTGTTCTACGCCAACGTGTGCGGCAACGTGACCGATAGCTACACGCGCGACAAGATCGACAGCCAGCTTAAGTCCGAGCTGCTCACCGCCCTGCAGCCCGCCTTTGCCAAGATTTCGGAGATGGGCATTCGCTACAGCGCCATCCCCGGCCACACCACCGAGCTCGCGCGTGCACTCAACGAGGTCCTCTCGGCCGATTGGCGCGATCTGCGTGGTGTCGAGATCGTGAGCTTTGGCGTCAACTCCATCGCCGCCTCGCAAGAAGACGAGCAGATGATTAAAGACCTGCAGAAGGCCGCAGTCATGCGCGATCCCACCATGGCGGCCGCCAACATCGCCAGCGCCCAGAGCGACGCAATGCGCGCGGCAGCGGCCAACCCCAATGGCGCGATGGCAGGCTTTATGGGCATGGGCATGGCGGGCGGCATGGGCGGCATGAACGCCAGCCAGCTGTTTGCCGCCGGCCAGGCACAGCAGCAGGCTGCCCCACAGCCGGCTCCGACACCCGCCCCTGCACCGGCTCCTGCCCCTTCCCCCGCGGCCGGCACGTGGACCTGCAGCTGCGGCGCCACCAACACCGGCAAGTTCTGCCCCGAGTGTGGCAGTCCCGCACCCGCCCCGGCACCGGCCAAGTGGTTCTGCCCCAACTGCGGCAGCGAAAACGGCGGCAAGTTCTGCAGCAACTGCGGAACGCCCAGACCCTAGCCCCTCTATCTGGTAATTGGCGGGGGATCCGCCACCCCCGCATTTGCTTCTATGGGTTTCGTTCGATAAAGGAGGACACCATGAAGACAACGTTCAAAAAGTCCGTACTCACATTTCTGACATGCGTCCTTGCGCTCGCCTTTGCCCTGACGGGCTGTAGCGGCGGCGGCAAAGACCCCAAGGCCAACTTCGTCGGCAGCTGGGAACTCTCGGGTGGAACCCTGGAGGGCGAAGAGCTGACCGATGAGTACATGAAGATGCTCGAGGACTGGGGTGTCCACTGCGTCCTGATTCTCGATGAGGATGGTACAGGCGCCCTCGATCTGTTCCTTGAAGTCGTCGACCTTAAATGGGAGGCCAAGGACGCCACCACCGTAACCATCACCGCCGAAGACGAGTCGCATGACATGAAGCTCAAGGACGGCAAACTCACCCTCGAAGAAGATGACGGCAATCTTGTCTTTACTAAGTCCGACAAGGACCTATCCGGTACGGTGAAGAAGGATCGCGAGGCGGCCGAGAAGGAAGAGGAGATCGATGAGGCCGTCGAAGACGACGATGTCCAGAACGTCGAAATCTCCCCCGCCGTCACCGTCGCCGATGACGATCTGTGCACCATCACCATCACCGAGAAGTTCAAGGACGACTGGGGCGACATCGGCTTTGTCGTCAACATCACCAACAAGAGCGACAAGGACCTGACCTTCTACGCTCCTTCCGGCAAGACCAACGTCAACGGCACCATGAAGGAACCCTGGTTCTCGGCTCACCTGATGCCCGGCACCAACGCCACCGAGGAATTCACGTTCTCGAGCGGCGAGCTCGACAGCCTTGACGACCTGGTCAACACGACCATCGGCGTCGACGCCTACCTGACCGATTCCTACGAGGACGTCGCCTCCTACAGCGCAACCATCGCGTAACGGCGGACACCGATAGCCGCGGATTGGCGGACACATCCGCGCACATGTCAGGCGGGGCCGCAGGAGATAATCCTGCGGCCCCGCCGCTTTATGCCGATGCGTAACGAGCGCTAGCGCTCCATGTTGGGAACGATGCTGCCCTCGGTCACCGCATGCACGGCAAGGCGCATGATGTTGTCGTAGCCGGTCTTGCTTAGGATCTCCGAGATGCGGCGCTTGATGGTGCCCTCGCTCATAAACAGCTCGGCCGCGATCTCGCGGCGGCTCTTGCCCTCGCAGGCAAGGCGCAAAATCGACAGCTCAACATCGTCGAGTGCCGCCGTGCCCGAAAAAATGCTCTCGGGCGGCTTGGGAAACGTGCAATAGCCCGCCAGCGTGGAGCGCATCACGGCGAACAGCTCGTCGATACCGACGTTCTTGTACACAAAGCTATCGACGCCCGCCTCGCGGGCCTGATCGACAAAGGTGATCTCGGGCATGCCGGTCATGATAATGATGCGACACTCGGGCAGCTGCTCCTTGATGCGCGCCGCCGCCACGATGCCGTTGGAATCATGTTCGGTGCATACGTCCATCAGTATCATGTCCGGGCGCTCCCTGAGCGCGACACCCAAGGCCTCGGAGGCATCGGCGATGGCGGAAACAACGGTCATATCGGGCTGGTCGCCAACGGAGCGCGCCAGGCTCTCGCGCAGGATGGCCTGGTCTTCGACAATTAACACGCGGATCATGAGCTTCTCCTTTGGACCGTGGCGCTGGAGGCGAGCGGAATGGATACCGTAAGCGTAAAGGGTGGGGCGGCATGGACCTCAAGGCTGCCGCCCAGATTCTGTGCGACATGCCTCATACCAGGGATACCCGTTCCCTCGCGATACGATACGGGAGCCGGGGAGCCGTCGTTAGAAATCGTCATGCGCGCGACGGCTCCAGCATCCGCCCCCTCCTGCCACAGACGCACGTGGACCCGATGCGCCTGCGCATGCTTGGTGGCATTGGTCGAGGCCTCACGGATAATCTGCAAAAATGCGGCGGCGACACGCGCGTCCTCAGGCAGCGCGCCCTCAACATCGATCTGCACACTCACCAGGCCAAAAGCATGGACGATATCACCCAGCTGCTCTGCAGGCTCGCTGGCACCGCCACTACGCAAATCGGCGGCGATTGAGCGCAGCAACGGGTCAATCTGCTCGAGCGACTCATCGTCCAGACGTCCCTCCTCCAAATAGCGATGAAGAATGGACAGGCGCTGCCCGATCACATCGTGGACGCGGGCACGCATACGTAGGTAGGCCGCATTGTCGGCAACCTTTTTAACTTCTTCGATCTGGGCCTGGAGCTCTTGGCCCGCAAGCTCAAGCAGGTGGTTGGCTTGCGCCAGGCGGTCGTAGGCATGTGCGTATTCCGTCACGTCCAGGCCTATAATGCGCTCAAAGAGGCGGCCCGAAACCATAACCTCGTCGTGCACAAATAGGCGAATCTCGGCGGGAGAAATCTCGATCACGGCGCGAGCATCACCAAAACGATCCAAGTTAATCCGCACACGGTTCCTACTGCTTTCGGGCATTTGCATGCTAAGTTTGCGCAGGTCGTTCCATGTGCCGCTCATGTCACCTAGATCGGTGGGCATATGAAGTTCCACTAGGTTTTTGCGCATGCAGCGGTTCATGAGCAGCGGACGGCCCCTCGGGTCCAGATACAGGATGCCCACGGGAATCACGTTGATGGTCTCGATCGTCGAGAACGCGGTGATATCCTCCTGGCGGTTATGGACGTCCATCAAGAGCGCCGCGATGGAACGGAACAGGAAGAACGCTCCCTCTGCGATAAGGACAACGGTCCACGCCGAGTCCATAACAACAACCATTGGCGGCGTTACGGCGGCAACGAGCAGCAGCTCAGTCAGCATGACGGGACGACGATAGCGCACCATAAGCACCACGCCATAGGCAAAGATCGCGGCATTGAGCCACAGCGCTCCGCCCATTGCCCTGGCGCAAACGCCAAGCGGCGCCAGCAGATACGAGCCAGACGACGCGAATAAGATGAGCGCCGAAATCATCAGGTGAAGCACAAGGCTCGCCTCGTAGGCGCAAATCACCTTACGGTTATAGGACGAGCGGCGCGATGCGATGAGCGGGACGTGGATCGTCTGCAGACACGCAACCAGGGCAAAGACAACATCGAGCGCAACGATTTGGGGAAGAATGAGCGAAATCTGCATCGTCACCCACCCGCCCTCGGCATCAAGACGATCATGCGCAGCTGGCCGGGCTCGCCCTCAAGGCGGTATGCCACGTTACGCCCTTGCAGAGCGCTTTCGAGCTCTTGCGCAGCGGGCGTCTGCGAAAGATCTTCACCATCGTTGGAAAAAGCGTGGCGCGCAGCTCGACACTGCATCGGTCATGGTCGTCCAAGTGATACATCAGCGCCGGATGGTCGGTAGTGTAGGCAAAAAACGCAAAGTCATACACGCAGTCGTACAGGGCGCTTACCGTACTGGCGTGCAACGGGCGCCGTATGGCGATAATCGAGGCGCAATCGATATCGATGGTGCGCAGGTCGCTTGCGAGCTCGTTGGCGATGAGCTGAATGCGGTCGCGATCAAAACCGCTCTCCCCGTGCTGTGCCAACGTGAGCGACCCCTTGCGCTTGCAATAGGCGACGAGCATCTTGGCGCGCTGCAGCATACGGTAGCGCTCGTGCGAAGACGCTTCGTCGGTCAACGGCGGCAGCGAGCCCAGCAGGTCGTACATCCCTTCGAGCGCGCGGGCAAGCGCCTGGTCCACGTCTTGGACCAGCAAGGTCTCGGCCTCTTGATCTGCCGAATGCGTCTTAAGGTCGTAGTCGGCGGCGAGCAGCTCGTTTTGACGCTGCAGCTCCATGCGACGATGTGCCAGTTCACGGTTAAGCTCGTTGAGCTCCGACACGTCTTGGGCAAGCAGCGCCGATCCACCCAGCAGCGGAAAGGCACGGTACATCACATCGGGATCGGACGCCACGGCAAAGGCATGGGCGCGGCCGTGCTCCTGGACCCGCAACTCCTCGCGCACGCCCACCGGCATTGGCTTTGACACTGGCGTGGCATGGACTTCCTGCAGGTCGCGCGTTAGAACTTTGAGGTCAAGCGGCAAGGTGCCAAAGATGCCGGCGATGTCGTGATACGACGGAATGACACCGCAATCGAGACAGATTTCCATCGCCACCACGCACAGGACGCAATAGACGAGCGAAAAGTTGAGCCTCCATGCCCAGGGCACGCGCAGAGCATAGGAGATGGCAAAGAATGCGCCACCCAGCAGCACGAGCGCCGCCGTGCCCGAAAAACGCTGGATGCGAAAGGACGAGGACCGACCAACCAGGATAAAAAAGGCCACGAAGTCAAAGGCCGTCCACACGAGGACGGCGAAATAACCCCAGCCGTACGTGTAGTCGTTGCTCCAGGTGTCACTTGTACGGTCAAAGCGGAAGACCTGCTGGTGAAAATCGTTGGTGAGCACAAATCCGATAAGCAGGATGGCCGCAATCCACAGCGCAACGCAGTAGCGGCGACCCAGGCGGTGTTGCTCCAGGCCCGCAAGGCGCAGACCACACAACTGGTAGAGCAGCGGAATGAGCGTCATGGGCACGTAGTACAGGTACCACAGCACAGTGGCATAGAACGGCGTGAATGACTTGTACTTGAGAATGACTTCGATCATCCACAGGGTGCAGATGGTGGCGACGGCAACAAGGCGGCGGCGCAACACATAGTCCAAACAGCGCAGATAGACCGATACGCCCCAGATCGAAAATACAATTGCGGCGACAAGCAGCGGGAGAGAGCTCGAGTGGACGAGCGCATCCACGACCTCTTCGGACACCTCGCTATAGGCGGGCACGGCGTTAGAAAGTTTGGGGTCGAAGGCGAACAGCGCCGGCAAGACTGCCAAAAGCATGAGGAACATCGCGGTGATGACACCGGCGATAGCAAAGACGCGGTGGCGGTACACCTGATGTGTTATGCCAACAAGGAATCGCGGCATGGCGAAGAGCCTGCCGCCCCTGGGATCCGCCACGGGTGCGGATCGGGCGGCCGCGTGGCCGATATGTCGCTCGCGGGTACCCATAGTGCTTTTAGTGTACCGACAGGTGGGCCCAAAAAGCGGGCCACATGTCCCAAAATCCGCAGACGGCAAGGCCGCCCGGCGAGCATTACCTGCTCGCCGGGCGCCTTGGTCAGGAGGCCATGAAGTTGAGTGTCTCAGCTTCCTTAACCACCGCAAAGGGGACAGGCACCTTTGTGGTGGTTTGGGGCGATGCGCTAGTCCACGGTGATGTCGAGGTTTTTGCCGACGAGGCCTACGTAGCCGCCCTCGGCAGCCTTGGGGCTGTCAGCGTGGCAGAGGACCCACTTGTCGGCCTTCCAGTAGCAGTAGCTGTCACCGGCGGCAGGCATGTCGGCTCGCGCCCCCGGGGGGCCGCAACGGCCAGGCATGTCGGCTGCAGCCTCGGGGCGCGGGCCGTTGGTGCCCGCCGGCAGCGCCACCATCACCTGGAAGCCGCCGTCGTCGACCATGCAGGGCGTGTAGTGGAGCGTGGTGTTGAAAACCTCAACAAGCGTGCCGGCCGGCACGCGGAACGCCTTGACGCACGCGGTATCGAGCTTGCCGTCCTCGATCTCCCAGCGATGTGCCACGAGCAGGATAAAGTCGCGTGCACCCAGGTTGAACTCGCTGGCACGGTGGTACTCCAGGCAGTTGAGACGCGTGTTGTGGCCGTTGCACCAGCCCAGCTGGAAGGGGCGGCCGCCAAACATGAGAAAGCCAAGCTTGTCGGCATCCTCGACGCCCTCGAGCTCCGGCGCGCTTGCTACGTACTTGCTGCCCTCGGGGATGGGCGTGGAGGCAAGCGCCTCGAGCACGGGCGACGTAAGCTCGGACGGAACGTTATCCCAAACGTTGCCATAGGACTTGAACTCGGGATCAGAGACAGAGTAGATATGCATGTTCGCTCCTGTTCGTTTGTGTGACAGTATGAACATTCTAGAACAATCTCATTCTGTTTTGAGCACTCGGTATAAAAAAGCGCTCCGCAAAGAGCGGGAGCGCTTCTGGCACAAACGTTATTCCTGCAAGCAGCCTTACGCCTGCTGATAGTGCAGGTGCTTCTCGTCGATATCGGCCAGGTCACGGTCGAGGTAGCGGCGCGCGAGCCAGTTTGCCATGGGGAGGTTCTGGTCAAGGTAGTTACCGCACTCCTCGGGAGCGGCACCGGGGACATCGCCCTCAAAGCTGGCGACAAACTCGAACAGCTCACGCACGAGCGGCAGAATCTCCTCGCTCGTCACCTCGCCAAACACGACGAGGTAAAAGCCCGTGCGGCAGCCCATGGGGCCAAAGTAGACAATGTGGCTCGACCACTCGGCATGATTGCGAAGGAACGTCGCGCCCAGGTGCTCGATGGTGTGGCACTCGGCGGTGTTCATGACCGGCTCCTTGTTGGGCGTGGTCAGGCGCAGGTCAAAGGTGGTGACGGCGGCGCCGGTCGCCGGATCGCGGTCGATGCGGCTCACATACACGCCGGGCTCGAGCAGCAGATGGTCAACGGAAAAACTCGCGATACGCTCCATGGCAGATCCTCTCGGTAGTTAAATTGGGACGGGGCTCTTTTAGCTGGTTCGAATGGTCGCACCAATCATACCAGTCAAAAAAGCCCCGTCCCAAATGAGCTACCCGGGACGGGGATCAATGAGTTTTAAATCCCCGTCCCAGAAAAATCATTCTAGGTAATCTAGAAGGACTTTTCCGCTCTGGGGTCTGGCGCCGTTCCGACTAGATCTCGCGCACGCTTTGGCGCTCGACAAAATAGGTCGATACGGCCGTCTTGCAGGTATAGCTCTTGGGATTGCGGATGTTGCCCACCAGGCGGCGCACCGCGATCTCGCCCACCTCGTGCTTGGGAACGTGCACCGTGGTGAGCGGCGGGTTGGAAAAGGCGCCCAACGACAGGTCGTCAAAGCCGATGATCGAGACATCCTCGGGCACGCGAATACCGTGCTCGTTGAGCGCGCGCATGGCACCCACGGCGAGCACGTCGTTTTCGGCAAAGAAAGCCGTCGGCAGGTCGTCGTGCGAGACGCTGTCGAGCCACGCGCCCATATCGCGATAAGCGCCCTCGAGCGTGGTGCCCAGCGTGACACGCCATGCCGGATTGGCCTCGAGGCCCGCATCCTCAAGCGCTTGGCGATAGCCGCGCTCGCGGTCCTTAAAGTTGCGGATGCGAAGGTCGCCCGCCAGATAGCCGATTTGCTTGTGACCTTTCTCGATAAGGTAGTCCACGGCGCGCAGTACCGAATCGGTGTTGGCAATGACCACGGCATCAAAGTATTGACGATCGCTCCAGCCGTCGAGCACGATCAGGTGGGCGGCGGCGTTGGCGAACAGGGCGTAGTCCTCCTCGCCCAGCTCGGTACCCATCAGCACGATAGCGGCGGACGGATCGGCGATCAGGCCCTCGACCTGCGGGCGCACAGCGTCAAGATCGCTAAAGTCGAGCGTGACAAAGCTCGTGCTCATGCCGTGGCGACGCGCCTGGCGCTCCACGCCCTCGATGACCGCGGGATGGAAGGTGCTCTCGTCCAGGATGGCGGCCGTCTTGCGCGCAAGCACAAACTGGATGCTCTCGAGCTGCGTCGACTGCTGGTAGCCGAGCGACTGCGCACACTCCAGGATGACCTTGGCGGTCTCCTCGCTCACGCTGCGCTTGCGGTTGAGCGCGTTGGACACGGTTGCGGGCGAAAAGCCGGTAATGCGGCTGATCTCGCGGACGCTTGCTTTAGCCATCGTTCCCCCTAGCATCGGTCGCGGCCGAGCATCGTGGCTTGACCGCCCCGTGGCTCGGCAACTAAACGACCGCAAATTCAATCTAAACAGAAGAGTAAATGTTTATTAGCTAGTTTAGCCTGTTGTCAAGCAAAGTGGCGCGACTATTCCCCCAACGGGCGCATTTGTCCATCTTAACGTTATTACGCAAGGTCTTCGCCATTGCTTGCTATTACGCGTCGGTACCATTCGAAGCTTTTCTTTTTACGTCTCTCAAACGAGCCCGCACCGCTATCGTCTCGATCGACATAGATAAACCCGTAGCGCTTACGCATCTGTCCTGTGGCGACCGAAACCAAATCGATCGGGCCCCAACAGGTATATCCCATGAGTTCCACCCCGTCGAGCTCGACGGTCTCCCTCATCGCCTCGATGTGGGCCCGCAGGTATTCAACTCGATAGTCGTCTTCTATTTCACCCGAATCTTCCGGCACATCAGGAGCACCCAAACCGTTTTCGACGATGAACAGCGGCTTTTGATAGCGATCCCAGATTTCATTCATGGTGACGCGCAGCCCTTTGGGGTCGATAAACCTCCCCCAAGGCTCCTGTTTTAGATACGGATTAGGCGCCGAGCGAAGAAGGTTCGAATCGAACTGACCTTCCGCATGCGCTTTTGCGACGCGCGTCGAGTAATACGAAAACGAGACGAAATCGACCAGGTTTGCAGCCAGTACTTCGCGGTCATCATCCCGATAGGGCACCTCAAAACCATGGCGGGCGTATTCCTTGAGAACATAGCTCGGGTACGCACCGCGCACCTGGACGTCGGTAAACATGTAATGGCTGCGATTCTCAGCCTGCGCAGCCAGCACATCGTCCGGATCACATGTAGCCGGATAGAAGACACCTGCGTTGAGCATGCAACCGATCTTCGCCCCGGGGCACAGTTCATGACACGCCCCGACCGCACGGGCACTCGCAACCAATACATGGTGCACGGCCGTGTGAACCGTTGCATAGCGATTCTCCCCTTGCTCGAAGATGATCCCCGCCGCCATAAAGCACGCCTGCGTCATGATGTTGATCTCGTTAAAGGTCAGCCAATAATTGACCAATCCCCGATAGCGCTCGAACACTGTACGCGAATATCGATCGAACAGGTCGACCAACCTGCGATCGCGCCATCCGCCATACGCATCGACGAGATGCATGGGGACATCATAGTGGTTGAGCGTCACCAAAGGCTCAATGCCATGCGCGCGGCACGTCCTAAAAACATCCTCGTAAAAGGCAAGGCCTTCTTCATTGGGCTCGGCTTCGTCTCCTTTGGGAAAAATGCGGCTCCAGGCGATCGATAAGCGCAGGCATTTAAAACCCATCTGGGCAAACAGTTCAATATCCTGCTTGTACCTATGGTAAAAATCAATGCCCTTGCGAGCGGGATAGAAGCTGTCGGGTGCCAACGCACGCGGATCAAGGTCTCCCCGCATGACGTCCATGCGTTGATCGCCAAACGGCAGCATGTCGGAATTGGCTAAACCGCGACCGCCTTCGTTCCATCCTCCCTCGCACTGGTTTGCAGCCAGAGCCCCGCCCCATAAAAAATCTTCTCTAAACATTATGGTGTCGTCCTTTCTATCAAATTCCCGGCCCACACTGTCGAACGCAACGGACTCGGCAAGTGCCGCGCAACAGCACAGTACCGTTGCGCGGCCAAGGGGTCGGACCGCGCAACGGCTGGGGAGCATATTTGTGTAGTAGCCTCTTATGCCTCGACGGATTCAACGGCCTCAGAATCGCCGCTCTTGGACTTCAACGGCATCTTCTCCTGTCCTTCAAATCCAAAAATCATCGCCAACGCAAACGTCACGGCACCGCCAGCAAGACACCCGATGGTGCCAGGGATGATATCCTGAGCAAACATGAGCACGTTCATCCATGGGAAACCAACGCCAGTGAAGATATAGACGTTGGCATGAAGAAGGCTTACCAGCAGACCACCGACAGCACCACCAATCATGTTCCAGGCAAGAGCCTTCTTGTCGCGAAACAGGATGCCGTAGATGATGGGCTCACTCACGCGACCGAAGGCATAGGTGATGAACAAGTTCCAGCCCGTGGCTCGACTCTCCTTGCCCTTAGCGCGCAGGCCATAGGCGAGCGCGATGGCAAGCGTGGTGTAGGCTACAACCGCGGTGCCGGGGTATAAGATGGCGTCGTAACCGTTCTGGAGCGCGGCGGGCAATATGGCGGTATAGATCGGCACGTGCATGCCGGTGGCGATGATCAGATTCCAGAATGCGCCGATAACCGCGGTCGCAGCGGGACCGGCAACAGAGGCGAGCCAAATGATGAAATCGGCCACAAGGCCCATGACAAATTGGACGGCAGGGCCGCAGAGGCACAGCGCGACCGGCAACATCACGAGCACCGTACCCACGGGTACGATCAGAATGCGCAACATATCAGGCGAGATCTTCTTAAAG
The DNA here is from genome assembly GCA_900540975.1 of uncultured Collinsella sp. Classification (GTDB taxonomy): domain Bacteria; phylum Actinomycetota; class Coriobacteriia; order Coriobacteriales; family Coriobacteriaceae; genus Collinsella. The sequence continues at coordinate 16,406 of UQHY01000023.1, forward strand.
AAGCGCTCAACATAGGACTGGGCCCAGGTGATCAAGATGACCGGAAGAACAGCCTGGGTGTAGTTGACGAGCTGCATGGGGATGCCGAAGACGCTGAAAGGCTTTCCGTCCTCAACAATAGCGAGCATGTCGGGATAAATCATCACAACAGCGATGAGCAGTGCCAGCACAGGACTCGTTTTGAACTTCTTAGCCGAGCTATAGGCGGCAAACACCGGGAAGTAGTAATACGCCGCATCGCCCACCAGGGAAAGGATCCGATACAGGTCGCTCGTTTCGGACATAAAACCGGCGCCTTCGGGCCCAAACAGAATAACGAGCATCTTGAAGATACCGGCGACACAAAAGATCGGAAGGATCGGGGTGATAGCGCCGCTCACGGCATCGAGCAGCTGATTGAAGAGGTGCTTGGGCGCCAAGCGCTCCTTCCAGCTAAGCTGAGGGCCATCGAGTTCCTCGTCAATCGATACCGTGACCTCGAATCCGCCCTGCTTACAAACCTCGTCGTAGACCTTGTCGACCGTGGGCCCGACCACCAGCTGCACCTGCCCTCCGGCGTGCACGACGCTGATGATAGACGAGATGTCCTCAAGCTTCTCATCATTCGAGAGGCTTTCATCCTTGAGGTTGAAGCGCAGGCGCGTCATGCAATGCGTAACCGAAGCCACGTTTTCCGCCCCGCCCACAGTGGAGAGAATCTGCTCTGCCACCTTTTTGTAATTTGCCATCATTGGCTCCTTTGCACAATCTTGGCTTACTGTTCGAATCGGCAAAGGTCATGCCCCGAATGGCTACGGGTTACAATCCTTTTTTGGAGATGATCCGGTTGAGATGGATCATCAGATAGAGTTCCTCCTCCTCGGAGAGCGTGGCGTCCCACGTTTCACGACAATAGGAACCGATATGCTTCACGCACTCTGCCAACTGCGGAAACTCCTCACGAAAGTTCTTGTACATCTGCATGTTGGCGCTGTTCAGCGACTCGCCGGCTTGAATGCGCTTGAACAGGTACCGCAGATGCGTGGCGAAGCGGGTGAAATCAAAGGAATCGCGGTCAACGATGATGCGAAAATCACTCTCGACGATCTCAGTGACATCTTCTAGCATATCGTCAAACTGCTTGGTGGGTTTGCTCGCGGTCTCGATGGCCTGAACAACCCGCGCATTGACGAGATTCATCGCAATACTGGCAATCTCATCCTTGGGAAGCCGCTCTCCGAGCTCCTTCTCGAGTCGCATGACGATAAACTGGGCAGCCTTGTATTCCTTCGGATACGTCTCCCGCACTTCATAGGCAAGAGGCATCGCGATGCGGACCCCCTTTTGGGCTCGCGCAACGGCAAACGACAGGTGATCAGCCATGAACAGCGTCGCATTGGTCGAGAGGTCGTAGGGCAGTTCGTTGGCAACGATGTCCATAACTTTCGCCGCAAACATCACGATATCCGAGGGAAGATCCCTCATGACATCTTGTCCTTTAGAATCAATGTCGTAAAACGTATGCTCGATTTTAGAAAGAGGGAGCTCTCGAGGAAAATCTCCGCCGAAACCGACGCCCCTGCCCATGGCGATGACATCTCGCCCCTGTCCGTCACGGCAAAGAACCGCGTTGTTGTTAAGCTTTTTAATTGCAAGCATGGTGAACCTCCTTTCAAGAACACTCACAGAAAAAGGCATGATAGCCAATAGCAGTGCTATTGCGGTCATGCCTTACGTAACAATCCGTGTTGTATTGCTCTTGGGCATGCCTCCACACAGGAGTAACAATCCAAGATGCAGAATGCATTATAGCGCTCTCCCCGCCCCGGGGACCATCGGGCTGGCGAACGGTAGATGTCGGCCCGCCAGCGGCCACATCGAGCAGATGGGCGTGCTTCGATCCCGAGCCTAGCCTAGGATGCGGGCCATGCGCGCCTTGAACTCGGACAGGAAGCGCGGGACATCCACGGTCAGCGCCACAAGCGCACTCTTGTCCGGATCGGACAGGCGGTGCTCATCGCAAATGGTGCGACCGCGATACTCGCCCAGCAGATCAACACGCAGATTGCAGCCGAGTGCACCTACGAGCGTGGGGTCGATCGCCACGGCAACGGCCAACGGATCGTGCAGCGCACAACCACCCAGGTAGGGTGCGTTCATCTCGTACGAGCCAATGTAGTGCTCGACCATGCTAGCAAATGCGCAGCCCGCCATGGTGCCCGAGCCCGTCCAACCGGCAATGTCGCGGCGCGTGAGCACCACGCGATGCGTCACGTCCAGGCCCACCATGGTGAGCTTGCGGCCCGAGCGCAGCACGGCATCGGCCGCCTCGGGATCGCTTGCCATGTTGGCCTCGGCACCCGCACTCACGTTACCGGGCACGGTCAGGGCACCGCCCATTACCACCACGCGGCCGATAGACATCACCGCTGCCGCATCGCGCTCCAGGGCAAGCGCCAGGTTGGAGAGCGGGCCGGTCGCTACGTAGACCAGATCGGGACCATAGGTGCGCGCGGCATCGATCAAATAATCGACCGCAGCGTTACCGTCGGCAGACGTCGCCCCCACCGGCTCGTAGGGCGACGCCGGCACGCTCGCGCCGCCGATGCCGTTCTTGCCGTGAATGAGCGCGGTGGACGCCGGCGGCGTATAGGGCTCAGTCGCCTGCAGAGGACGGTCGGCACCCAGGTACACCGGCACCTCGGGACGACCCAACAGGTCGAGCACCGCCAAGCAGTTATGCGCCGACTGGTCGACGCGCACGTTGCCAAAGCACGTGGTAATGCCGACGAGCTCCACCTCGGGGCTCGCGATGGCATAGGCAAGCGCCATCGCATCGTCCACACCCATATCCAGATCAAGGATCAGCTTCTTAATTGCCATTGTTCTACTCCGCTTCTCCGTCTTGTACTAAATCGTCTAAATCAAACACGCGCTCAACTTCGGCTCGCGTGGGAATCGACTGCTGTGCGCCCAGGCGCGACACCGTCACCGCCGCGGCGCGTGCGCCCACCGCCATGCACTCAAAGAGCGGCAGGCCCTCCAGACGAGCTGCAGCAAGCGCACCGATAAATGTATCGCCCGCGGCCGTCGTATCGACCACCGCACTCGAAAGCGCCGGCATGCGCAGCAGCTCGCCGTCATCGCCAAGCGTAACCGACCCGGCGCCGCCCAACGTGATGACCGCAGCTCCAGCACCCTTGGCGAGCAGGGCATTGAGCGCCGCGACGCAGCTCGCATCATCCGCGGGCAAGATGCCCGTCAGCACCTGGCACTCAGTCTCGTTGGGGCAGACCAGGTCGACTGCAGACCAGACCTCCGCAGGCAACTCACAGGCAGGCGCTGGATTAAAGACCGTATAGAACCCCAGCTCGTGAGCGCAAACAAGCGCCTCGGCAGTCGCCGCAAGGTCACATTCGCCCTGGGCGATAAAGACGCTTCCGGCAGCCGGGGCAATCTCGCTGGCGTCGCCGTCGAGCTCATCGGCCACCAGGCGTCTCAGCGCGCGGGCAACGTCCTCGCCCGCAAGCGCATGATTGGCGCCCGGCGACAGCACAATGCGGTTGTCGCCCTCACAGCGAATGATGGTCGCCGTTCCCGTCTCCACATCATCACGACGCGCCACAAAGTCACAGTCCACGCCAGCATCTTGGAGCCCCGCCACGAGCGACGTGCCAAACGCATCGCGCCCGACCGCGCCGATCATGCACGTGCGCGCGCCCATGTGCGCAGCTGCCACGGCCTGGTTGGCACCCTTGCCGCCGGCATTGCCGATAAATCCGCTGCCGCCGACGGTCTCGCCCGCACGCGGCATGCGCTCGCACGCCACCGAAAGGTCCATGTTCATGCTGCCGAACACCGCAACGATGCCGCAATCTGCCATGGAAACCTCCTCGTCCGCGGGCTCTGCGCCCGCTGTTGGCCGTCAATCGTGCGCTCTCGCGCCTCTATAACTTTAGTTCACTTTGATGTGGACGCGCGCTTGAGCTTGCGCCGGCAGCAAGCATTCACAGGGGCAGGCGGCTACAATGAAGGCGTGCTGATTATTCTCGTCATTGGATGAAGTTTTATGGAACAATTCCCGCGATCGAGCTCGCGCAGCTCACGCCACGCGAGCGATCAACGAGCGCCGCACGAACGTTCGCGCGCTAACCGACAAGCCACCGAGCCGCGCCGCGCCGCAGGCTCTCATCGCGTGCCCGCCAACAAGGGTGACCGCACCAACAGCACCGCAAAAGAACAGGCGCCCACGCGCCCCAAATCTCGCTATATCCCCGCCCTCGACGGCTTGCGCACGCTTGCCGTCGTCGCAGTGGTGCTCTATCACCTCAACCTCACGTGGGCTCAGGGCGGCCTGCTCGGCGTCACGATCTTCTTTGTGCTTTCGGGCTATCTGATCACGCGCCTGCTGCTCAACGAAGTCGCTAAGACCGGCCGCATCGACCTTAAGAGCTTCTGGATTCGCCGCATCCGTCGCCTGGTCCCCGCCGTGGTAACGGTAGTGTTCGTGACCTGCGCGCTGTGCACCATCTTTAACCACGTGATGCTCACCAAGATGCGCCCCGACATCCTGCCGTCGCTGTTGTTCTTCAACAACTGGTGGCAGATTGCCCAAAACGTCTCGTACTTCAATGCTCTGGGCGACCCCTCGCCGCTCACGCACTTTTGGTCGCTTGCCATCGAGGAACAGTTCTACCTGATTTGGCCGCCACTGCTGTTTGCCATGGTATCCATGCATGTGAGCAAGCCCAACACGCGCCGCGTGGTTCTGGGCCTTGCCGCGGTATCTGCCCTCGCCATGATGGTGCTTTACAACCCTGCCGCCGACCCCAGCCGCGTGTACTACGGCACCGACACCCGCGTGTTCTCGCTGCTGCTGGGTGCCTGGATGGCCTTTATCCCCGATCGCGACCTGGCGCCGGTGCGTCTCGCTCATCGTTTGGGACTCAATCGCCTGGCTGGCGCCGCCAAGCATGGCAAGAACGCCGAGGGCAAGCCTGACAAGAAGGTCGACGAATCAGCCGAGACCGCCCCGGCACAGCCGAGCGCCCTCGTACGCTTTTGGTCCTCGCCCACGTCCATCGATGTGTTGGGTGTCGTGGGCCTGGCTGGCCTTGCCACCATGGTCGCGCTCACCAACGGCTACACCGCGTTTCAGTATCGCGGCGGCACGCTGTTATGCTCCATCCTCACGCTCATGGTCATCGCGGCCTGCGTGCAGCCCCAGGGAATGGTTGCCCGCGCGCTGTCCGCCGAGCCGCTCGTGTGGGTTGGCAAGCGCTCGTACAGTATCTATCTGTGGCACTATCCACTGCTGCTGCTTATGAACCCGGTCGCCAACATCAGCGATACGCCCTGGTGGCAGTACATCTTGCAGGTACTTGTGGTGGTCGCCGTAGCCGAGTGCTCCTATCGCTTTATCGAAACACCGTTTAGGAAGGGCGCCTTCGGCCGCACTGTCGCCGAATTCCGCGATGGCACCACCACGCCCGCAAGCTGGGTGCGCGCGCATATTCCCGTGTGCGCCGTTTGCGGCGTCGTGCTTGTCGTGGCGCTGGGTGGTCTGGTCTTTGTGCCCGACACATCCGCGCTGAGCGGCGAGGGCGCCGAAATCCTAAACAAGGAAGCCAAAAATGCAAAACCCCAGGACCAGCAGGCGGCCGATGACACCGACAAGGACAACGACGGCTTCCCCGACGGATCCTACGACCTGCTGATGATCGGCGACTCCGTGTCGCTGCGCGCCGTCGATTCCTTTGACGGCGTGTTCCCCCACAGTCACATCGATGCCGAAAAGGGCCGCCAGTTCGATGCGGGCCGCACAACATTTGAGGGTTATATCCAGCAGAACCTCGCCGGCAAGATCGTAGTCTTTGCGCTGGGCACCAACGGCCTAGTGACCGATGCCCAGATTGACGCCATCATGGCCGATGCCGGCAATCAGCGCACCGTCGTATTTGTAAACACGCGCAGCCCGCAGCCATGGGTCGGCGCCACCAATCAGGCCATCGCCAACGCCGCCACGCGCTATAAAAACGTGCGCGTTATTGACCGGTACGGATATAGCGCCAACCGCAACGATCTGTTCGATGGCGACGGCACGCACCTTTCGAACGCGGGCGTGGCCGAGTACCTTAAGCTCATCCACGATGCCGTCAAGAAGGACCTGCCCGTGCATCCCGAGGACCACGTTAACGATCCGCAGCCGGCGGCCGTCAAGTCCGCCGCCGACGCACTCGTCAACGCGCTCGCCTACAAACCGCACAAGCTAGGCACCGACAAGTAACACACTGTCAAATCCGCTTGCACCCGGAGGGGGCGTCGGCCACAACCGACGCCCCCTCCGGCAGTTAGGGACGCTCCTTTTGTACCGGCATCTGAAGGCACTCCTGGCGCAACCAATGAAGACCTCTACGGATGAATTCCAAGCCGCTCCGCCGCGCCAGACATCGTTTCCGCGCCTCGCGCCTGCCCCAAACAATCAAAACAAGCCCTTTTCGCTGCAACCTCAAAGGTCTGTGGGCAAAAAAGGCCAAATATGAGTACTGTTACCATTTTAATAGCAGGCAAAACCACCCAAAATGACGTCCGAGCGTCCCCTACAGCCCCCTAAAGCAGCCAACCTGACTGGTTTAAGGCGTATTGGAGCCAATTTTAATGAACATACTGTTGGTTATGTTCATTATTTTCTTGGATATAAATGCTATTAACTTAGCAACATTACTCATATTTGGCATTTTTTGCCCACCGCCATATAACTAACGCCCTATAGCAAACGAAAAACAGGCCGCAGCCCATCGCTGCGGCCTGTTCGGAAGCAAAAGTGGGCGCTACGCGCTGTAGCCCATCGCTTGCAGCACAAACATGACGACCGTCAGCACCGTAATCACGCCGATAGTCGCCCAAGTGAGCACGTTCCATATGCGGCCGTTGCGGTTGGCGCCCATAATGTGGCGATCCGCCGCGATAACCACCTGGAATACCAAGACTACAGGCAGCAGCACGCCGTTGATGACCTGCGAGGTCATCATAATCTGGAACAAATCGACGCCAGGCATGAGCACCAACACGGCAGAAATGCCGATGATGGCCGTAATGATGCCGCGGTAAACCGGAGCCTCGTCCCAGCTGCGATCGGCGCCGCGCTCCCAACCAAAAGCCTCGCAGATGGCACTCGACGTAACGCCCGGCAGCACGCAAGCAGCCAAAAAGCTCGCCGCGACCAGGCCCGAGGCAAACAGCACCGTGGACCACTGGCCCGCGATGGGCTCCAGCGCGCGGGCGGCATCGGCGGCATCGCTAATCTGAATACCCGCCGGGAACAGCACCGTACCGGTCGTGATGATAATGAAGCCCGCAATGATATCAGCGGCGATCGAGCCGCTCACGGTGTCGATACGCTGGAGCACAATGTCGTCCTCGCCCGCATTCTTATCGACCACGTTGTTCTGAGCCAAGAAGATCATCCACGGTGCGATGGTGGTACCGATCGTTGCGACCACGAGCGACACGTAGCTGGGGTCGTTTTGAATATTGGGGACGACCAAGTCGACCGCGACCTCACCCCAGTTGGGGCCGGCCATAAACGCGGCGACGATGTAGGTCACGAACACGCAGCTTACCAGCAGCAAAATCTTCTCGATGCGCTGGAAACTACCCGACATGGTAAGCATCCACACCAGCAGCGCCACGAGCGGCACCGAGATGCTCGCCGGAACGCCAAACAGCGCAAGGCCACTCGCGATACCCGCGAACTCCGAGATGGTCACCGCCGTGTTGGCGATCAACAGCGCCGCCATGGCCAGCACGCTCTTGCGCACGCCAAAGCGCTCGCGAATGAGCGACGCCAGGCCCTTACCCGTGACGCATCCGCAGCGCGCCGCGGTCTCCTGCGTCACGATGAGCAGCACGGTCATGACGGGAAGCATCCAGAGCATCTTATAGCCATAGCTGGCGCCCGCGCTGGAATACGTGGCGATGCCGCCGGCGTCATTGCCCGAAAGCGCCGCCAGAAGACCGGGGCCCATGGCGCCAAAGATGGCCGCGATGGTCAGCTTTTGCTTGGTGCTCGGCTTTTGCTTCGTATTTTGCACGCGACCACCTACCCCATGACCGACATGGTGAGCAGCACCGCAGCAGCGCAGTACGCCACACACGAGATCATGACGGCGATGACGTTCATGGCGGTACCCGACGTATTGAGGTCGTGCTCATCGCGCCAGAACAGCACCATCAGGTAAATCACGGCGCTCATGTTGCCCACCAGGCAGATGATGGCCGCGATGTTAAAGCAGCCGGTAAAGAGCTGCTCCTCAAACATAGGGGCATCGAGGAACGCGGCAGTGCGCACCAGCTGCGCGCACAGGTAGGTCACGAGCGAAAGGATCAGGCCCATACCCGTACTCTGGAAGAAGAATCCCAGGTACGGTTTGGGCTCGTCGTCGTGACCGTCGTACTCGAGGAAGTAGTTCTTGACGAACGACACCATGCGCGAGGCGGCCAGTAGCACGAGCGGCATGGCGCACATGGGGAACACCACCAGATGCGCGGAGCCCAGCGCCGTTCCCAGCACCGTCGCCATAATGCACGAGGCGATGCCCCACACGACGACCCAGTACTGACGATGCACGAACCAGCTGAGCACGTTCGTCGAGTCGTCCGACGCGCTATCGCCCGAGCCGACACCGGCAATCTGCAGGTCCTCCTGATGCTCCTCGGCGATAACGTCCATGGCGTCGTCGAAGGTCACGATACCCAGGATATGACGGTTCTCGTCGCAGACAGGGATGGCAACCAGGTCGTACTTGGTCATCTCGTCCGTCACGTCTTCCTGGTCCTCGTCGGGCGACACGTAGACCAGGTCGCGATAGGCGAGCTGGCCCAGCGTGGCGTCGCGGTCGGCCACGATCAGCGTGCGCAGCGAGAGCACGCCCGTCAGCATGCCGCTCGGATCCTCGGTATAGACGTAATAGACGCTCTCAAAGTCCTCGTCGAGTTTGCGAATCGCCTCGATGGCATCGCCGACCGTCGCCGTGGCGGGCAGGGAGACAAACTCCGAGGTCATGATGCGGCCGGCAGTGTTGTCCTCATAGCCCAGCAGGTTACGAATCGCCTTCTCCTCCTTGACGCCCATCAGGCGCAGGAGCTTCTCGGCCTTCTCATAATCGAGCTCGTCGATCAGGTCGGCGGCGTCGTCCGGGTCCATCATGGCCAGCATCGACGATGCGTCGGTATCGGACAGACCCTCGAGCATCTCGGTCATGAGCTCGTCGTCATCGAACTCCGAGATGGCCTCGGCGGCCTGTGCCGTGTCGAGCTGCGCGAACACCTGCGCGCGCAGGCGCGGGTCGAGCTGCTCGATAATGTCGGCAATGTCGGCAGGATGCAGCTCGCCAAGCGTCTTGTGCGACACCGAGAGCTGGATGTTCTTAGTCGAGCGATCGAGCAGGTCCATGTAAGACCAGGCGATAATGTCCTCACTGAGCGGTTTGCCCAGATGCTTCATAAAGCCCTCGACGACATGCTCAAGTGTGGGGCTGATCGCGCGCAGCAGACCGCGGGCACCAACTTCGGCACCCAACAGGCGCAGCTGATTTTCGCCTGACATGGAGAACTTGATGTCGTTGACGCGCACGACCTTCATGCCCTGCGTGTCGACAATCTGCTTGTTAAGCACGTCGCGGGCGAGCAAGAGTTCGGTCGGCTGCAGGTACGAAAAACGGATTTCGGTGGCCGATGTCTTAAGGTGTACACCCGTCTCGTCAATACGGTCAACCCATTTGCGCCAGCTGATCATAAACGGCGTCTTGCCGGGACCACGGAACGCGAGCGACGTCACGTGCGGAAAAACTTCGCCGGTTGCAATGCCAAAATCGTTCACAACGCCGAGCTTTTCGCCGTCGACGTCCAAGACCGGCAATTTGAGCATCTCACTCAGATAATTCAATGGTGCTCCCCATCATTATTCCTGCGGACCGCGCGACCATGCCGGCACGCAATCCGTGGACTTTTAGATATGTATACGCATGCGCGGGCGGCACGCCGCTCGGCGCTCACACCCCGTGCACGCGCAGAAAGCACCTGCATGGGGTCATCGACTGTATGGTCGAGGTTTGGATTTCACCTGTAACCTTTCTCTTGACCCTCATTAACCGCAGTAACTATAGCATCAGCATCGCGCTGCGGCACCGAATTTATGCGCTGCACATTGCAGGCATACCAAACGCTGACGTATCCGTGACATAGAGCCAGATGAGCACGGTGGGACAAAGCGATTAAGACCGCCCTAAACGACCAGTCGTTTAAGCACGTCCCCGATGGCTACTCTGTGGCGTCGTCATCCTCGGGGAGTTGGGGGAACACGGCGTTTTTGGGCATGGTGACCTTCGTCAGCGAGGTGAGCTTTTTGCTCAATGCCGTGTCCGTCTTGACCAGGTCGCTGAGCGTCACGATCTTGTAGCCGTCGGCGACAAGGCCGTCGATAATTTGTGGCAGCGCCTCGAGCGTCTGCTCGGAACACTCATCGCTATCGGTGAGCAGCACAATATTGCCCGGCGTCACCGAGTCGAGCACGGTCGATACTTGCTCGTCAGCGCCGTTGAGCAGCCAGTCGCCCGAATCGATATTCCACGAAACCACGGCGGACACCAGGTCCATTGAGTCGATCCAGTTTTGCTCGTCAAACGCGGCGTAGGGAGCACGCAGCAGCATCGTCTTCACGCCGGTCGCCGACTTAATCGCCTCGGTGCCCTTCGTGATCTGCTTGCGCACCGTCTCGCGATCCTCGCCCTTGAGCGAATCATCGCTGTAGCTGTTGGAGCCGACCTCGCATCCGGCATCGACAATCGCTTTGGCAGTAGCGGGCGAGGCTTCCGCGGCATCGCCCGAAAGGAAGAACGTCGCCGTGACGCCCTTTTCCTTGAGCACCTGCAAGATCTGCTTGGTCGCGCCGCTCGGACCCTCGTCAAATGTCAGGGCCACGTACTTTTCGTTGCCCTTGGGCGCTACGCTTGCGCACTCGACCACGCAGTCGGTGGCGGGCACGACCTCGCCGCGGTCCTGCGTCTTGCCCGACTGCTCGCCGACCCATACCTCGGAGCGGCCCTGAACGCCCCAGGTTTTGACATACTCAATGGCACCTGTGCCCTCGACCTTAAGCTTTGGCTCGATAGTCGTGGCCTGGACCTCGTGCTTTTCGTACACGTTGCGGCCGTCCTTGACCGTCACCTTCTCGCCACCCGTAAGCTCGCGACTATCCCATTTGCCCTGCTTCATACGCTTGCCGTCGACCTCCACCGACAGCTTTTCGCCGCCATGGCGCTTGAGCACGCTGTCGTCGACGGCCAGCAGATCGCCGGCGTCGTACGTTTCGGTCAGGCTTTGATCGTCGATAAGATTCTGCAACGTAGAGCCCACGCGCACCGCGGTCTTTTGCCCGTTGAGTTCCACATCCACGCTGCGGTTGACGTAGCCCACGACGGCAGCGATAAACAGCACGAGCGCGCAACCCACGGCGATGAGCGCATAGGGCAGGCGGGACGGTCGGCGCGGCGAGCGCCCGTTGCCGATGCGCGCGCTGCGATCGCTAAACCCACGGCTATGGTTGAGGTACATCGCGCCGGGCTTACGGCGACGTCGACGCTGACCGCTGGGCAGCTGCCCCAGGTCGCGGCGCGCCGTCGGACGCGCACCCGAGTGCCCGTTTAAGTTAGATCCGTTTTGTCGCATGTGCCCTCCCCCATAAACACAGCGAGCCGGAGCAACATGTCTCCGGCTCGCCTCCCATCATTTGGTACGTCGCTATTTGCTAGCTTTTGACGAGCCCCCGCTCGCCTTTTGATATTCGTCCTTAAAGGCCTTGAACATACCGCGCGTCTTGCCGAGCTGCTTGCCCAGCGCGCGGCTGCCCTTGTCCACGGCGACCGATCCCTTGTCATCGAGCACCTTGGCGCCCTTCTTGACCTTATCGCCCACCACGACGCTGGCCTCGGCGGCCATGGCGGCCGCGCCGCCCGAATACCCGAGCGCCTTGACCTCGTCCGAGACAATCATCGCGCCGTTCTCGTAGCCGCGCAGCATCGTCGGCGGCACCTGCGTGTCGCCCACCAGCACGCTCGAAGCGGCACCGGCGGTCACATAGAACGTCTGCACAACGCCCGAGCGCGGCTTGAACTCAACGTCCGAGCAATAGCCCACAACATCGCCCGATTCCGTGCGCACGTCCATGCCAACCCAGATGATGCAATCGTCCAGGTTGATATCGAGGCGCTTGGCCGCGGCGGCATCGTAGGTGCCCTTGACGTCGTCGACCGCGACAGCACCCTCATAGACGCCGATGGCATCGAGCGCCACAAATCGGTCGGGGCGCTCGATCATACCCGCGATATCGGACTGGCGAACCATAAAGCCCACCACGCGCGTACCGCCCGGGGTAAAGACCGGAAAGTGAATCTTGCCGAGCTTTTTGGGGCTGCGCGGCGTGCCGTCCTTTTTGGTGCGCTTGTCTTCGGCAGGCTTACGATAAACCTTGACGCCGACAAAATCCCCTGCGCGCATTATGCCTCGGTCGAGGGCTCCGTGGCCTCGGTGTCGGACTCGGTGACGTTCTCGACCACGACATCGGCAGCGGGCGTCACGTTGCCGCCCGAGATGGCGTCGTTGAGTTGCTCGCGAAGCTGATCCATGCGCTCGCGGGCCAGGTCGACCTTGGCGCGCAGGTCATCGGTCTTGGCGTCGACCATCGGACCAAAGTCGCTGACCGCGGCACGGGCCTCCTCGGCACTGTGCTCGTAGGTGTCACGCATGTTGTCCCAGGCATCGTTGGCGATATCGGCGGCCATGGCGCGGGTCTCGGCACCCGAGCGCGGGGCCAGGGCAACGCCGATGATAGCGCCGGCGGCAGCACCAAAGAGCGCACCGGAGACAAAGCTGAAAGTCTTTCCCATGATCATTCCTCTCCTGCGGGCACCTCGATGCCCACCGTTTGAATGCTGTCCATTATACCCGCAGCGCAACACTTGCCGTCGCGCTCATCTGCGTACGGTAAAAGCGCAGGTACATGATGGTGATAAGCGAGCGAACCTACTCCTGCGGCATGGCAGGCATGGCCACCGTGGCGGCCGGGGGCTCGGCCGAGGATG
>UQHY01000024.1:0-29209 GCA_900540975.1 uncultured Collinsella sp.
GGCCATCGTCCCCGCCGCCATATATGAACTTTATCGCGAGTTCCGCACGAACAGGAGGCCACTTAATGTGGCCTCCGTCGTGAGCAGGACTGTCCGAGCAGGAAAGTTCATATATGGCGGCAGGCGCCCGCCCCGCCCCCGAGGAGCATCTCTCATGCAAAAACTGTCGTGGGGTAAAGTCCGAGGTCAGTGGCGTTTTATACCGAGAAATTCAAAAAAGTGGAAAATTCATTACATATTTGCGTTGACTTTAGGTAACTAAAGTTTCATACTCCTTTTCAACCACTGGGGGATGTGAACACGCACGGATCGTTCACATCATGATTGAAGAGGATTTCTTAGACATGTTCACGCATCAGCTAAACATTATCAGCGTAGTAATTATCTGATGCGGGTTAGCACATACAGCTAGCCCGTACGATAACGGGCGGCTGATGAAGATGAGGGCCGTCGAGCGCAACCGACGGCCCTCATTTTTTATGTCTGGGAAGTTCTTTTTAGAGGAGGAAATGTAATGAACGGAGTTTTGCTCATGGTTGTGGCCGCGGCGGTGCTCGCCTGCGGCTATCTGGGCTATGGCCGATGGCTGGCCAACAAGTGGGGCGTTGACAAAGAGGCCCTCACGCCGGCCAAGCGCATGAAAGACGGCAACAGCTTCTCGCCCGTCTCCGCCTTCACCGCGTTCTCGCACCAGTTCAGCTCGATCTGCGGTGCCGGCCCTGTTACGGGTACGATCGTCGCTATGGCCTTCGGCTGGCTTCCCGTCGTGCTCTGGGTCCTCGTCGGCGGCATCTTCTTTGGCGCCGTCCACGACTTTGGCGCCCTGTACGCCTCGATGAAGAACAACGGCAAGTCCCTGGCCCAGCTCATCGAGAAGTACATCGGCAAGACCGGCCGTCGCCTGTTCCTGCTGTTCTGCTGGCTGTTCTGCATCATCGTCATCGCCGCTTTCACCGACATGGTCTGCAAGACGTTCATGTTCACCCCGGCCGTTGACGCTTCTGGTGCTGCTACCGGTGCCATCGACTTCACCAAGTCCTATGCCGCTGGCTGCGCTGGCACCATCTCCATCCTGTTCACCTTCGTCGCCATGGCCTTTGGTTGGGCCCAGAAGAAGTTCAACCTCACCGGCGCTGCCGAGTTCGTCACCGGCGTGGTACTCATGGTCCTCATGTTCGCCGTCGGCATGCAGTTCCCGGTCTACCTGGACAAGTTCCAGTGGTTCGCCGTCGTCATGGTCTACCTGGTCTTTGCCGGTGCCATGCCCATCCAGATGCTCAAGACCCCTCGCGACTACCTCACTTCCATCATGATGATCGTCATGATCGTCTGCGCTGTCCTCGGTATCGTCGTCCTGGGCGCTAACGGCCAGGCCACCATCACCGCTCCGGTCTTCACCGGCTTTAGCAATGCCTCGGGCATGATGTTCCCGGTCCTGTTTGTCTCCGTTGCCTGCGGTGCTCTCTCCGGTTTCCACAGCCTCGTTTCTTCTGGTACCTCCTCCAAGCAGGTCGAGAAGGAGCAGGACGCCGTCAAGGTCGGTTACGGCGCCATGATCGTCGAGTCCTTCGTCGGCATCCTTGCCATCATCGTCGCCGGCATCATGTTCTCCGACATGAACACCGCCGGTACCGGCGCCCTTAACGCCGGCGTCGCTTCCACCCCGTTCCAGATCTTCGCAGCTGGCATCTCCCGCGGTATGCAGGCCTTCGGCGTTGACGGCACGCTCGCAACCGTCTTCATGACCATGAACGTTTCCGCTCTGGCCCTGACCTCGCTCGATGCCGTCGCCCGCATCGCTCGCACCTCGTTCTCCGAGTTCTTTGCCCAGACCAACGACGCCCTGGCCATCGAGTCCAAGGCCGGCTACATGAAGGTTCTCGGCAACCCCTGGTTCGCCACGGTCGTTACCCTGCTTCCTGGCCTCGCCCTCGCCTTTGGCGGCTATGCCAACATCTGGCCGCTCTTTGGTGCTTCTAACCAGCTGCTCGGCGGTATGACCATGATCACCCTCGCCGTGTTCTGTAAGTGCACCGGCCGCAAGGGTTGGATGCTCTACGTGCCCGTCGCCTTCCTGCTCTGCTGCACCTTCACCTCGCTGGTCCAGAGCGCCATGGGCTGCATGACCGCCGTCCAGGCCTACGGTTTCTTCGGCACCATCCCGGCTACCGCCACCACGGCTGCCGTTTCCGTCGCCGCCACCAAGGGCCTGCAGCTCGTCTTTGCCGTCCTGCTGATGGTCCTGGGCCTCATCGTTGCCGTCAACTGCCTCAAGGAGTTCTTCGGCAAGGAGGCCGGTTCCATGCCCGACGAGGAGCCCGAGTGGTCCGAGATGGGCAAAGTCGAGTATGGCCGCGCCGCTGCCGCCGAGGCTCCCGCCGACGCCGAGGCTGCCAAGGCGTAATCGACCTGACGAGTTGAACGTCACATCTATACAACTCGATAAGACCGGGTCCGCGGCTGCGCGGGCTCGGTCTTTTTTCATGCAAAAGCGGGCGATGCCCGAGTGTTCTCGCAGATGTTTTGCGTGGATAAGGGCGCGCGTTGTACCATATAAACGTATATGTGTACATATGAAAGGGGCCCCGTGGCCAAGACGGTATATTCCGATAACCAAAATAATGTCGATGCCCTGGCTGAGCGTCTGAGCAGCCAGACGTCGCTTTCTGCCGAGCGCGCCAAGCTAGTTGCCTACGACCTGCTCTGCCGCAAGGCACTCAAGATCAAGTCGAGCGCGCTGGCGCAGATTTTCCGCTCCGTCGATAAGGAATGCGACACCAAGGCGATGCGCGACGAACTCATCGCGGCAAAGATCGTTACCAAGATCGAGGGCAGCGGCATTAACGGACGTCCGGCGTTCTATACCATTCATGCCGAGATAAGTGATGCTCAGGAGCAGCTTGCCGAGGCTGTCGAAGAGGCCGTCGAGGACGTTGTCGAGGCGCCCGCTTCGGTGGAAACGGCCCCGCGCGAGCATGTCGATACCGACGAGCTGCTCGATGAGAACGTCGTTCGCGCCTTTACGACCAAGGCCGGCCGCGGCGGTTTTGGTGGGGGCGGCAAGCGCGATGCTCAGCGCCGTGCCCAGCAGGAGCGCTTCCGTCGTGCCGTGGCTCAAAAGGATGAACTCGATACCGAGACTGTTGTGACCGAGGTTGCCGCTGAGTCGCAGAAGCCCGCGAAGGAGCAGAAGCCCGCGAAGGAGCAAAAGCCCGCGAAGGAGCAAAAGCCCGTGGAGGCCCAAGAGCCCAAGCGTCGTCGCGGTGCTCACTTTAAGGCTGTGCAGCAGGATGTCGCGCATGAGGCTGAAGAGCCTTCCGAGGTTGCAGACGATGTTGAGGAGTCTGCCAAGAGGGCTCCGGGTTCGTGTCGTCCTGGCCGCGGTTTTGCGGGACGCGCGTATCCCGTAAAACGTCAGGAGAAGGGCGAGCCGGCTTCGACCGCTCAGGCCGATAAGGCCGAACAAACTGAGAAAACCGTTGAGCCGGTGGCTTGCGAGCAGCAACTTTCCGAGTCGCAGTCTGCGACTGACACCGAGGTCAAAGCTCAACAGTCCGCTGATAAGCAGACAGGGGAGAGCGCCTCAAGCAAGCCCCGCCGCCGTCGTCACCGCGGCGGTCGTGGCTCAAATGCCGAGGCCGCGGCCGAGAAGGCAGCGACGCAAAGCAAGGATGCGAAGGCTGAGGCCCTGGTGGAGCAGCCCAAGCGCCAGCCGGCGAAGGGGGACAAGCCCGAGCGCTCGCAAAAGGGTCCGTCCGCGCCAAAGCAAGAGCGCAAAGCTCAGGCGGATTCCAAGCGCAAATCCCAGGCGCAGCCCAAACCGACTGCAAACGATGCGGCCGCCCAGCAGCCTGAGCCGCCCGCTCATGGCGAGGTTTCGGCGTTTGCTCTGGCCCGTGTCCTGGGCAGGCAGCTGCTCAAGGTCGTTCCCACGCCTACGGCGCTCTCCAAGATTAAGGAGCAGCAGACTCAAATCGTTAAGGTCGAGGGCAAGGATAACAAAAAAGCTCCGCAGCGCACTCAGCACAACGAGATGTCCAACCGCAAGATTGCCGAGGAGATTGCGATCATCCAGGCTTGGATAGAGCAGAATCGCGGCGCCGACACGCCGGTCGCTTCGCGTCGCCAGCGCGCCTACCAGATTTTTAACGATGAGAAGGCCTTTGACGGCAAACACGGCGAGCGCCTGATTCGGCGTATGACCGAAAAGGGCATCAGCATGCAGGCAATCAAGGTTGCTCCCAACCGTCCTGTGCACTTTACGGGCTTCTTTACGCTGGGCGCCGACAAGCCGTTCATTATGGTCGAGAACCTGGACACCTATGACGAGATCGTCAAGCTCCTGCGCGGCCGCAAACACGCCAAGCTTTTTGGCACCAAGGTGGGTGGCGTGATCTTTGGCGGCGGCTGCAAGGCGAGCGTTTCACACGCACTGGATGATTATCTGGCCGAGATCGGCTATCGCTTTAACTATGTCTACTACGTGGGCGACATCGACCGAGAGGGTGCGCGCATTGTCGAGCAGACCCGTAACGCCAATGTTGTTGAGATTCGCCTGCATGCCGGTATGTATCGCGCCATGCTCGCCGAGCACAAGCGCCGCGTGAAGGCCGGCGGTGAGTGCGAGCCCGCGGCTGCCAACCAGGGTGTACCGCAGAACCTGGCGGCGACGATCAAGGATCTGCCCATGGTCACGCGCGTACAGTTCCGCAACGTGCTGCGTGAGGGCGGACGCATTCCGCAGGAGATTCTGATGACCGCCGACTATCGGGATGGCGACTCGGGAAGCTTCGACCGCATGCTGAACAATTAGTTCCGCCGTTCTACCGAACGGCGGTCTTCTTGACGCTGCGAGGGGCCCTGGCACGGCAATCTGACGTTCAACTTCGGCGGCGCGACAGAAGGTCAGCGCCGCCTTGTTTCACGTCACCTTGCCATACCAGGACCCCTCTCGCTGTCACGTCCAAAACATCGAGGTCACGTGGCCTCCTGTTCGTGCGGAACTCGCGATAAACCTAAGCCGGTGTCCCCGCTCTCCCGGGGCCTGTGGTTACTTGGTTGTTGCATGCGGCTCGCTTTTCGGAACTAGGCTTATATTTTCTAGATGTAAGGCGCTCTTGGTCCTAATGGGCTTGGGGCGCCTGTCTTATATAGGTAGATTCCTTGCGGGTTCGAATCCCTCCGCTTGGCGGCGTTGGCTCGATTTTCTTAACGCGAGGAGCTCTCGGTCGATGTGGGACGGAGGGATTCCGCGTCCGCCTGCCGGCGGCCGCGCCCCGCTGCGTCGCTTCGCTCCTTGCGTGCTGCGCTGGAAAACGCTTCGCGTTTCCTCAGCTCTGCACCCTTGCGGGTTCGAATCCCTCCGCATGCCCACGAAAAAGCGCTCCAGGTTCATAAGAGCCTGGAGCGCTATGTTCTTTGGGGCTGGGACGGAGGGATTCGAACCCCCAACAGCCGGCACCAAAAACCGGAGTTCTACCGTTGAACTACGTCCCAATGTGTGGTGTTGCCCAAAAGCAACCCGTTTAGTTTACCTAATCTGCGAGGGCATCGCAAACGCCATCGAGCAGGCGTACGGCGAGTGTCTGCGCATCACTTGCGGTGAAGGTTCCGTTGTAGCGCGTCATGCCCGTGAGCTCAATGCGGATGCGCGCGGGCTTTTGCTGCGCGGCGACATCGGCGGTGCGGATGCGCTGTGCAAGGTTGTGACACTCGGCAAGGGCGATCGTGGCGCGCGGCGCAGCATCTGCGGGCAGCTCATCGCTTGCGATCTCGAGCACCAGATCCACGTCGGTCGGAACCTCGGAATCGCAAAGCATCATGCCGCTGCTGTCGGTCGTCGCCGTGGCGATGTTCCACATGCGCGATGCAACGCTGCGTGCGATGGGGTCCTCACCGATGACGGCAATCTGGAAACGCTCGAGCACGTTGGCGGCACGGGCAAAACCGATGCGCGACTCGGCCTCGGTAACCGAGGGCTTACCCTCCCACACGTGATGCAGGCGGTTGATATAGGCGTAGGTATCCTGGAACGCCATGCCATCGGCAAACAGGCCAACATTTTCCTGGAACTGCTGCAGGGCGGCCTCGGTGTGCGGGCCAAAATAGCCGTCGTCCTCACCGCAGGCAAAACCCAAAACGTTGAGCGCGCGCTGCAGGGCCTGAACGTCGGCGCCATGGAAATTGGGCATGCGCAGATAGAGCGTGCGGTCGCTCAGTTTATACGAGGCGTCTACCAGGGCGCTCCAACAGGGGATATCGACGGCGCAGCCAGCGGGAAGGCCACTGTCGAGCCTAAAGGTGCCAACAGCCTGCTCGGTGGTGGTGCCAAAGCGCTTGTCGGAGACCTCGGTGTCATCGATTGTATAGCCGAGCTGCAGAAGGCGGGACTGGACGTCCT
Source organism: uncultured Collinsella sp. (assembly GCA_900540975.1). Taxonomy (GTDB): domain Bacteria; phylum Actinomycetota; class Coriobacteriia; order Coriobacteriales; family Coriobacteriaceae; genus Collinsella. The sequence continues at coordinate 6,401 of UQHY01000024.1, forward strand.
CGACGGCTGCTCCCTGCATGCCCGTTGTAATAGGTTCCATGAACGAACCCCTTTCGGCGTACCATTCGTACTATTTGAGCGTGTGTCGGATAGACAACGCAAAGGGATGCATAAACATGCACTCAACAGTGTAGCAAGTTGTACCCAAATACGCTGCTGACAGGTTTTATAACCCCCGCTAGTTGAGTCGCTCCACAAAGAAATCTGCCATGGAGAGGAACAACTCGCGTGCGTGCTGATCAAGCTCAACGTTCTCGATGGCCGCTTTGGCCTTGGCGGTCAGGTCGAGCGCGTAAGTGTGGGCGTAATCGATGGAGCCGGTCTGCTGGAAGATCTCCACGGCGCGTGCAAGTTGCGCGGGGTCCTCGGTGCCCGAGGAAAGGATTGCCTCGACCTCGTCGTGATAACGCTCGTCTGACAGGGCGTGCACGGCGACGAGGGTGCGCTTGCCCTCTGTGATATCGGTGCGGAAGTCCTTGTTGGCGGCCTCTTTGGTGCCGATCAAGTTGAGCAGGTCGTCTTGAATTTGGAAGGCAAGGCCCGTGTGCAGGCCAAAGGCGCGCAGCGCCTCAATCTGCTCCTCGCTGCCGCCGCCGATAATGGCTCCGGCGGCAAGTGGCGTGGCTCCGCTGTAGTACGCGGTCTTGTGCGTCGCCATGTCCAGATAATCGTCGACCGAGATGTCAAAGCGCCCGTCGCGGACCCAACCCAGGTCGAGCGCCTGACCCTCGATGGTTCGGACGATCATCTCGGTGAGCTCGTGGAGCACGCGGAGTTTCACGTCTGCCTCGAGCGTGGGGTCGTCGAGAACCGTCTTGGTGACCATGGTGAGCGCTAGGTCGCCGCAGTTGATGGCAAGCCCCGTGCCCTCGGTAAGGTGCATGCAGGGCTTGCCGCGACGCAGTTGGCCGTTGTCGGCGATGTCGTCATGGATAAGCGCTCCCGATTGAAAGTGCTCGATAGCTGCCGCCGCGCTGCGGGCGCTCTCAAAGCTGCCGCCTACCGCGGTGGCGGCGAGCATGCAGATGAGCGGGCGGTGGCGCTTGCCGGCATTGGCCGTAAATGCCGAGAGCGGGGTATACAGGTAACGCTCGATATCGGCGGAAGTTGCCTGTCCGTCAAAGAACGTGGCCAGATAGTCGTTAATCTGGTCAAAGTGCTGGGCTAAAAAGCTGGTAAACGGACTGGACACGGGTTCTCGCATTCTTTCTTAGGTTGCACCGTTGCATTATGCAGACTACATATTGCCACATTGGGGCGTCGAGCGCGGCGGTTGAAGACGATTGAGTCTTGCGGTCGCAAACGCGGCAAGGGGCTCGGCTAGATAAGCCCAAAGTGTTCGAGCGCGGTGACGACGCCGTCGTGGTCGAAGCTGTCGGTTACGTAGTCGGCCTTTTCCTTGAGGAAGTCCGGCGCGTTGCCCATGGCGATGCCAACATCGACCGCCTCCATGAGGGCGATGTCGTTGCTCGCGTCGCCAATGCCATATACGGTGCCGTGGTCTGGTCCCAGGGCGTCAAGCACAGCCTTGATTCCGGCCCGTTTGGTGCACTCGCGCGGCGAGATTTCTGTGACCTCGAGCTCGAGCTCGTTGAGGCAGAGCAGAGGTCCAAGCTCTTCATCTTGGGCGATGCGGTTGGCAAGTGGTGTGGACATAAGAATTTTATAGGCGTTGTAGTGCTCAAGTTGCGTGACGGCGTCGCCCACGGTGCGTGCGTATCCGTACGTCTCGGGGGCATCTGCACTCATGCGCACGACGCGATCGATGCCCTCAAAGCGAATGACCTCGCCCGATTGCTCGAGATAGGGGGCGAGGCGCTGTAACATGCCGGGGCTTATGGCAGCGTTTCGCACGACGCGCCCCTCGAGTTCGGCGTAACCGCCCGCGAGGCACACGACGCCTGCCCACGGCAGTTCGAGCAGCTTGGGATGGATGCAGCTGAGGGTGCGCCCCGTACAGATAAAAGCTTTGTTGCCGTTGGCGACAAACGTGCGAATTGCCTGTGCAACCGTCTCGTTGGGATAGGGGGAAAGATCTCGCTCGCCCTCGGGGAGCTCTTGGGCAAGTTTGGGATCTTGCCAGGCGAGCGTACCGTCGATGTCGAAGAAGCAGACATTGCCATACTTTTTGGCGCCATCGCCGGCATGAAAAGGCGAGGCGGCGAATGCAAAACCCGGTTCGAGTCCCATAATCTGATCAAAGTGTTCTTTGACGCGGGGTACCGAGATGCCGATGATTACCTGAGCGGTCTTGCCGGTGACGATGAGGCCTTTGGCACCCGCTGCGACAAAGGTCGCATTGTCCGCGACGATGGAGGGATCCACGACTTCGACGCGCAGACGCGTGGCGCAGTTGGTTGCGCCCGCAATGTTGGAGACGCCGCCCAGAAGCGTCACAACCTGCTCGGCGAGGAGATGATCTTGTGAGGCTTGGTTGCCGGAAGCGCCGGTTTTGGATGAGCGCTTTTCGTCAACGTCGTTTCCCGTCAAGCGTGAGAGCGCCGCGTTGCTGGCGATATGGTCCTCGCGTCCCGGGGTTTTAAGGTCAAAGGTCAGGATAAGACCTCGAAAGCTCAGAAAGAAGATGACGCTAAAGATGAGTCCGATTCCGAGTGCCAAAAGGTAGGAGCCGGCATGCGCCCGCATGAGCGGGATAAAGTTGAAGGCAGCCATTTCCATAAAGCCGCCCGAGAAGATGCCAACGACGCCAAAGAAGTTCATAGCCATGGCGAGGCAGGAAGATAGAGCGGCATAGAGCAAAAAGAGCCCGGGATAGGTGAACATAAAGAGAAACTCGAGCGGCTCGGTGACGCCGCAGACCGCCGAAGCGACGATGGCGGGCAGAAGGATGGCCTTGAGGCCAGCGCGGCGTTCGGGCTTGGCGGTGGTGTAGAACGCAACGGCGATGGCAGGAAGGCCAAAGAGCTTGACCCAGCCGGTGGCGGTGAAACCAGCCCACGGCGCAAGCTCATTGAGGGGGCGCGTGCTATGGGAGAGAATGGGGAGCAAATTGGTCCACGTGGCGTAGATACCGTCGTTAATAACTAAATTGTCGTAGTAGATAGGCATGTAGAGCAGGTGGTGCAGCCCCATGGGCTCGAGTGCTCGCTCCAAAAACGCAAAGATACCCACGCCGAGGGGGCCGACGCCCACAAGTGCGTGGCGCAGCGTTTCGGTCGCTGCGTATACGAAGGGCACGATGGCGGCCGAGATGGCGGCAAGGGCGAACACGGCAAAAAAGCTGATGAGGTAGACCAGCGAGGAACCCGAGAAGGTGCCGAGCCAATCGGGGACCTTGGCATCGTAGAAGCGGTCATGGATGGCGACGACGGTTGCCGATACCGCTAGCGGGCCGATAATGCCGGTGTCGAGCGTCTTGATGCCGTCGATGATGGTAATGCCGCTAGCGGGGGTCAAAGACGACGGGTACTTAAGTCCAAGGTTGTCTCCGCTTAGCTTGATGATCTCGCTCAAAAAGAAGCAATAGGCAAAATAAGCCACGAGCGCCTCGAGGCAACAACGTGCCGGTTGCTTTTGGGCAAGGCCGATGGGCAGCGCTACGGCAAAAAGGAGCGGAAGTCGCTTAAAGACCGTCCACGAGCCGCGCTGAATGATAGTCCAAAAAACGTACCAAGGGGTTCCGTATACGGCGAGGTCGCCGACGATATCCGCAGACGTTGCGAGGGCGGAGACGCCGACCATAAGGCCCGATATGGAAAACAACATGGCGGGCGCGAACATTGCCCCGCCAAAGCGTTGGATTTTTTGCAGCATGTTCTGCCTCCCGTATATCGAGGCGCGTTGCGCGTGGTGAAACGTTTAAACAATGGATTCATTGTAGAGGACCAGACGATTGTCGTACCGGCAGTTTTGAGCGAAACCGGTTTGGGCGCGACAGAAACCGTCAACGGTTAAATCCTGTCGCTTTGCCGATAATCGGTTTAAACAACTTTAAGAAATGCTATGCTGCCTAGCCATACATATTCATTAGAGGTGAAGTCATGCCAAAAGCGATATACGAAGGAATCTACCGAGAAATACGCTCGCGCATCATTAACGGGACCTATGCGTTTCAGGAGATGCTGCCAACCGAAGCCGAGCTGACCGCGGAATTTGGCTGCACGCGCAATACCGTCCGCCGCGCTTTGAGCATGCTGGCCGACGGGATGTTTGTGCAGCCCATACACGGCAAGGGCGTGCGCGTTATTTGGCTTAAGGGCGAAACCGACATGTTGGGCGCACTCGAAGAGGTTGAGTCGTTTGGCGAGTTCGCAAAACGCAACAATGCCGTTGCTTCGACCGAGGTCAAGTCTTTTGAACATCTGGTGTGCACCGAGCAACTTTCTCGACGCTTGGGATTTAAGAAAGGTGAGCAGTTGATTCGCGTGGTGCGCGTCCGAAGCCTTAACGGCAATGCGCGCCAAGTAGACCATGGTTACTTTTTGGAGTCGATCGCCAAGGGCCTGACCCCCGAGATCGCGGCAGATTCTATTTACGGCTATCTGGAGCACAAGCGCGGTGTCAAAGTGATGGCGAGCCGTCGTACGGTGAGTGTCGAGCTCGCCAACGATGAGGACTGCAGCTATCTTGACCTCGGCAAATACAACTGCGTTGCCGTCATGGAGAGCCAGTCGTACACCTCGGATGGCATCTTGTTTGAGGTGACGCACACTCGCACACACCCCGAGATCTTCCACTACCGCGTCAACTCCAAGCGATAGCCGGCCAGCTCGCAGCCTGACGAGACTCATGCCCTCAAAGCGAAAACGCCCGGTCAAACCGACGATGCATCGGCTTGACCGGGCGTTTTCTCTGCATTTGGTAACAATTAATTGTTTATACAAAACTTGTCAAGTATCAAGTTGAAATTACCGTTCACCGAAGTTTTTCTACCGCTCTAGTAATACTTGTTCAAACAAGTAGCCAAATAGCGTATCGTACAAATCAGCAAAAGGGGCAAAGTCCCCGAGCCAATCTCCGAAGGCGGCGGCAAAGGGTGCCGCCACGGTGTGAAAGGGTGGATTGTAATGAAGAACGAAATGAGCAGAAGGCAGTTCCTGGGCTTTGCTGGTTCCGCGGCTGCGGTTCTTGGTCTGGGTCTCGTGGGCTGCGGTGGCTCCGCCGGCTCCGGCTCCTCTGCTTCTGGTGACGCTGCCGAGGTCTACTTCCTCCAATTCAAGCCCGAGGTCGACAAGGAGTGGAAGGAGATCGCCAAGGCCTATAAGAAGGAGAAGGGCGTCGAGGTCAAGATCGTGACCGCCGCCTCCAACACCTACGAGGAGAAGCTCAAGTCCGAGATGTCCAAGAGCTCCGCTCCGACCCTGTTCCAGGTCAACGGCCCCACCGGTCTTAAGAACTGGAAGGACTACTGCGCCGACCTGTCCGATACCAAGCTCCGCGGTGAGCTCATTGACGACTCCCTGGCTCTGCAGTCCGATGGCAAGGATCTGGGTATCGACTGGGTCCAGGAGAGTTACGGCATCATCTACAACAAGCAGCTGCTCGAGAAGGCTGGCTACAAGGCCGAGGACATCAACTCCTTCGACAAGCTGAAGGCTTGCGCTGACGACATTCAGGCCCGCAAGGACGAGCTTGGCGTTGAGGGCGCCTTCACTTCTGCCGGCATGGATGACTCCTCCAGCTGGCGCTACACCACCCACCTCGCCAACCTCCCGCTCTACTACGAGTTCGAGAAGGAGCATAACCAGGAGGACGACGAGATCAAGGGCGAGTATCTCGACAACTTCAAGCAGATTTTCGACCTGTACATCACCGACTCCACCTGCGATCCTTCGCAGCTTGCCTCCAAGACCGGCGACGACGCCACCAACGAGTTTGCAACCGGCAAGGCCGTCTTCTATCAGAACGGCTCTTGGGCCTACTCTGACCTCGTCAAGGCCGGCATGACCGACGATCAGATTGGCATGATGCCCATCTACATCGGTGTTGACGGCGAGGAGAACCAGGGCCTGTGCTCCGGCGGCGAGAACTACTGGTGCGTCAGCTCCCAGGCTTCCGAGGATGCCCAGAAGGCCACCGAGGACTTCATGTATTGGTGCGTCACTTCTGACACCGCTACCAGCATCATCGCTGACAAGATGGGTCTGACTGCTCCGTTCAAGAGCGCCAAGGAAACCACCAACGTCTTCTCGCAGCAGGCCGTTGCCATGGCCAAGGACGGCAAGAAGACCGTTGCTTGGGACTTCGTCTACATCCCCTCCGAGGAGTGGAAGAAGAACCTCAAGCAGGCTCTGATCGCCTATGCTGCCGACAACACCAAGTGGGACGGCGTCAAGAACGCCTTCGTTGACGGTTGGAAGACCGAGAAGGCTGCTTCCGAGTAAACAGTTGCTGCCCAAGCTATCTGATTAGCGACAGGGGGCGGGCAGACGTTGGTTTGCCCGCCCCCTGCATATTGAAAGGACCCTTTTATGGGCAAAGCACTCAAGCGCTGGTGGCCGCTCTTTATGCTGCCCACGTGCCTGGCGTTTATGATCGGGTTCGTGATCCCCTTTATCCAGGGTTTTTATCTCTCGTTCTGCCAGTTTATTACCATTAACAACACGCACTTCGTCGGTATCGAGAACTACGTGCGCGCACTGTCTGATCCGCAGTTTGCCACGTCGTTCTTCTTTACCGTGGCGTTTGCCTTCCTGTCGACGGTGCTCATCAACGTGATCGCCCTGGCCATTGCGCAGGCGCTCACCCGCAAGGCGCTCAAAGGCACCAACATCTTCCGTACGATCTTCTTTATGCCTAACCTGATCGGCGGCATCGTGCTGGGCTACATTTGGCAGATTCTGATCAACTGCCTGCTCTCCAACGTGGGCGCCCAGCTCATCGCTCTTAACTCTGCTGCTGGCTTCTGGGGCCTTATCATCCTGACCCTGTGGCAGCAGGTCGGCTACATGATGATCATCTACATCGCTGGTCTGCAGTCCATTCCGTCCGACTACATCGAGGCCGCCAAGGTCGACGGCGCTACGGCATGGCAGACGTTTTGGAAGGTTAAGATTCCTAACCTGATGCCGACCATCACCATCTGCCTGTTCCTGTCCATCACCAACGGCTTTAAGCTGTTCGACCAGAACCTCGCCCTTACCGGCGGCGCCCCCGCGCACTCCACCGAGATGCTCGCCCTGAACATCTACAACACGTTCTATTCGCGTGCCGGTATCGCATGGCAGGGCATTGGTCAGGCCAAGGCGGTTATCTTCTGCATCCTGGTCGTGGCCATCTCCATGATCCAGCTTAAGGCCACGAGGTCCAAGGAGGTGCAACAGTAATGAAACGCGATAAGGTTATCAACCGCGCGCTCTCGATTTTCTTTACGATCCTGTCGCTCGCGTGGATCTACCCCGTGTTCATGATTGCGCTTAATTCCTTTAAGAAAGCGACCGCAATCAGCACCACCACGGCGTTCGATCTGCTCACGCCCGAGACGTTCAACGGCCTCGCAAACTACATGCACGCCCTTAACGAGCAGGGCTTTGCCTCGGCATTTATGTACTCGCTCATCATCACGGTCACGTCGGTCGTGCTGATCTTGGTGTGCTGCTCCATGTGCGCTTGGTACGTGGTTCGTGTCAACAACAAGATCTCGAACTTCTTCTATTACCTGTTCGTGTTCTCGATGGTCGTGCCGTTCCAGATGCTCATGTTCACGCTGTCCAATTTGGCGGACCGCATCGGCTTCAACACGCCGTTCAACATCTGCTTTATCTACCTCGGCTTTGGCGCGGGCCTGGCGGTCTTTATGTTCGCCGGTTTTGTAAAGAACATCCCGCTCGAGATCGAGGAGGCGGCCATGATTGATGGCTGCAACCCGGTCCAGGTGTTCTTTAAGATCGTCCTTCCCATCATGAAGCCCACCTATCTTTCGGTCGGCATCCTCGAGACCATGTGGGTCTGGAACGACTATCTGCTGCCCTACCTCACCCTCGACTCCACCAAGTACAAGACCATTCCTATCTTGATCCAGTACTTCCGAGGCGGCTACGGCCACGTCGAGCTCGGCCCCATGATGGCCTGCATCATGATGGTCGTTATCCCCATCGTCATCATGTACATCCTTTGCCAGAAGTACATCATCGACGGCGTGGTGGCAGGTGCCGTCAAGGGCTGATGCCGTAACTGTTTTGCAAGTTTCTGCGGCGCCCCTCAGCGTGGCGCCGCATATCGAAAGGTAAAGACATGGCCGAGATTGTTCTCAAACATGTTCAGAAGGTGTATCCCAACACCGAGTCCAAAAAGAAGGGCTTCTTTGGCAAAAAGAAGAAGACCGAGGAGAAGAAGCACAACCTCAAGGTTACCGAGGATGGCGTGCTCGCTGTTGAGGACTTTAACCTCACCGTTCACGACCAGGAGTTCGTCGTCCTCGTTGGCCCGTCTGGCTGCGGTAAGTCCACGACGATGCGCATGGTTGCTGGCCTGGAGGACATCACCTCGGGTGACGTGTTCATCGACGGCAAGCGCGTCAACGACGTCGCTCCCAAGGACCGCGACATCGCCATGGTGTTCCAGAGCTACGCTCTGTACCCCAACATGACGGTGTACGAGAACATGGCGTTTACGCTTGAGCTCAAGAAGGTCCCCAAGGACGAGATCGACCGCAAGGTTCGCTCCGCTGCCGAGATCTTGGGTATCACCGAGTACCTCGACCGTAAGCCCAAGGCGCTTTCGGGCGGCCAGCGTCAGCGTGTCGCTATCGGCCGCGCCATCGTGCGTGATCCTAAGGTCTTCCTGATGGACGAGCCGCTGTCCAACCTGGACGCCAAGCTGCGTAACCAGATGCGTGCCGAGCTCATCAAGCTGCGCCACGAGATCAAGGGCACGTTCATCTACGTCACCCACGACCAGACCGAGGCCATGACCCTCGGCGATCGCATTGTGGTCATGAAGGACGGCGTCGTCCAGCAGATCGCCACCCCGCAGGAGGTCTTCAACCATCCCGCGAACATCTTCGTTGCCGGCTTTATCGGCGTGCCGCAGATGAACTTCTTCGATGCCCAGCTGGTGCGCTCGGGCAACGGCTTCACCGTCAAGACCGAGGATATGAACGTGGCGCTCGCCCCCGAGACCTGCGCTCAGCTTGCTCTCAACTGGGACGGCGGCGACGTGAAGGAGATCACGGCCGGCGTGCGCCCCGAGCAGATTCTGCTTGCCGACAAGGACGAGGAGGGTGCGCTCCAGGGTACCGTCGAGGTGACCGAGCTCATGGGCTCGACCGAGCATGTCCACGTGACCGCCCCCGACGGCCAGTTTGTCCTGATCATCCCCGTCGTCGATCTCGAGGCCAAGGGTGCGCTCAAGGCGGGCGACCCCATTTGGTTCAAGTTCGAGAAGAACGCGACCCATCTCTTCGATAAGGTCTCTGGCAAGAACCTTATCTAGGCCCGATCCAATCAGGCCCTCCTTTTGGGCGACTGCGGCTTTGCCATCCTTTTGCCGTGGTCACATATAAGACTCCCCTTTCGTCCGCTGGGCGAGAGGGGAGCCTTTCTTTGTGTTGGGGCTGTCCATCTGCCAGTTTGTCTTGATCTGTAACAGGAGGAGGGCCAAATTGGGTCTAGATGTTACAGATTGAGACAGCGTCGAGCTGCCTGCCCTTTCATCTCGATCTGTAACACGAAGGACTGATTTCGGCAGCTACCTGTTACAGTTCGAGATTGTTTTAGCTGCCTTATCCATTTGTCTCGATCTGTAACAGTAAGGGCGGATTTCGGACGTTAGATGTTACAGATTGAGATAAACCCTAGGGAAAAGGATCGGTTTGTCTTGATCTGTAACAGGTAGGACCGTTTTGGCCGAGTAGGTGTTACAGATTGAGACGATTTGGTCGAGGCGGGCCACGGGCAACACAAGGGCACAAAAAACGGAGCCGTGTTGCCACGACTCCGTTCCTCAAGAGGATGGGTAAGGGGAATGGGTTAGTCCAGGTGCCAGATCTCGTCGTTGTACTGGGAGATCGTACGGTCGGACGAGAAGGCGCCGGCGTTGGCGATGTTGATCAGCGCCTTGCGCATCCAGGCGTCCTGGTCCTCGTAGTCGGCCAGCACGCGCTCCTTGGTCTGGATGTACTCTTCAATATCGAGCAGGGCCATAAACCAGTCCTTGCCCTTGATGTCGTCGTGCAGGCGCTGCAGGCGCTCGGCGTTGCCGGTCGCCATAAAGGCCGGGTTGGTGATGAAGTCCACCAGCAGTTTAATGCCGGGCTTGCGGTAGAGCGCGCCGGCGTCATAGCTGCCGTCGGCGTAGAGCTGCTCGACCTGCTTGGAAGAGGCACCAAAGGTGTAGATGTTCTCGTCGCCCACGAGCTCGGCAATCTCCACGTTGGCACCGTCAAGCGTGCACAGGGTCAAAGCGCCGTTGAGCATGAACTTCATGTTGGAGGTGCCGCTCGCCTCCTTGGAGGCCAAGCTGATCTGCTCGGAGATATCGGCGGCGGGGATCACACGCTCAGCAGCGGTGACGTTGTAGTTCTCGATCATGACAACCTGCAGGTAGGGGGCCACGTCGGGGTCGTTGGCGATCCACTGCGACAGTGTCAGGATCAAATGGATGATGTCCTGGGCGATGGTGTAGGCAGGTGCCGCCTTGCCGCCGAAGATGATGGTGATGGGGTGCTCGGGTTTATTGCCGTTCTTGATGTCGAGATACTTCCAGATGATGTAGAGCGCGAGCATCTGCTGGCGCTTGTACTCGTGGATACGCTTGACCTGAACATCGATGATGGCGTTGGAAGGAATGGTCACACCCTGCTCGAGCGCCATGAACTGGCGCATGATGGTCTTGGCCTCGGCCTTGGTGGCGGCCAGGCGCTCAAGAACATCCTTGTCGTTAGCGAATTCGGCGAGCTTGCTCAGGTCGCCGGTGCTGCGCCAATCGGTGCCGATCACATCGTCGAGTAGGCTGGCGAGCGCGGGGTTGGCGCCATGGATCCAACGGCGGAAGGTGATGCCGTTGGTCTTGTTGGAGAACTTCTCGGGATAGATCTCGTAGAACGGATGAAGCTCGGTGTCCTCCAGGATCTTGGTGTGGAGTGCGGCGACGCCATTGATGGAGAAGCCAAAGTGAATGTCCACGTGGGCCATGTGGACGGTGTCGTGCTCGTCGATGATGGCGACGCGCGGGTCGTCGTGCTCGGCCTTGGCAACCTCGTCGAGCTTGACGATGATGTCGGCGATGGCGGGCGAGACCTTCTGCAGGCTGGCGAGCGGCCACTTCTCGAGCGCCTCGGCAAGGATCGTGTGGTTGGTGTAGGCGACCATGGAGCGCACGATGGCAACGGCCTCGTCAAACTCGATGTCGTGCTCGGTGGTGAGCAGGCGGATGAGCTCGGGAATGACCATGGTGGGGTGCGTGTCGTTGATCTGGACCACGGCGTAGTCGGCCAGATCGTGCAGGTTGCTGCCGCGCTCGACGGCCTCGTCGATCAGGAGCTGGGCGGCGTTGCTCACCATGAAGTACTCCTGGTAGATGCGAAGCAGGCGGCCCTGCTCATCGGAATCATCCGGATAGAGGAACAAGGTGAGGTTCTTGGCGATCTTCGTCTTGTCGAAGTCGATGGAGCTGCCGGGGACCAGGCCGTCGTCGACACTTGCAAGATCGAACAGGCGCAGGCGGTTCTTGGTGGGCTGGCCGTAACCGGGCACATCGATGTTGACGAGCTTGGAGGTGACGGCAAAATCGCCAAACTCGACGGTGTAGGAGCGGTCGTCATCGATCAGGATGTCCTGCTCGCCAAGCCACTCGTCGGGGACGGCCTTTTGCTGGTTGTCGGAAAAGCGCTGACGGAACAGGCCGTAATGGTAATTGAGGCCCACACCGTCACCGGTAAGGCCCAGCGTGGCAATGGAATCCAGGAAGCACGCGGCCAGGCGACCCAGGCCGCCGTTGCCCAGCGACGGTTCGACCTCAAATTCCTCAATCTTGTTGAGGTCGTGGCCGGCAGCGGTGAGCTGGTCTTTGACCTCGGCATAGATGCCAAGGTCGATCATGTTGTTGATCAGCAGTTTGCCAATCAAAAACTCAGCAGAGATGTAATAGAGCTTTTTCTTGCCATTGTTGAGCGGGCAGGCGGCGGAGCGCTCCTGTACGAGCTTGACCAGCAGTTTGTAAATGCGGCGGTCATCGAGTTGCTCGAGCGAAGTTCCAAAGGACTGCTCGGCAAGATCCGCAAGATCGATACGGGGCATGTTTCCTCCTGTGGTGAGTTGACGACATGTCAGAAATTCAAAAGAAGCCCGCGCGAGGGGATTGGGGTGGCCTCGCGCGGGAAAAGCGGTCGCGTCCGCACGGTGGGGTGGGGTCGGGCGCGGTAGCTCCTATTGAGGAAGCTCGATTTCGGCTTCCGACGGGATGCGGAAGTAGGTCTCGGTCCAGTCGGTGAGTTTGTGCTCGAGCTCGCGGGTGATGGCGCCGTCGAGCATGCGCCAGGTCCAGTTGCCGCCCAGCGTGGCAGGGGTGTTGATGCGCGCCTCGTTGCCCAAGTTGAGCAGGTCCTGCATGGTGTAGATGCACGTGTCGCTCACGCTGGCGGCGATGGTGCGATTGAGTGCATCTGCCATGGGTTCGCCGGCCTGCTGATGGGTGTACAGGGCTGCCTGCTCGCGCTGACGCGGGGTGGCCGTTCCCTCAAACCAACCGCGCGCCGTTTCGTTGTCGTGGGTGCCCACATAGGCGACGGTGTTGGCGATGTAGTTATGCGGCAGGTAGTACGAGTTGGTGCCCTCAAAGGCAAACTGCAGGATCTTCATGCCGGGGAAGCCCGAGTTGTCGCGCATGTCGATGACGCCGGGGGTGAGGAAGCCCAGGTCCTCGGCGATAATGGGCAGCGTGCCGAGCTTTTCCTCGAGTGTCTTGAAGAACTTGAGGCCGGGACCCTGCGTCCACGAACCGTAGGACGAATCGGGCGAGGAGAACGGCACCTCCCAATAGGCTTCGAAGCCGCGGAAGTGATCCAGGCGGATGACGTCGTACATGTCGAGTGCGGCGCGAATGCGGCCCTCCCACCAGGAGAAGCCGTCGGACTCCATGGCGTCCCAGTCGTAGATGGGGTTGCCCCAGTACTGGCCGGTGGCCGAGAACTGGTCGGGCGGCGTGCCGGCGACGCTCACGGGATTGCCGACGGCGTCGATCTTAAAGAGCTCAGGTGTCGCCCACATCTCGACGGAGTCACGCGAGACATAGATGGGCAAATCTCCGATGATGAGAATGTCGCGCTCGTTGGCATAGGCCTTGAGGCGGCTCCACTGGCGATCGAAGAGGTACTGCGTCATCTGGTGGTAGAGCATGCGCTCGGGATGGGCGGCGCAGATCTTGCTGGATGCCTCGCCGCGGCGGCGGAGCTCCTCGGGCCACTCCCAGAAGGCCTTGAGCCCGCACTCCTCTTTGACGGTCATGAACTCGCAGTAGGGGATGAGCCAGTCCTCGTTGGCTTGGATAAAGTCATCAAAATCGGCCGGCTTGTCGGCAGCAAAGCGCTCAGCGGCTCGGTCGAGAATCTGACGGCGGCCGCCAAAGATAGCACCGTAGTCGACATTGCTGGGATCGGAGCCCAGGTACACGCCGTCGATATCGTGCTGCTCCAGATAGCCGGCCTCGATAAGCTCGGCAAAGTCGATAAAGTTGGGGTTGCCTGCGCGGGCCGAGAACGACTGATAGGGCGAATCGCCATAGCTCGTCGTCGTAAGGGGCAGAATCTGCCAGTAATGTTGTTTGCACGAGACGAGAAAATCGACGAAGTCGTAGGCATTCCAGCCAAAGCCGCCGATTCCGTATGGTCCGGGCAGAGATGAGACGGGCATGAGGACGCCGCTTGCACGCTCCATGAATGCGCTCACCAACCTTCTTGTTGTGGGGTCGGCCTGCCGATGGGTGTGCAGTCCGCCTCCGATGTTCTGATTCGATACGCTTATTGTAAAACATGTTGTTTAAACATGTACAGGCAAGATAAAAAAGTTGGTCGATTTTCGGCGAATGGTTACATGCCATGAAAAAGCCCCGACCTCACAACGTGAGATCGGGGCAAGAGCGGTATGTAGGTTTTTGCTACTCGGCGTCGGCGAAGCCGTTGGGGTTGTGGCTCTGCCAGTTCCAGCTATCGCGGCACATGTCCGCGATATCGTACTGGGCCTTCCAGCCCATCATGCGCTCGGCCTTGGAGGCATCGCACCAGTTGGCGGCGATATCGCCGGCACGGCGCTCGCGAATCACGTAGGGCAGCTCCTTGCCGCACGCCTTGGAGAAGGCAGCGACGACCTCGAGTACCGAGGTGCCGGTGCCGGTGCCCAGGTTAAAGATCTCGACGCCGGTCTTGCCGTTCATCCAGTTAAGGGCGGCAACGTGACCAGATGCCAGGTCGCACACGTGGATGTAGTCGCGAACACCGGTGCCGTCGGGGGTGGGGTAGTCGTTGCCAAAGACCTGAACGGCCTCGAGCTTACCGACGGCGACCTGGGCGACATAAGGCACCAGGTTGTTGGGGATACCCTTGGGATCCTCGCCGATCAGGCCCGACGGATGGGCGCCGATGGGATTGAAGTAACGGAGCAACACGACGTCCCACTCGGGGTCGGCGGTGTGGACGTCCATGAGGATCTGCTCAATCATCCACTTGGTCCAACCATAGGGGTTGGTCGCGGGCTTCTTGGGGTCCTCTTCGGTGACGGGCGGATTGTCCGGATCGCCGTAGACGGTCGAAGAACTCGAGAAGATGATGGACTTGCAACCGTGGTTGCGCATGACATCGATGAGCACCAGGGTGTTCTCGATATTGTTGTGATAGTACTCGACGGGCTTGCTCACCGACTCGCCAACGGCCTTAAAGCCGGCGAAGTGGATGACGCGGTCGATCTGGTGGGTATCGAAGATCTTGTTCATCGCATCGCGGTCGAGCACGTTGGCCTCGTAGAAGGTGAGGTTCTTGGCGGCCTCGTCGCCCACGATGGTCTTGACGCGGTCGATGGCAACGGCGCTGGAGTTGGAGAGGTCATCGACGACGACAACCTGGTAGCCACCCTCGAGCAGCTGAACGGCGGTGTGCGAGCCGATAAAGCCGGCGCCGCCGGTAACGAGGACGCAGGTGTCTTTGGGGTCGAGTGCTTTGGACATGTAGTCTCCTATCGAATCAGGAACACTTCTTGAGGGGAGTATAGCGCAGCTGGGCGCGCCCAAAACACGCGGGTCAGGAAAACCAGAGGAATGATGTTAACGTACTCATAGGGTGTTATTTGCATAATTCTTACCTTTGGTGTGGGACGTATTTGCGAGCCGCTGACCATGCTTTTCCAGCCGTTCGTGGAAATAGTTGGGACAAGCGCGATGTGCGTTAATATGTTTGAGTTGAGCGACATATAAATAAGCATGTAACGGAGTACATATGTCACCGAACAACGATTCCATCTTTACGCAGGAGCTTTCGCGCCGCACTGCCCTTAAGGCTCTTTTCGGCGCCGCTTCCGCGGCTGTTCTTTTTGGCCTGCCCGCCCGCGCCCATGCGGCTGAGGCCAGCCAAGAAACCACCGACAAACTGAATGCCGCCCAGGCCCAGCTCGACGAGGTCCAGGCTCAGCTCGACAGCATTGCCAATGAGTACGCGGCGCTCGCCAACAAGAATGCCCAGACCCTCAACGATATCGAAGGCGTACAGGGTCAGATCGACGACACTCAGGAGCAGATCGACACCAAGAAATCGGAGCTCAAGAAGAAGCGTAACGACCTTTCCGATCGCGTGGCGGCAAGCTACAAGTCGGGCGGTACCAATATCCTGTCGTTGCTGCTCGCTTCTGGCTCGTTTGAGGAGCTCGTCGCCAACGCGCATTACGTCGAGAAGATCAACAAGAGCGACCGTGACGCCATCGAGGACATCCAGACCATCCAAAAAGAGCTCGATACACAGAAGTCCGAGCTCGAGTCGCAAAAAGCCGACTTGGAGAAGCTCAAGGACCAGCAGACTGCTCAGATGCAGGACATGCAGGCCAAGCAGCAGGAGGTCCAGACGGTTCTGAACGGCCTCTCCGACGATGTCAAGGAGCTCATGGCCCAGCGCGATTCCGAGATTCTTGCTGCCGCTCAGGCCGAGGAGGCTGCCAAGAAGGCTGCCGCTGCCGCGGCTGCCGCAAACAAGAACAATTCCTACTCGGGTGGTTCAAGCTCGGGTGGCGGATCGTATGCGCCCGGAACTCCGCAGCAGAATGCCGGCTCGGGCAAGCAACAGGCCGTCGTCAACGCGTGCTACTCCACGCCTTCGCCGGGTCAGAATTGGTGCGCGGCGTGGGTTACCAACGTGTTCCGTAACGCCGGCGTGGGCTACTTTGGCGGCAATGCGTGCGACATGTTTAACGCCTGGTGCTACAGCTCCAATCGTTCGGCGCTGCAGGTGGGCATGATCGTGGCCGACTCGTCGCACAGCGGCACCGGTACGCCGGGTCTGCTGTACGGACACGTGGGCATCTATGTTGGCGGCGGCATCGTTATGAGCAACGAGGGCGCCATCACGTCGAGGTCGCTTGACTCGTTCATTGGGTTCTACGGCACTGGCTCTGGCGTGCGTTGGGGCTGGCTCGGCGGTATTGCGCTGTCGTAACGGTGGTTTGAAGTAAGTTGGTCCGTGGCTGCCCGAAAGGCATTGGGTTGCCTGCTCGGACAGTCCTGCTCGCACGGAGAGCACGTTAAGTGCTCTCCGGCTCGTGCGGAACTCGCGATCAACCTAATGCCTTTCGGGCAGCCACGGACCTCTCGGGTCCAATGCGTCACACACCGGACTGGTTTATCTGAATAAATATGGCGAAGGCCTCTTTTGGGGCCTTCTTTTTAGAGGAATTCGCCTACTCGGTGGACTTCGGGTTGTAGGTCTACGCCGAACTGCTCTTTGACTTTGGCTTGGATGTCGCGGATGAGTTCGTCGACGTCGGCGGCGGTGGCGTGGTTGGCGTTGACGATGAAGCCGCAGTGTTTTTCGCTCACCTGCGCGCCGCCGACAGCATGGCCGCGCAGACCGGCATCCATGATGAGCTTGCCGGCAAAGTAGCCCTCGGGGCGTTTGAAAGTGGAGCCGGCGCTCGGCATGTCGAGCGGCTGCTTGTCCTCGCGGCGCTGGCGGTAGTCGTCCATGTCGGCCTTGATCATCGCGGCGTTGCCCGGGGCGAGGTGAAAGGTGGCAGAGAGCACGATAAAGCCGTCGTCGGCGATGCGGCTCTTGCGATAGCCCAGGTTAAGCTCGTCGACATCGAACTCAATGATATTGCCGCTGCCGCGGGTGCCGTCGTCGAGCGCGCGGGCGGGCTTATAGACGCGCACGGACTCCAAAACATCGGCCATGCAGGCGCCGTAGGCACCGGCGTTCATATAGCAGGCGCCGCCGACCGAGCCGGGGATGCCCGAGAGGGGCTCCATGCCGGTGAGGCAGGCTTCGGCGGCAGCCGCGGCAACATCGGAAAGCAAGGCGCCGGCTGCTGCCGTAACATGCGTGCCGTCGACGGTGATGTTAGAGAGGCCTTCACCCAGTGCCACGACGACACCGCGGATACCCTTGTCACCGACGAGCAGGTCGGAACCGTTGCCCACGATGGTGAGTGGCAGATCGCAGCGGTAGCAGGTGTCAAGCGTGGCGACGAGTCCCTGCTCGGTATCGGGCGTGACAAAGACATCGGCCGGGCCGCCGATCTTAAACGTGGTGTGCTCGCGCATGGGCTCGCTCATGAGCACGTTGTCCTCGCCGGCAACACCGGCGAGCGCGCAGAGCAGGTCCTCGTTAAAAAAGTCATTTTCGTGCATACGAATATCCGCCTTATGGTGGTCGTTTTCATCAATCGAATGCAATATACCCCACCCGGATGGATTTGGTGCAAAGCAACCTGACCCCAATGCATCACATGGTGCAAAGGGGTCAGGTTGCTTTGCACCAATCGCGGCGATAAAACAGCCGTCTACCGGATTGGTAAAGTGTTTATCATCGAGGTAGAGGGACGGTCGCTATACTTTTAAGAGATTGCGCGAATATTCGGAAGGAGCGAGATGGGCAACAAAGTTACTCTCAAGCAGATTGCCCAGGAGGTGGGGCTTTCCCCTTCGTCGGTCTCGCTTGTTCTCAACAATCGGCCTTGTCGCATCTCTGAAGAAAACCGCAAGCGCATCAAAGAGGTCGCGGCGCGCAATCATTATGTTCCTAACCAGATCGCGCGTAGCCTGGTCATGCGCGAGTCGCGCACGCTTGGCCTTATCGTCCCTAACATCGAGAGCCGCTTTTTTGCTTCGCTCGCCGGCAGCTTGGAAAAGCGCTGCCGCGAGGACGGATATGCGCTCTTTATTACCAGCTCGGGTGGAAGTGCCGAGGACGATCTGGAGCTGCTGCGCCAGCTGGTGACGCGCGGCGTCGATGGCGTCTTTCTGGTGGTGGGTGACGAGTTCTCCGACGACCGCGCCCTGCGCGAAGAAGTCAGTCATCTCCCCATTCCGGCCGTGATGGTTGACCGTGCCATTGAGGGACTCGAGTGCGACAAGGTGATGTTCGACCACGAGATGGGCGGCTATATGGCCACCCGCTATCTAATCAAGCAGGGCCACCGTCGCATTGCCTGCTTGGTTAATGCGCGCCGTTCCAATACGGGTCGTAAACGTCTTGCCGGCTACGAGCGTGCGCTGCGCGAGGTGGGGCTGCCTATTGACGCGCGTTTGGAGTTTGAGAGCGAGTACTACATTCCGAGCGCATACGAGGCCTCGGAGGCGGTGCTCGCAACTGACGCTACCGCCGTGTTCGCAAGCTCGGATAACATTGCGCTGGGTCTGCTCAAGCGCCTGCACGAGATGGGGAAGAGCATCCCAAGCGATATCTCGGTCGTAAGCTATGACAACTCGGCGGCCGACGTTCTCTTTGAGCCGGCGCTGACCGCGATCGAGCAGGATCCTGGTGTCCTTGCGGAGCATGCTTTTGGCTGCATGTCCAAGCGTCTTGCCGGTAGGGGCGGTAGGCGTGCCGAAGAGGTCGTTCTGGAGCCGGCGCTTATCGTTAAGGGCAGCGTTCTCGAGCTTACCGAATGTAGCTAAGCGTACTTGTTTGTTTGCATAGATTGCATGCGGAGTGTCCGCTATTTGCCGGCGGGGCCGGGGTGCCTGCCTTGTTTTGAGAAGTTCGCGGAGCCCACTTCTCAAAACAAGGCAGGCACCCCGGCCCTCGTCCGTGAACTCTTCCGCTGGGCGAGCCATAGACGCCGCGCACCGATGCGATAAAGCAGTGGCTTGAAATTGGTGCTATATTCAGCATGAGTTGTTTAATGCTAGTACGGGAGGCTGATATGGGGCTGTTCAAGAAGAAAAACCCGCAGGATGCCTTTGATCCCGATGTGTTTACCATCACGGATACGATTTTGGACCCGCCGCGGTTTACATTTTTGCCGGCTATCTACCAGGATGCCACGCGCCGCAAGTGGGCTGTGCATCAACGCGGTGGCGAGCCGAAGATTTTTGACTATGCGGACGTGTTGCAGTGCGAAGTAGCCGAGGTGGGCAATCCGGAGGCCGAGGAAGTGGCTTCAAAACAGGAATTTGCCCAGCGTATCCTGGCAAATCCTGCCAAGGCGGCGAAAATAAACGCTGCCAAGCGTAATATGTGTCTTGGTATGGGCGTTGTTGTGGCGGTTCAGACAGGAAAAGACGAGGTTTCCAAATTAGAGATTCCCGTTATGACCGACGAAGTCAAACGCGATTCAAGCCTATATAAGTCGTATCGGAATGTCGCCGAGAAGATCAAGGCCGAATTTGATGCCATGGGAGGGCTGGCCTAATTTTGGCGGCATACGTGTCTGAATGAGGAGTCTGTGCAATGGCAGGCGAATCTTATGCAATTCCCCCCAAAGATTGTGCTGTTGAGGGAATTCTTTGGTATATCCAGCACCATCAGCTTGCCGGCGGCGATCGCCTGCCGGCCGAGCGCGTGCTGTGCGAAGAGATTGGCGTTTCGCGTACGGCGTTGCGTGCCGGTATCACGCGGCTTATCTCGTGTGGAACGCTCGAGAGCCGTCGCGGATCGGGCACGTATGTTTGTCCTCCCAAGCCGCTGAACATCTTCCAGGAAACGTATAACTTTTCCGATGCTGTGCGGACTGCCGGCCTGCACCCCTCTTCTCGTCTGGTTTCCACCGGGACCATCGAGGCGGATGAGGCGCTTGCCGACAAGCTTGGGGTGGCTGTAGGCGCTCCCTTGCTCCGCATGCAGCGCGTTCGACTTATCGAGGGCGAGCCGGCGTCAATCGAGACCGCTCACGTTAACCTGTCCCTGTGCCCATCGCTTCCCGAGCACGATTTTGAGTGTGAGAGCCTTTACGATGTTTTGCTCAAAGAAGGTGGCGTGCGCGTTGAGCATGGACGTGAGCATATCTCCATCTCGCGCTTGAACGCCGAAGAGGCCGAGCTGCTCCAGCAAGAAGAGGGAACGCCGGTGTTCTATGAGAGCACGATCGAATTTGATAAGGACATGCGTTTTGTGGAGCATTGTAAATCGGTGATTTTGCCCACAAAGTTCCGCTTTGCCGATAACGGCGAAAAGAACGGCATGAGGAGCGTGGCAGGTGAACAATGGCTGAAACAGTAGATGCCACCCCGGCTTATATGCGCATTCGACGCCGCGTCGAGGAGCGTATCGAGCGCGGAATATACCCCACGGGTTCGATGATTCCGTCCGAAAATGAGCTTGCCGAGGAGTTTGGCACGACACGCCTGACTATCCGGAGCGCCGTGGACGAGCTAGTTCGTCGCGGCCAGATTCGCCGTGTCCGCGGAAAGGGTGCCTTCGTGGCACAGAAGGTGCCCGTTGCGTTTGAGCGTACGAGCGGCTTCCGTGAATCGGTTCGCGCCTCGGGCGGCGAACCGTCCGTCCGCATTCTGGCGCGCTCCAAGCGTTATGCGGGGCCATACTACGCTGACCTATTTGGCATTGCCGAGGACGACCTGCTCTATTCCATTCGACGTCTGAACTGCATTAACGGCGATCCCGTATCGATTGAGATGGCGCTGATCCCCTGTCTGCTGTTCCCGACCATCGAAGAAATCGACGTGTCGGTGTTCAGTCTGTACGAGACCTATGAGATGTTGGGTCGAAAGCCGGTCATGGCACAGGAAAAGCTCGATATCGAAGCGCTGGGCGCACGAGACGCCGGTCTGCTTGGGTTGGAGCAAGGTGACCTTGCCCTGCTGCTGGAGTGCGTGAGTTACGACGCGAGTGGCCAAGCAATTGAGTACGTCAAGTCATTTAACCGCGGCGATGCGGGTGGATACACCTATACGTACTAGCTGGTGTTTTTGTATAACGGCTGGGAAAACTAAACGATCCTGACCGTTGAGCCAGCTGTATATACAACCTTACAGGGCTCAAAATCGACCGTTCACCGAAGGGGATAAATTAATCGACAAAGAGGTATCAAAAAGCCGTAACCTGTAACTGTGATTGGTACCAAATACTAATGATTTGTTACGAGGTGAGACAATGAAGATGCTCGATTACGTTCAGCTTGCCCATGTGCGTATGGGGGAGAACCTCGAGCGTTCGTCTGAGCTGGTAGCGCAGCTCGTTGATATTTTCCAGTCCGGTTCTTTTGACGCGCTGCGCATCGTTGCTTCGGGTTCGTCGCGCCATGCCGCCGATTGCGCCCGCGATTACCTGCAAGATGCCCTGCAAATGCAGGTGTCCGTTGTGACGCCCGAGGCCTTCGTTGATTTTGAACACACCTATCCGCAGCATGCGCTCAACATTGCCGTTTCGCAGAGTGGCTATTCGACCAATACGATTGCGGCGCTCGATTACATGCGCGCACACGATATGGCTGCAGTTGCGCTCACGGCAAACGTCGAGGCACCCATCAAGGAGCACACTGACATCGTTCTTGACTACGGTGTGGGCGTCGAGTCGGTGGACTTTGTCACTCTGGGCGTTGAGGTTCTCGTTGAGTACCTGGTGCTCTTTGGTATTTACGGCGGTCAGGCGCGCGGAACGATTGACGCCAAGGGCGTTGCCCAGCGTCTTGACGACCTGCGCGAGGCCATCCAGGCCAATGCCGTGATGTGCAAGACCGCCGAGGCATATGTCCAAGACCACATGCTCGAGCTTTCTGAGCACACGCCCGCCATGGTCGTCGGCAACGGCCCCAACTATGGCGTTGCCGAAGAGGCGGCCCTCAAGCTGAGCGAGACCATCAAGATTCCTGCCATGCATCACGAAGGCGAGGAGTTCGTCCACGGTCCCGAGATGCAGATCGTTCCGGGCTATCTGGTGTTTATCGTCGACGATCCGCAGGGGTCGGAGCGTCTTGCGAATATCGCCGATGCGCTATCGAACGTTACGACAAAAACGGTGCTGCTCACGGCCCATCCCAAGGGTAGGGCTCACGAGGTTGCGGTGCCTCAGGTGGCTCCGCTGCTCAGCGCAATTCCCAATCTTGTGTTCTTCCAGACGATTGCGGCCATGATAGCCGAGCGTCTGAAGTCATGGGACGTGCACCCGTATCTTGATGCCGTCTCCAAGCAAATGGAGGTCAAGGCAGAGGGCTACGAAGAGTCAGTCAATGCGCTTAAGGCCAAAGCGGCCGAGTGTTACGGAATGTAAGCGGGTTTGATGCCCGTTGGCATGGGGGATGTGGAAACAACCCCAGAAAGGAGAGACAAATGAAGGAAACCGAGAAGATCGAGATCATGCATTTCGACCAGGAGGGCTATCTCGAGGACGGTAAGGCGCTCTACGAGACCGGCAAGAAGATGACCGCGCTCGCCGACAAGGTCGCCGACGAGGGCTACGACGCCGTGTTCCTGATGGGCGTC
>UQHY01000025.1:0-28400 GCA_900540975.1 uncultured Collinsella sp.
GATGAGCCTCCTGGGCGCCGCAGCCGAATTAGCGGCTGTGGTAGCCGCGGACCGTCTCGGTGACGAGCCGGCGCAGGCTGAAGTTCGCATGCGCACGGTCGCGGGCCTCGCGGGTGGCGGCGGAACCGCGGAAGAAATACGTGGCGCCGATGATTAACTGCTTAATGATCAAGCTCAAAGGGCCGGCAATGATTTCTGTCACAACTACGAGAAGGCCGATGAATACAACGGCGCCCAAAGCGAATGGATTGAATGCGCTATACCCCGGTGCCGGAAGCCCCGTATGCAGCACATCGTCTCCGCCAACGTTCAAGTACATGCGGTACCAGACCGAGCAGAGTCCCCAAACCGTAAAAATACGCAGTGGGAAAAACCGAACAATGGTGGGAATCGCGTCCACAATGCGCGAAAGATTGATGTTAAAGCGAGGACGAGTCGCGCCCTCATTGTTTACCGGAGTAGCCGCCTCCGGATCGCCCGGAAGAGGCACGCCGGCGCGTCGCGCACGTAAGCGATCGAGTCGTTCCTGGGCGGAAGAGGCTTGTGTCTGCGGAGCACCTGCCGAAACACGTGCCCCCGTCGCCTGCCCCGCAGTCGGCACCGCATCCCCTTGTTGGTCATCAACGCGAGAGTTATAGAGGCGCGCAAGTCTCTCCTGCGCCGACATGCCCCCTTGCTGGTTATCGTCTGCCATGTGTTCTGCCTTTACCTAATTAATAATGGAAGTGTGTCTGGGCATAGCGGTTAAGTGCATACCCAAACTCCCTGGTCATCGTCTTGATGGTGTGCGTCTCCATCTTTCTGGTCTGAGGATTACGCCGATTGAAGACAAACGTGGGCATAAACCCGCTCACTTCCTGGAAACCGCTCAGCGAATTAAAGGGAATGATGATCGGCGGATTGGAATTACCCGGAGCGAAAAGTCTACCCGCCACCGCTTTGCTGTTGCCTATGCCGGGGACGAGCATCTTGAGCGCGGGGTGATTATCGAGCGTCGAGCCCTCACGCTTGGCGACAATCTCGAGGTGGTTTTCGAAAATCCTGATGGAGCACGGGCGTCCGTCATACGAGCCCAAGCCCTCATTGATCACCACGTCATTTCGGATTTCGCGTTGCGCCATGTTCGAACGAGAACGTGCATTCGTCTGAGAGCCGCGCTGGGACGCCACGTTCTCAATACCCAACATGTCGTCAAAAGCACCCATGGCACGTCGCTCGGTGCCATGGAGACCACGCTCGCTGGGATTTTGATTGCGACCTTGTCCGTTATTCGGAAGTAGTCTAGTGAAATCAAAGGGCATATAGAACACTCTTTCCTAACTTAAAAACCCGTCTCAGCCGTTCACCCAACGCAATGCAGGTACTTACAAACGGCAGTTACGACCTATCAATAGGTTCATGGGGCAGGCCAATCCGCTCACGCCCAGCTCGGTCCTATCGACCAAAAATAAACAGGACAAGCAAAACGACGACAACAATGGCAATGATTGCGCCTGCCGACTGAAGAAGAGACACTACACCCCAAAGCAGGAACGCAATGATTGCGGGAATCAACCAGAGATACGACCAGCTCTTAATCGTAGAGGCGCTGCTGGGATGTTCGTTGTCGCCCCATGCGGCAATGCAAGCGAAGCAATCAACAAGAATGGCGAGCAAAACCTCGCACTTGGCCACGGTATCGCCGTCAATAAACACCGTGCCCATAAACCCGGACGCGCTAATCACGGCCGCCGTGATAAACAACAGGCGAATTGCCAACCTGCCAAGTCTATCCATAACTTCAGGATCGGCGTAGAAAGCCTTGTCTTCGGAGCCAAACGAAAAATCGGCCCCCTGTGCCATCGGAAGATCCTCGTCAACGCCCACCATCGAAAGCTTTTCCGCTGTAGCGCCTGCGCGGCTATCAAAGTCGACCAACTGAATCAGACGACTTTCAAGAAGATCGGCGTTAGCCGCCAGATCGCTGTCGAGTGACTGGACGCGGTCAACCGCGGAAAAGGAACGAAGCAGATTCAATGCCAAGAAGCCGAAGATACCGACAAACGCCGCAACCAAAAACAGCACTGCGAGCGGGGCGAAGGAGCCACACATAACGATGAACTGTCCAAAGGAACCGCGAGCGCATAGGATAACAACAAAGTAGACAACCGCCACAATGCACGTCCAGCGCAGCACCCCGCCTTGCTCTTTCTTCACGGCCTCAATACGCGCCGTGGCATCGGCAATGCCTTCAGTCACATCGTAGTCCTGCGTATCCTGCCGGATAGCACCTTCGAGCGCGCCATCCGCCTCGTTTCGCTCGTCCTCAAGGAATTGAGAATAACTGGCGGAAGACATCAGGTTCGCATGAGCTAAAAGCCTGATTCCGATGCTATCAAGTAGATGTTCGTCCGCACCGCCTGCAAGCAGTTCTGCCACATATCCGCGTGGTACTGCCTCTCCTCGTGCCTCGGCACAGAAAAGAGCATTCAACGTAAGCGGTCGAGTAAGAAGAACGTCCCTCGTCTGCCAGCCATTCACATAGGGAACAGGTGTCGCCTCCATGTCAGCGCGAAGCTTGCTGCCTTCGATTCGGATATTGGACCCCGCTTGCATGAGCGAAGCAACCGATGCTTGCGCCGAAGGAGGTAGGCCGCGAAGATTGACGATTGCGGATTCTCCGGCAGAGCCCGGAAGCGCCTCGTAAAGGGCGGTGTGCTCGGAAAGCCAAATCCAGCCTGCCATATTGCCGTATTTACGATAGAACGCTCGCACGGGAGCCTTGTTGTCGGCGACACGGTCCATGAAATCGAGTACGACATCAACGTCAATTGACCCGCCACTCTGGGCGTCACCGCGTGCCTTGATAATAGCGTCCATGGAAACGTCTCCTGCAAAGAGTAGGAAGAACTCATCGACAGCACGAGACGTTGAGCAAGTGGCAAAAAATGCCCGGGGGTTCCCAATGAGTCTCTTGATCTCTTGCTGGGCCGCAGCATGAGTTTCCAACTCGTCGAACGTAAGGAAGCCCTTCAATAGGCAGGCAGCAAAATGTGGATCGTTTGAAGAAGCAGCGAGGTCCTCGATTGCCTTGATATTCCTGGCAATATTCGCAACCGCCTCATCATGCTCGCCCTGACGGGAGAGAACGTAGGAAAGAAAGCCCGACGGAAGCACACCCATGGACGCAGTGCCATCAAGTCCCGACTTCACCGCATAGCGATCGATATCGGTATCGGTCATGGTGGCGATGCGTGCCGGAAGATCGTTTTTGCCAGTGCCCAGCGAAACATCTTCGCCGCGCCACGAAATGATCTTGCCGCCCGACATTTCGTAGATCACGCAAGCAAGATTGAAATCGTAATTCGGTTTTTCTCCGCCCTTCGCTTTCGCCTCGGTGATCTCATGGATCTTTGTCTCAAGGTCATTTTCGTTCCATTTACGCATCTGGCGCTCGAGCTGCCACTGCTGCATGCGTTGTTTTGCCTCGTCCCAATGAGACGCGAGCCCGCGAGCGAGCGACACAGGATCGGTATAAAGCCTGCCGACAAATTCATACGGCGCATGGCCGCTCTTGAAATCGAAGGTGGGCAGCTGACGATAGAAGTGATCGGGGTCAGCGATCCAGTCTTTAATTTCTTCGTATCCGAAGCGCTTGTTTGCAAGCTCAAACGTAAGGCCTTGAAGCAAATTACCCAAGGTAGCGTCATCAGGGTGGGTGAACTCAGCAGGTTGACCCGCTTCCTGAAACTCGAAAAACATGTCGTGGTCCACAAGGTCTTGGAGTGGATGGACATTGCCCTCATAAAGAGTCCAAATGGTATAGCCAAACGAATACCAATCGTTGCGAGGATCGACCATTCTGCCGTGACCAGGCGTATACCCGTTTGATCGCGTCTCGGTATTAGTCGTACGATTATCAATTCCGGAAAGAGAGCGAGCGGACCCATAGTCACCAAGTGCGATTTGTTTATCGTACAGGTAGACATTCGACGGTTTCACATCACGATGGACGATGCCAAACTCGGTGTGTAGTAGGTTAATCGCTTGGCTCAGCTCCGGAATCACGCGACTTTTAACCATATGCTTGCTACGGGGACGGTCACTAAGACAGGTAGCCTTGGGAGTGACGGCAATATCCCAAAGCTGAGGAGCGGGGGCCCCTACTACGGTCGCGCTCAAGCCCTGGTGCAAATAGGCAAAAATAGGCAGCAAATGCGTTTCTGACACGGGACGACCATTGAGGCTCATGACGGCATGCACAGTCTTCTCGTATTCCGTGAGCATTTTTTCTATAAGAGGCTGAAACACCTTGGCAACACATGCGAGGCCGTCATCCACCCGCTCGGCAGCAAAGACCGTGGACTGACCACCATGACCGACAACTTGACCCAAGTGAACAATAAACTGCTGGCCGTCACGTGAGGTAATCGTCACATCTTCCGGAACGAAAGGGGATACGGGCACGGAGGAAGCGGCGCGAACGTCCCCACGAGAAACGGTCACCGTTTCGCCATTGGGATTTACCACCGCACCGCGTGGGACCGTTATCGTTTGACCGCCAGAAGCGGCAGATCGCGGCACCGTTACGGTCTCGCCCGCCACGGACGTCATCGGCCGGGAAACCGTGACCGTCTCGCCGCCAGCGGGAGCAGCCATCGGCCTTGCAACCGTAACGGTCTCGCCGCCAGTCGCAGAAACCGGATGACTTACCGTCACCGTCTCGCCGTTTGCTCTAGGAACCGAGCGACCCACCGTTACCGTCTCACCTGCCGACGGGGCGTCGCCGCGGCGAATGGTCACCGTTTCGCCGGACACCGGAGCAGTGCCTCGGCGCACCGTCACGGTCTCGCCCGGTACAGGAGCCTGATTGCCGTGATACACGGTGACCGTTTCGCCGTTTACAGGTACGCCCCCACGGTGGACCGTCACGGTTTCACCGTTGCCGGCGCCGCCATCTCGGTGTACCGTTATCGTCTCATCAGACATCTTTATTCCCCTATCTCAATCACGATCAGCGTCGCGTCATCCGTCGAACCGCTCATGCGGGCCTCGGCATACAGCTCCTCGCACAGCTGCGCACAGGTCGAATCGCTCGCAAGCATCTGCTGCAGGCGCGCAAGGTCAATCTCCCCATCGATGCCGTCAGAGCAGATTAAGTAGCGATCGCCCGGAAACAACGTGGTCGTATTGATCTCCAGGTTTCGTCCGCCCTGATTAAGACCGACCGCCAGCTCAATGCAATGCGAGACCGATTCATCGCTGTACTCAAACCCAACGCCGCCCAGGCGGGATTCGGGCGTATGGTCGTAGCTCAACACCGCAAGCACGCCATCGCGCAAGCGATACACACGCGAATCGCCAGCATTAAAGATTGCGGCAGACCCATCATGCGCCACCATAAGCCCGGCAACCGTAGACGCAGCAACGGGCAGGCCATAACGGGCCGCATAGGACTCGACATCGTTCTCAGCGCGCTCGCCCGCCATACGCAAACGATCCTGCAGGACATCAATCGAATCGTCTTCAAAAACCTGAGTCGCCTGTGCAAACGCCTGCGCAGCGAGCGTCGAGGCGGCTGCTCCGTGCCCGCCTTCGCTCACGCCGTCAAAGACTGCCATGCAGCCCATCTCGCGCTCGCAATCGCCTACCAGGCCATAGCAAAGGACGTTACCGTCAAGAAGCAAACGGTCCTCGTTGACGGGGTGATTGGTTCCCGCTTGGGTTTTTGCTGCAGCGATAAACTTCGTCATCGCCAATCGCCTCCCATCGATCCGGGCACGAGCTCAAATGCGATATGTGCATCGTCGCCCTCGCCCTGTGGCACGGCGCGTGCCACCATGCCGGGGTGACCGCGCCACTCGGCGCGGTGCTCAAACAGAAAATCGGAAAGCCCGTTAAGGTAACCGCTCTCTACCAGGTTGCCAATGCCGCGGCCGCCCTTGGCCTTGACGGCGTCCGTCATGGCAATGGAGTGCAGCAGCTCGCGGGCGGCATCGGTCGCCTCAACCGTAATATCGGGCTGTGCCTTATGCACGTTGCGGTTAACGGCATCGATCTTGGAATTGAGGATCTGAAGCGCCACGGCATCGTCGATAAAGTTGAAGATCACCACGTTGTCGCCGATACGACCCAAGAACTCGGGCTTAAACTCGCGATCCATCTCGGTGCGCACGCGCTCGCAAATCTCGTCATAGGGCGTGTTGGGCGCAATGGTATTACGAACTTCGTTGCCCTGTGCATCGATTTCAATCTTGGAAAAGCCGATGTTGCTCGTAAAGAAGATGACCGTCTCAGAGAAGTACACGGTATTGCCCTGGCCATCGGTCAGGCGTCCATCTTCGAGGATCTGCAGGAACTTGTCCATAATGCTCGGCGCGGCCTTCTCGATCTCGTCGAAAAGAACCACCGAGAACGGATTGGCCTTGACCGCATTGGTAAGCTGACCGCCCTCGGCATAGCCCACGTATCCCGGAGGAGCGCCAAAGAGCTTTTGATCGGAGTTCTCGGCGCCGTACTCGGACATATCAAAACGCAGCATGCTGCGCTCATCGCCAAAGAGGAGCTCCGTAATGGCCTTAACAATCTCGGTCTTACCGGTACCGGTGGGACCGCTCAAAAACAGGACGCCTTTGGGCTTGGAACCAGACGAATGGGTGGCACCCGAAAGGCCCATAACGGAGCGCTTGAGCACGGTGACGGCCTTCTCAACGGCCTCGTCCTGACCCTTCACGCGGCGCTTGATCTTTGCCTCGGGATCCTCTTCGAGCTTCTCGAACATCTGCTGCCATTTGTTCTCGCGAAAGCCGTACTTATACACGTCGACGAGCTTGGGAAGGATGGCCTCAATTGAAGCATCGGGGTTTTGCATATCGCGCTGATACATGCGCTGCAGGCCCTCGAGCTCCTTAACGCTCATGCCGTCGGTGGTATCGATAAAGCGACGCACCGCGCGGTCATCGGAATCGGACAGCGCCTCACCAAAGCCAAACTTGCTCTGAATATAGGCTTCGCGCATGTCGCGGTCGGGATGCGGCAGCGTGATGGTGCGCAAGAAGGGGTTCTCCTCGATAAACCACACGGGCAGGTTGCGCACGTTATCCGTTACCAGAATGAGCGTATTGACGGCCGTACGGTTAATGAGACGAGCCTTGCTGGCACCAAGGTACAGGTTAAGGAAGAACTGCGTCTCGTCGGGCATAAGGCCGGTCGAGGAGGCAAGCAGGCGCGACGCCATGTTGACGATCACGCAAAGCGGCTTAGCCTCGGTGCCGCCATCGGGATTGTCGTTGTATTTAAGGCGCAACATTGAGCGGATAACCTCGCCATATGATGGCAGGCTCGACTGCTCGGTGGCATATGCTTGGCGGCCATCGGCGATGCAGGCGTTCGCCTCCATCATGCGGTCGTCGTTCTTGGAAGCCTCGTCATGAGCCAGCGACACCAGGCGCTTGCAATCGACGTTGCCCATGCTGCTCGAAAACAGCTGGATGGGATCGAAATATGCCACGTTGTACTCAACTGAGCCATTGGCGTCTTCAAAAAGGCCGCGCACGACCTCGGCGAGCTCCGAGAACTGAAGGCCGCCGTCGACCACATCGGGATACTTGTCGTTCACGTTGCCTTCAAGGATAAAGAGGCTCTTCACCCCTTTAAAGTTGAGCATCTCGCGCTGCCAGGATTGGCGCTCGAAATCAGTTGCCATGTGTTATACCTCCTTGGCAGGAAATTCGTGGTGGTAGCGGTTAGCAATGCCGACGGTGTTAACAGTGCCGTCCTGAACAAAGTTCTGAAGCTGACGAGGCTGCTGGAGATACTGGTCGTAGTCATCGTGCGGACGGTCGCTCAGATAGATCACGCGCTGGTTAGTCGAGCCGCGCAGCGCACAATCGGGCACGTTGAGCTCGTCTACGTACGGACCGTCGATCAGCACATCGATAAGGGACTTAAGCGTCTCCCACGTATCCGCACCGATCACTTGCGGCAGCTCTTCAAACGTGAATCCGGTGTAAACGAGAATGTCGTCGTAGGCACAGCGGATTGTCGCCAGCAGCTTTACGAGCTCCGATGCCTGCTCGAGTGGATCTCCACCCGAAACCGTCAGTCGATGCACGCCATGTTCGCGCGCCGCACCGAGCAACATCTGCGCAATCTCATCAACAGCGACATCCTGCTCGGGCAGCTGCATCCTAAGCTCGGGCGAGATGCATCCGGCGCAGTGCTTAGAACAGCCGCTAGTCCAGATTGCGATGCGCTCGCCTGGTCCCAGAGAAACGACAGGCGCGAGCATCTGGCTAACGAACATCCGAGTAATCCTCACCGGGGTCGAGCGTACGATATACGGCAGACGTGCGCGCGAGCGAACAGCCACACTCTTCACAGCCATCCCCAACCTTTGCGCGCTCATCGGCAACAAGGTGTAAACGACCGCACTCGGGACACTCGACAAACCAGCCCTCAATGCCGGCAGACGGACTGGCGGCTGGCACGGCAGATGCCGTAGCGGGCGCAACGGTCGCAGGCTGCGGCGCGACCGCCGTCTGAGCCTGCGTGGGCTGCACCGCAGGAGGCTCCTCCACGGTAGCCCTCAAACGCAGCTGGGCAAATTCCCCGGATGTCGCCGGGATTAGCAACACGTCATCGGTATGAATCTGCTGAGGCACGCCGGGAGTCAAATAAAGAATCTGGCTGCCGCGCATAAGAGCCGTTCCATTATTGGAACCCTCGTCGGCAACCAACCACGCGCCCTGTTCAAAGCGAACGCTGGCATGCTGGCGAGATATTGCAAAATTCGACGCCATACTGGGAAACGCGTTGCGCCCAAGCACGGTCATACCCGTAAGACGCAGCTGCTCACCCATAGCTGGATCGGCAAGCGTAAGCGCAGGAACCGCAGGAGTAGCTGCAGCATTCGCCATGGGTTGCGGCGCGGGCTGCGGCATTGGCGCGGCAACCGGAGCGGGTTGCGGAACGGGCATGGGGGTAGGCTGCGGCATCGACATGGCCGTGGGCTGCTGCGCGGGCGCAGGCATCGGTTGTGGGGTGGACATCGGTTGTGGCACGGGCGCCGGCTGAGGCATAGGCGCGGGTGCCGGCTGCGGCGCGGGCACGGGAACAGACTGATACACCTGCTGGGACGCAGACTGTTGAACCGGTGGTGTACCACCCATCGAAGAAGTCGCAGGATAGACGGCGGGCGCTGGACGTTCACCACTAGGTGCAGCGAAGTCTTGCACCGGAGCGGCAGGCGTCGACGGCGCAGGTGCTACGCCGGCGGGACGCAGAGCACCGCATTCCTCGCACATATCGCGCTCGTCATCATTATCAAAACCGCATTCTGGGCATTCCCATGTCATGATTTACCTCATCTCTCTTTGCTTGAGCTGGCTTGCTTGGCGACGGTTGCGCAGGCGGCGCTCCGCATCTGCGGAAGGCGCAGGCGGCACGTAATCGTGCGGGTGAATCTCGACGGCGGCAGCGGGATTCGCGGCCTGCGTGGTCAATCCTGCACCCTCGGCCGGAACGGTTACGCCGTAGGCCTTAAGATCCTCTTCGAACTGTTTGTAGAAGTCACAGAACTCAATCTGGTCCCTATAGACCTTCTCGACAGTCGCTTGATCCTGCGGCTTCATGTCCTTGATGATGGTCGGATTATCAGGATCCTCAGAAAACTCCTCGGGGTTGGCTGCGACAACGCGGATGATGAGTCGATCTCTTTTCGTGCTGCGCAAAAGGGCAATGGCCTTGTTCTGCTTGGTGTCAAACATCAATCGCCAGGGCTTTCCCGAACCCTCCATAACGGCATAGCGAGTAACGTTAATACCGCGAGCAGCCATGACCTCGTTGATAGAACGCTCGATATAATCGTCCTTCATAGCATTGGCAAGGGCAGCCTCCGCTTCATCGTTTGCAGCATAGACATTTTCGATCTCGTGCAATTGTTTAAGCGGCAGGCTCTTTCCGTAACGGTTGTTGGCACGTTCGATGCGCGCACGATACTCTTCGTAGACTCGGTGCCGTTCGCCCGATTCATACGTAGCGTTTTTTACTACGTACTCAAAATCGTTCATCATCTTCATTGCCGCTAGGCGATCATCGATGCGTGAATCAGGCCCAAGTGCATCAAAAGCGGCTCGGACGCTCTCAAACTTTGCAGATATACGGTTTCGAAGGGGGATATCGAGCGCTTCGTCCTGCATAAGCGGCGTAACACGTCCCGCCCAAGTCTCAAACGCGCGAGCCGCTTGTTCGAGCGACCCCTCCTCTTGTTTGGTCGTTGATTCGGTAAGGTAGCGAAGCGCCTTCTTCAGGTCCACGCCGCCGCCAGGACCAACAACATAATTCGTAATTTCCGCGACATGCTGGGCGCGAAGGCGCTCGGCAGTCTGGACAGCCTTGAGTTGAGCTTGCGACTGCTGAACGAACTGCTCTCTATGCGCTTCCGAAACCGTTGAGGGCAGCAGGGCGCTAATCTCCCCGAGCAGAGCCGGAATCTTAGCGCGAACCGTTTCGGCATAGCGCATGTTTACCGCTTGCATTCCGCTGGGCATATTGCCCAATGCCTCTTGGGAAAAAGCCTCGATACGAGCATTGATCAACCGATCAAAATATGCCGAGACCGAACCATCGGTGTCTTCAATGTTAGAAAGCGCTTTGGCTTTTATTCCGGCCAGAGAGCTCTTATATGACTGAATGGCCGCCTCAACGCGTTCCCGCTCCAAGTCTGCCGGGCTTTTGCTGCGCTGGGCCCAAACAAACTCATCCTGCTCTTGCGTGGTCATCTGGTTCCACTGCTCCCGCGTGATTCCATATGACGCGCTAAATGAATAACTCATATCGTTCCCCTGATTGCCGACTTTAATTGACCTATTTCTACCGCCGTCTTGCGCGATTCTGTTGCGCAACATTGGCGAGTGGCAGATTTGTCGATGTTGCGCAACAGAAGGCAGCGGTCAGCGCATATCCTGCTAATGGAAGAAAGGATGAAAGCGCGCCATGACCGGATCCTACGAAGAAGTTCGACTCGTCAAGTTTCATACGCCAGCACTGCTCTCCGAGCGTGAGCAGGTCGCGGCACGGCGTCGCTTTTGCACGCTTCTCGTTCCGCCGCAAAAGGGCGGCTTTGGCGGCAACGCTTATGTCCGCCGCGTCCAGAGCGGCGATCGCGCTTTTGAGCTCGCGCTTAAGATGCCGCGCCCCGATGCCCAGCCCGAGCAAGAACAGCTCAACCGAGAAACTTTGGAAGAGGAGTACCGCACGCTCTCCGTCGTATCCAACCTAAGGGGTTTTCCCGATGTCTATGGTTTTGGCTACACGGCAGACGGAACCCCGGCGCTGCTCATGGAGTGGGTTGACGGTGTCTCGCTTCTTGATGCACGGCCAGCTCTGAGTGATGGCGCTGAAACCTGCCCCGGTGATATCGTCGCCGCGCTGGGTCTGAGCGTGCTCAAGATCATCTTGTCCACGCAATCGCTCGACACGCCCTTTGTCCACCGTGACCTCTCCATGCGCAACATCATGCTGCGCCACGATCGCATCCCGCTCGACGAGCAGGTCTTGAGTGGCTATTTTGACATCTGCCTCATCGACATGGGCAGTGCCAAGCTCGTTAAACCGGACTTTTCCTTTACCGTCGACGTCAACGCTTTTCGCGGTGCCACGCCGGCATACGCGGCACCCGAAATGCTGGAGCGGTTTAAGGCCGACCCCGGTGCGCGTGACAATCCCGCCGTCGACATCTATGCGCTGGGAAGCATCCTCTACGAGCTTTATTGCGGACACGCGCCCTTTGAGACAGAGCTCAGACGCTCTGGAGATCACGCGCGCCTCAAGCGCACCATGCAGCCGCAACCCCTTACGCCCGCAACTCCCCGCGAGCAGGGCTTGGTCAACGCGATTATGGCTTGTTTGGCAGTCTCGCAAGACGCACGCCCTTCGGCAAACGAACTCGCGGCGCGCCTTGAGCCTTTCGCCCGTACGGGTGCCCCGCGAAAGCACCGGCCCGTGGCGGATCGCGGCAGCGCTACCGTGCGGGTGGATGCCGCCGTCCCCACCCGCACGGCTGCACAGGCGCAGCCCGCGCCTCGGCCAACCCCATCCACCGAGACGGTCCGCAGCGCCGAGTCCATGCGTCGCGCACGCCTTGCCGTCAAACGTCAACGCTCGATGGCACTCACGATGGTGATTGTTGCCCTGGTAGCAATCGTGGTCATACTCGTCCTCGCATCTGCCGGCATGCTTTAGCCGGCAGTAAAACCAAAGTCAGCAAATAGGCCCATTTGCAAAAAGCGGTGGTGGGCGCAACTCTCAATAAAGCCGTGCCCGCCACCGTCCCCATGCATCGCACGCTGACAATACGAGGGACTAGGAAATCAAAAGCTCAAAGGAATCCGTGATGCGCGTTCCCATGGTAACGGCGCCGTCTCCCGATTCGACTGTGGTATTCAGGTAGTACTTGCCGTTCTTCTTTTTAGGAACACCCGTAACCGTAAGGTCGCAGTCCTCTTCCTCGACGGGAAGCGAGAACTCAAAACCCTTGTTTCTAACAAACGTACCGGTGACGTCCGTGTAGGTGCGATAGTCGTCACCATCGGATTGGGCGACGGTTTTTTCGGCGTTGTAGGTATCGTGGGCATGCAGCGTGGCCGAGATGTCTGCGACCGCTTCGCCGGAATCGCTGATGCTCTTAAACACAATCACAAGGTCGTTTTTGCTCGCGCCGTAGCAAGTATGGCCCCAAGAGTTGCCCGTCTCCTTAAGTGCCCCGCGCCACGTGGTGTTGGCGAAGCTCGTGGGCTTATCGATGTTGAGCTTCGCCGTGCTACCAGAGGTCGTGGTGGTCGACGAGGTCGCATTGCCCGTCGTGGAGGAGTCCTCGGCATCGGAGCTGGCGTCCTCGCCGTTCTTGCTTGCAGTCTTGAGCTCCGCCTTAGCATCCTTAAGGTCGGACTTTGTCTGATCGAGCTCGTCTTGCGTTTTTGTGAGTTCGTCCTTGGAAGATTCAAGCTGCTTCTTGAGCTTTTGAATCTGCTCCGTATTTTGCGGATGAGCCAAACCATATGAGTAGCCCACCCAGCCGGTTCCCGCGCACAAGGCGGCAACGACAATAACGCCGGCGGCGATGGCGGGCGCATACGACTTGCCCAGGCGCTTGCGTGCTAGCTTGTACTCGGCCTTGGCCGTCTTGAGGCTCTCGCGGTCCTGCTCGAGCTGCTCTTCCTCACTGAGCGGCGTAGAACCAAAATCGGCATGGCAGGCAGGCTCAGTTTCCACGTCCTCGATCGTAGTGCCAAAGTCTGACAGGGGATCGACTGCACGCGTGGCGTCCGAATCGGATTCGGGCACAGCGGGCTCAGACGCGCCGGGTGCCGCCACCGGCTGCTCGTCTGCTTTCGAGGCAGCATCCACCTTAGGCAACTCCACCGTTGCCGCCGTAGCGGCCTCGCCGTCGCGCCAAGAAAAGGCAGGGCTCTGTGACACGGTCTGGGGCGTAGTATAGGGATCTTCGGGAACGGGCGCAGTCGATGAGGGCGCGGCAAGAGGCGATCCACACTCAGAGCAAAAACTAGCGTCATCGGGCAACAATGCACCGCAATAAGGGCATTCCATAGGGCACGACCTCTCAAAATGTGTCGTTTGCAGCCATCCTGCAACTTGGCGTATATGCCCTATAATGTCTCAATAGTTATGCAAAGCGTTGCGCAACATTTTTCGAGTCGGTACGCTTTGAGCGTAGCCATTTCCTATCATGTTTGCAGTACGTCATTAAAGTTATCTGGGGAGGCTGCCATGGCGGCGGAAACACCGTGCTCGGTCCTCTACAACGACATCCGATCGTTCGGCGGTCTCAAGCATCTCGAGATTGCGCGAATGCTCATTAACGGCAATTCGTATGCAGGCAGTACCCTGCTCGACAAATGCTCTACCAACCGCTCGTACCTCACTCGCTACATCGTCCACCGTGAGCCTGATCAGTGTGCGCCAGGTATCTACAATGACCTTACCGTCTCCACGCTTAACCTTGCCGCCGCCATTAGCAACAAGCTCGGCGGAGGCGACCGCGCCTATCAGGAAATATCCGAGCATTACAGCGGCCCGGCGGCCCAAGGCATGATGTCGATTCTCGCCGATTATGACCTCGACGACCGCCTCTACGCCAACGCCTTGGGGCGTATCAACAGCTCCGATGACCACAGCGCCCGCGAAAAAAGCACGCTCTTCTTGATGCTCTTTGTGGCGACGGGCGCACTTGCCGATCCCGTTCAAGGCGTGGCCACCGTCGAGCGCTTTTGCGACAGCAAGACGGGCGGGCACTTTGGCACCACCGAAACTACCGTCGGACGTGACTTTATGGGCAGCCTGGAGCAGCCGCGCGCCGTCGCCCCCAACCTTGGTCTGCTCAGGACACATGCCGACAACTGCGTCGACATGCAGATCCATCCCCTCACACGCGATCCGCGCGGCACCGTGATTGGTTCTTTGCCCAAAACCTCGCCCAGCATCACCGATGTGGGCGCCGACGCATCGCGCGAACATCTTCGCATTTGGCTTGAGGGTGAGCACTGGTACGCCCAGGGCCTTGGATCGACCAACGGCACGGTGCTCGAATCGGGCGCAGGCGACGGCGATATCGTAATCGAGCCGCCCCGCGACCAACGAGAGCCCGGCAAAGTCTATCCCCCGGTGGAAATCGAAAACAGCGACAGACTTCACTTGGGTCTCTATACAACGTTTCTCGTTATTGTGGACTAGCGCGGGCGGTGATCGAAAGACGGTCATCGCCCGTCTTTCGTCTGCTACCTTCTACGTCGTAAACGACAATACTCAGCGGCATACGTGAGCAGTGCGGCTATTATGGTACTTTACCGATAACCGCACTGTTCACGCACACGTGCGACAACCCATGCCAGACAAAGGAACGCCATGGATACTACCGACAGCGCCTATGGCGACAAACTCATCCGTCTTGACACGTTCGACACCGCCGTGGCGGTCGACCCCAGCGCCGAGGACGACGCCAAGCGTCGGTTTATGACGCTTATTCTCCAGACGACCCACCGCGACAACGGCAACATCGGGCACGTGCTGCGCGCGACCAACACGAGCGGCGAGGTCTTTGCCGTCAAGCTACTCAAGGACAACGCCATCCTTTCCGGCCAAGCCCCCGACCGCTCTGCCGAGCAATCGGCCGCGCATCTGGCCAACACCGCCGCGCTGTTCGAAGAGTACCGTCATCTGTGCACCGTCTCACACCTGCGCGGATTTCCGCGCGTCTATGGCTATGGATCGTGCGAGGACGACCCGCTCATCCTCATGGAGTGGGTCGAGGGCACCTCGCTCAAACAGGCGCTGCCCCTGCTTCCACACGATGCCTCGGGCGGGCTAACCACCCAGATGGTGGCCGCCGTTGGAAACGCTGTGCTTCGCGCACTCCTGATGACCCAGGGGCTCGTAAATCCGGTTGTCCATCGCGACCTGTCGCCCGCCAATATCATGTTCCGCACCACCAGCCGAACGCTCGAGCAGCAGATTGCCGATTGCTCCTTTGACCCCTGCCTCATCGACATGGGCTCCGCGACCATGGCCCTCGGCGATGACACGATCACCCGGCGTGCCGACATCTGGCGCTTCGCCACGCCCGCATACGCCGCGCCCGAGATGCTCACGCAGGATATCGAAGGCATCGCGGCCCTTCGCCGCTCGCCCGCGGTCGACGTCTATGCGCTTTCGAGCATTCTGTACCAGCTCTACAGCGGTCGCAAGCCGTTCGATGTGGAGTCGACGGGCGCCGCGGCAACCGGCTCGTTCTACCTCATAAAGACCAAGACCAAGCCGACACCGCTCGAGCCGCGATGCAGTGACGACGAGACGCTCGTCCAAATCATCATGAAAGGCATCTCGGTCGAGCAGTGCGATCGTCCCACCGAACAGCAGATGCTCGAGGTGCTCTCGGCATTCCTCACCGATGCCGAATCCGAGGGCCGCGAAGGCGCAGGAGACGAGGTCGCGATTGATATCGATTCTGGCACGCACCTTAAGGTCGACGTCGCCGGCGAGCGCGCACGAGAGATCTTGGAGCAGGCCCGGCACGATGCCATGACCCGCCGCCGCTTTATTATCGGTGGCGTTGTCGCGGCCGTTGCGGGGCTCGGCGTTATCGGGGCGGCAACCCATGGCTTTGGTATCCCCGACTACCTGGACGGCATCCGCGGTTCACTTGACGACTACACCTGGGATCAGCTGCAGGAGATTTCGCTCAAGATTAAGGCCGCCGAGACCCGTAGCGAGGCACGCGAGATTGCCAAGCGCTATCATCTGCTCGATGACAACGGGGATATCCCCTATCCATGCACTAAGCGCGTGAAGCTCACCAATGGGCTGCACGTCGGCGCGCAGCTCGTGGGCATCCGCCACGACCAGCTTCTAGACGGTACGGGCAAGGCCGGGCTGACGTTTATGTTCGACGCGGGTATTGCCGAGCGCGATGCCGCGGCCCAACCGGCGAGCGCCGGCTGGGCAGATTGCGAGCTGCGGGAATGGCTCGATAGCGACGGCCTTAAGCTGCTGCCCAACGAGCTGCGCGCACTCATCAAATCTGTCAAAAAGATCTCGAATAACGTT
Organism: uncultured Collinsella sp.; assembly: GCA_900540975.1. Lineage (GTDB taxonomy): Bacteria > Actinomycetota > Coriobacteriia > Coriobacteriales > Coriobacteriaceae > Collinsella. Next base: position 16,600 of record UQHY01000025.1, read on the forward strand.
GGCGCCGCCAGAAGCGCATCGTGCCTGAGCGAGCTGCCCGCAACTCTTTGGCTGCCCGCCATGGTCGAGCTGTGCGGAGTGCAGCCGCCCGAGTCGTTTACCGAGGGCTTTCACTACCTGGCCGACATCTATAACGGCGAGGGCAAGGAGTATCAGCTCTTCCGCGAGCTCAAGGTAAGTCCGTATACCACGAACGAGACGTTGGTTCGCCAGTGGAAGGGCAAGGACACCTGCTGGTGGGAGTGCACGGTGAGCCCCGACTCATCGGAGACCGAAGGCACGCTCTACATAAACCGTGTGGGCCACGACGGCGACGCCTTTACGTACGCAACGCCTGCGGACAAGCCAAACAAACGAACCTGCGTGATTCCCGGGTTCTGTATCTAGGCGACGGGCGTCTTGCCGCGGCGGGCCCCTCCCCGGCAATCGTCTTAATCTGTAACAGTTAGAACTCAAAAACTGGTCTAGATGTTACAGATCAAGATGTTCGGATTGGCCTGGATGGTTTGTCTCGACCTGTAACATCTACTCGGTAAAACGGGGTCTAGTTGTTACAGATCGAGACGTTAGTTTTCGGCTGAAATATTTGTCTAAATCTGTAACAGCTATGGTTCAAAAACCGGTCCAGACGTTACAGATTGAGATGTTTGGCAGAGACGGCCACCGATTGAGCAGCCACCCTCATCTGTAATGAAAAGTCATACATTCAAACTATTACTGGACACCCCCAGGGGGTATGGGTGTATAGTATCGACAGGTTAACATTCACGCCACCGAGCCACAGAAAGGAGAAGCCATGGCTCAAGATAAGTTCGACGTGGGCGGCATGACATGCGCCGCCTGCCAGGCGCATGTGGACCGCGCCGTGAGCAAGCTCGACGGCGTCCAAAGCGTCGCGGTCAACCTGCTCGCCGGTTCCATGATGGTGGACTATGACCCCGCGCAGGTCTCCCCCGACGATATCTGCACCGCCGTCGACCGTGCCGGCTACTCGGCCTCGCCCGTCGATGCGGGCGCCGGTTCCGCCGGCTCAAGCGACGGCGCACAAGCTAGGTCCGGCGCCGCCCATATGGAGTCGCCGACCAAAAAGCTGGAGGCCACCGCCTCTGCCATGCGCACCCGCCTCATCGTCTCGATCGTTTTCCTCGTCCCGCTGTTCTACATAGGCATGGGACACATGCTTGGTTGGCCGCTGCCCGGCATTTTCACCGACCATACCCACAGCATGACGCTCGCCCTCACCGAGCTCCTCCTGCTCATCCCCATCGTCTATGTCAACGACGCATACTTTATCAACGGGTTTAAATCGCTCGCGCATGGCGCGCCCACCATGGACGCCCTTATTGCCGTGGGCGCCACCGCCTCCGTCGCCTGGTCGCTCTACGCCATGTTCATCATGGCCGACCAGCTAGCCGTGGGTCAGGTCCACGAGGCCATGATGACGAGCATGGACAACCTGTATTTTGAGAGCGCCGGCACGATTCTGTCGCTCGTCACCGTGGGCAAATACCTCGAGACGCGCAGCAAGTCCAAAACCGGCGGCGCCATCGAGGCGCTGATCGACCTGGCGCCCAAGACCGCGACCGTCGTGGCAGAGGACGGCAGCGAGACCGCCGTCGACGTCGACAGCATCCTTCCCGGTCAGGTCTTGCGCGTGAGCCCCGGCGAGTCCATCCCCGTCGATGGCGTGGTGCTCGAGGGCAGCTCGGCCGTGGACGAGAGCGCGCTCACCGGCGAGTCCATCCCCGTGGAAAAGACCGCCGGCGACACCGTCAACGCCGCCACGGTCAACCGCACCGGATCGTTTACCTTCCGTGCCACACGCGTGGGCGCCGACACGTCGCTTGCCAAGATCATCCAGCTCGTCGAGGACGCCAACGCCACCAAGGCGCCCATCGCCCGCCTGGCCGACAAGGTCGCCGGCGTCTTCGTGCCCGTGGTGTTTGCGATCTCGGCCGTGACCTTCGTGGTGTGGATGGCACTGACCGGTAGCGTGAACGAAGCGCTCACCTCCGCCGTCGCTGTGCTGGTGATCAGCTGTCCGTGCGCGCTGGGCCTGGCCACGCCCGTCGCCATTATGGTGGGCACCGGCAAGGGCGCCGAGATGGGCATTCTGTTTAAGAGCGCCGAGGCGCTGGAGAACCTGCGCAGCGTGGGCACCGTGGTGCTCGATAAGACGGGCACGGTCACCCGCGGCAAGCCCGCCGTGACCGATATCGTGGTAGCCACGCGCGCCGACGGCTCGCCCGCCATGAGCGAAAAGGCGCTGCTCAAGCTGGCCGCCGCGTTGGAGCGCTCAAGCGAGCACCCGCTGGCCGAGGCGATTATGGCCGAGTGCGAGACGCGCGGGATCGTCGCGCGCATGGTCGAGGACTTTGCCGCCGTGCCCGGACGAGGCGTTACGGCGCGCGAAGGGCAAAACGCCATTGCCGCTGGTAACGTGCGCCTGATGAACGAGTTGGGCGTTACCGTGCCCGCGGGTCTTGCCGAGCAATTTGCCGCCGAAGGCAAGACGCCGCTGTTCTTTGCCAAGAACGGCGAGCTTGCCGGCACCATTGCCGTGGCCGACGAGGTCAAAGAGACGAGCGCCGAGGCCATCGCCGCGCTCCGCAAGCTCGGCGTCGACGTGCACATGCTCACCGGCGACAACCGCGTGACGGCCGAAGCAATCGCCCGCCGCGTGGGACTGAACAGCAAGCAGGTCATCGCCGACGTCCTCCCCGCCGACAAGGAGCGCCACGTGCGCGAGCTGCAGAATGCGGGCAGCATGGTCGCCATGGTGGGCGACGGCATCAACGACTCCCCCGCCCTGGCGCGCGCCGACGTGGGCCTTGCGATCGGCACCGGCGCCGATATCGCCAAAGAAGGGGCAGATGTGGTGCTCATGCGCAGCGACCTCATGGACGTCGCCCGCGCCATCGAGCTTTCGCGCGCCACGATTCGCAACATCAAGCAGGACTTGTTCTGGGCGCTGTTCTACAACGGCATCGGCATTCCGCTCGCCGCGGGCGTGTTCTTCCCGCTCACGGGATGGCAACTCTCGCCGATGTTTGGCGCCGCGGCCATGAGCCTGTCGAGCGTGTGTGTCGTAAGCAATGCGCTGCGCCTGCGAACCTTTAAGCCGAAAGTGGCAAAATAGGCTCACCATTACGTCCATTTAGAACGGGTTTTCCAGGTGCCCGAGATTGACCTGAAAGAGGAGCGACGCGTACTTTGGTACGCGAGCGACGGTTTGAAGGTCAAGGCCGGGCACCTGGGAAAGCCGACACAACAGAGAGGAATATCCATGCGTTACACGATTAAGACTTCCGGCCTTATGTGCGGTCACTGCGACGCCACCGTCGAGACGGCACTGCTCAACGTTGCCGGCGTGACCGACGCCGATGCCGATCACGAGACTCAGACCGTGCAGGTGGAGTGCGCCGACACCGTGACCGCTGAGCAGCTCACTGCCGCCGTCGAGGGCGCCGGCGAGAAGTTCCACGCCCTGTCCGTGACCGCAGCCTAGCTGCCACCGCACCAGCAGGCACCGCTGTCGGCCGACATAGCCGCCCAGCAACCACCGCTCAACCAGCCCTTCAGAAGTTGCGGTGAAATAGTTCCTGTTTTAGCGCTCCAAGCCCCCATCAAGAACTATTTCACCGCAACTGAGGGCGAGGTATTTGAAGGATTGACCAGAAACGAGGACCCGCCATGATGGCAGACCATAAATCGGTGACCCGCATGCTCAAAACGGCACGTGGTCAGATCGACGGCATCCTGCGGATGGTCGAGGAGGACCGCTACTGCGTCGATATTTCCACGCAGCTCATGGCCACGCAGGCGCTCATCGCCCGCATCAACGCCGATGTGCTCAAGGCTCACATCGAGGGCTGCGTCGCCTCGGCCATCGAATCGGGCGACGAGGAACTCAAGGCCGCCAAGCTCGCCGAGATAGAGCGCGTCGTCGACAAGCTCGCCAAGTAATTGGTGCAAACGTACCTGTCCCCTTGCACCAAAAGGGGTATAAAGGCGTGCAGTATATCGAACGAAAGGCAATTTGCATGAATGACTTTATGAAGGGTCGCAATGGCGCCGATGAACTCACCATCGTAATGGGTTTTGTCGGCATCGTCATCGCGATGGTCGGATCGATAGCCCGCATCCAGTGGCTCAGCTGGATCGCCATCGCTGTCATCGTGATCGGCGTGCTGCGCGGCCTGTCCAAAAACATCGATGCACGTCGCAGGGAGAACGACGCCTTTGTCGCCGGCTCGGCTAAGGTCCCCGGCTTGGGCAAGTTCGTCGCCAGCTTGGGCGGCGGGGCCGCAGCGGCCAGCACCTCGCGCGCGGCCGGCACCAGCAAGGAAGACTTTGAGCGTGCCAAGCGCACGGCCAAGAAGATGTGGAAGGGTCGCAAGACCACGGCATACCTCAAGTGCCCTAACTGCGGCCAGATGCTCTCCGTCCCCAAGGGCAAGGGCAAGATCCGCGTCACCTGTCCCAAGTGCCACGCCAAGATGGAGACGCGCTCATAGCCGCCATACCATGGGACAAAATAAAAGCCGAGGCCTCGCACTGGGACCTCGGCTTTTTCTGATTATGACAAAAGGATTGTCCCTTTGTCGCATCGCCATATCGCGCGCTTACGCCACGCCGTCGCGGGCGAGCTCCTCGGCCAGCGCCTCGGACGGCATGGCCATAATCGTGTCGAGCTCGTTATCAACCTCGGGAATACGCTTCACCTTGAGTTTGCGCACCAGATCACCGCGACACATCACGTGTATCGGCTCACGCAGCGCGCACAGGTCATCGAGCGGGTTCTTGCGCGTCACCAAGATATCGGCGGCCTTACCGCACTCGATTGTGCCGGTCTCGCCGCCCAGCCCCAGCAGCTCGGCATTGACTTGCGTAGCCGTATGCAGCGCGAAGGCGTTGCTCACGCCGACATACTTGGCAAAGTAGGCCACCTCGCGCCACATGTCGTACTGCGTCACGAACGGGCAGCTCGAATCTGTGCCAAGGCCTACCTTAACGCCAGCTTCCAGTGCGGCACGGGCGCTCTCGATGATGCCCGAGCACACGATGTCGCCGTTCTTCTTTTGCGTATCGGTCGAATGGGTCTTTTCCGGGTCGAGCAATACAAACGGCAGCGCCGGGCTGATGGTGCAGGTCACGCTGGGCGCACGCCCCTCAAGCTGCGTGCCCGCGGCGCCGCGGTACAGTTCCAGGATCTCGGGCGTCAACGGAGCGCCGTGTTCAATCGTGTCAACGCCGGCCTCAAGCGCGGCCTTCACACCTTCGGTGCTCTCGACATGGGCCATGACCGGAAGGCCAACCTCGTGCGCCGCCTTGCACGCCGCCGCGGCAACCTCCACCGGCATACGCAGCACGCCCGGCTCGCCCACCTCGGTCGCGTCGAACACGCCGCCCGTTACGAACAGCTTAATGACGTCGGCACCGCGCGCATACAGGTCGCGCACCTGTTCGGCTGCCTCGGCGGGACTGTTAGCCACCTGGGCGAACAAGCCAGCACCATGGCCGCCCGGCACCGTGATGCCCGTTCCTGGCGCCACCAGACGAGGACCCTGATACTTGCCGGCATCGATAGCATCGCGCACGGCAAGATCGGCAAACAGCGGGTCGCCCGCGCCGCGCACCGTGGTCACGCCGCTTGCCAGCTGCTGCTGTGCGCTGCCCTTAAGAATGTGGCGGACAATGGCACGGCCCACGGGATTATCGAGCTTCTTCATCAGCGCACCCGCATCGCCCGCCGAAACCGGCTTGCCAGAGCCGCACAGATGCACATGCATATTGATGAGGCCCGGCATGAGATACGCACCCGCCAGGTCGATGACCTCGGCACCTGCAGGCGCCTGCGCCACAGCGCTCGGCCCCATCCACGTGATGAGACCGCGCTCAACGGCCACGGCCATGTCGGGCTGCGGCTCCATATGTTCCGAACCATCCAGGACGGTCGCATTGATAAACAACGTGGAACGATCGGCAGACGCCATATCGAGCTCCTCCCTCACGATTAACTTGAACATTTGTCCATTATCACCCAGCGCGACAGGGTTGCTGCGGACATATCGGCTAACGGGAGGAAGAGAAGGACGTGAGGATGAACAGACCAGTGCAACGATGCTTCAGTCGTTCCAGCAAAACGTCTTGATCTGTAACAGATAGACCGTCTTTAACCTTCCAAATGTTACAGATCGAGATTTTCGGTCGTGCCTCCAGCCTTTGTCTCAATCTGTAACAGTTAGACCGATTTTTGGCCGTTAGATGTTACAGATCGAGACATTCTCCAGCCCCGTCGTCAAACGTCTAGATCTGTAACAGGTAGACAGGTTTTCGGCCTCTAAATGTTACAGATTGAGACAGTCCACTTCAGTGCCCATACCACTGACGCTTCCATCCCTCAGCCAAATCGGCCCGCTGCGAAATACCCGCTAGTCTCATCTTTTCAACCAGCTTTCCCGGGTTCTTGAGTTCATCAAACGTGAACCGAAGCACCTTGTGCCCGAGCATTGTCAGATGAGATTCCCGCTGACGCTCTGCCACGAACGGGTCGACCGACTCCCGACCCTCGCCGCTCTGCAAGGTATACTTCCCCTTTCCGTCGAGCTCGCCAATCACGCACGTCCCGTCCTCGAGCCTCCAGAAATAATCGACCCGAAACACCTGGCTCGAATCGAGCGGATCGCGAAACTCCACCTGTAACTCCGGAACCGGAAAACCGTATGCAATAAAGAACGCTCGGAACCGAGACTCGCCACCGTTTTCGGACAGCCCGTCCGCATGCGACGCAATCACCTGAGCTCTGCGATACCCTCGCCTGCCCTCGCAATCGGCCTGGAGCCGTTCGCAGAGGTCGTCGCGCGACATGCCCTTCGCCCGCAATGCAGAATCGGCGATCGCCAGACCATACGAAAACGGCGCACGCAGTAGACAATCCTCCACCGTGCGCCAAAACGGCGTCACTCGCACGCCATCGACGCGCTCAAGCGCACCCGCCGTCTGCGGACGCAGCAGCCTACATCCCGTACTCAACGCCACCGAACAACCTGTCTTGACCAAGCAACGCGGCCCAAGCAGATCATTCGGCACCTCCAGACCCCATATCAGCGCGGCGTCATATCCCCAAAACGCCCAATCGGGGTGAAACTCGGCAAGCCCCTTGATGGTCAACCGCGCCCGCTCCGGCGGCGTCAATGCATCCCATTCATGCTGAAAACAGAATAGGTGCGATTCGGGCTCCGCAATATCGTCTGCACCCACATGGCGCCGCAGCCACATGAGCTCGGCATTGTCGTGCGTCACAAGCAGCACGCCTTGTTCAGCCGCCTCCGTGAGCCTGGCAAGCATCCTATTCCGCGCCAAGGTGTTACGCGTCGCCTGCTTGTGTTTGAGAACGGTATTAGACACTTCCATCACCACCACATCGGAGAAATGGGCCATCGCCGCTGTTGCCGCCGCTGACAAATGTCTTGATCTGTAACAGGAAGACAGTCTTTGAGCCTCTAGTTGTTACAGATCGAGATCTTTCGGCAGGCGCCAACCTTCCGTCTTGATCTGTAACAGTTAGATGGCCAAACGGCCCCTTGTTGTTACAGATCGAGACATTCAGTCGAGTCTGCATTGTTCATCTCGATCTGTAACAACTACGGGTCCAAATGGTCTCTAGACGTTACTGATCGAGATATAAAGGCGGAAGGCAAGGCAGGCGACAGCTGCCCATCCCCTACTCCCATTCCTGTTCGTAGATGTTGAGGGACTTTACGTAGCGCCCCTGGGCACCCATGGTGTCGCGGACCAGTCTCAAAAAGAAGCTGATACACGAGGTATCGAAGCCATCTTCTAGGTCTTCCGGATGAACGGCACCAGGCCCGTCGACCGCTGTATCGCTCAGGCGCGCAATGTCGTAGAGATAGAGCTGCCCCGCCGTCAGCCAAATATCGTCAACGCACGCGATGCGCACCGCAATCGCACCATCGCGCCAGTGCTCTTTTTGCACGATATGTGGGTCGTAGATATCAAAACGACGGTCGGTGCGTGTGTCACGCAGCGCGACCATACCAGTCGCAGGATCCTTGTCCAAAATGCCAAAGCGCGAGAAATACTGCGTGTCGCGCACCTGCTCGAGCCGCCTGAGCGAAGCAGGCGAAAGCGACGCCGGCGGCTCGTCCACATACAGCTCCAGCAGCGTCTTACCACGGTAATGGGGACGCTCGAACAGCAGCCAATCGGTAAATGCCATGTTATAGGCCATGATTTCGTTTTGCGAAGGCTCCTCGCAATAGCTGAGCCATGGATCGACTATCACTTCGAACTGCGTGCGCGCCGACTCCAAAAACTGAAACTTGCGCAGCATCCAAAACTGGGCCATGTCGGCAATATCGTCACCGACGGCCTCGGTCAGACGTCCCCGGTCCAAAACATGATCAGCCATGACATCCTCCTCAAACTGATGAACCTCAATTTGAGCTTACGAGGAGAGCCGGTGGTCGCCGCCAGCGCGGGCGAAATGAGCATCGGGTTGCAAACCAGATGCTGACCGAATACTTGACGGAACGCTTGACCGATACGTTATACCAAAGCAAAACACCAGTTAAAAATAGGCAAATAAACAGAGCTTTTGAGCTTGCCAGCCGCAGCCATCACGAAAAGAGCAAGGCGCCGCGAGCCCGCACGTCAGCAAATGAGCAGTCAAACGTCAAGAGCGTCCCCAATGACTAGTCGTTGGGGACGCTCTTGAATGACTGTCTTACAGCGCCAGGGCCTCGGCAACCTCGGCGACGCAGGCGAGGGCATCGGCCATGGCGCTCACCACGAGCGAGCTGCCGTTGCGAGCATCGCCGGCCACATACACCGGCGCGGCATCCGCAGCAACGCCATCCACGCGGGCCGCAAGGTGCGAGTCCTCGGAAGCCATCACGGGCAACGGACGGCCCGCCGTGGCAACAGGCACGCCGACAGCTTCGAACACGCTGTGTTCCGGACCCGTATAGCCGCAGGCGATGAGCACCAGCTGCGCCGGCACCTCGTGCTCGGAGCCCGCAATGCGTTCGGGCTTGCCGGCCGACCAATCCAGGTCGACCACGCGCAGGCCCGCTGCCGCGCCCTTCTTGTCCAGCAGCACCTCGAGCGTATCCACGCCCCAGGCACGCATCTCACCGCCCATGGCAGCGATAGCCTCCTGCTGACCGTAGTCGGTCTTCTTAACGTTGGGCCACTGCGGCCAAGGGTTGCTCGCCGCACGCTTATCGGGCGCGGCCGGCAAGAACTCAAACTGACGCACGCTGCGCGCACCCTGGCGCACCGCGGTACCCACGCAGTCGTTGCCGGTATCGCCGCCGCCAATGACCACAACGTCCAGCCCGCGCGCGTTCACCGCAGGCTCACCGCCATCGAGCACCGAGACGGTCGAAGCCGTCAGATAGTCCACGGCATACACCACGCCCGGGGCATCCACATTCGCAGCCGAAAGACCGCGGGGTGCACGAGCGCCGGCAGCCACCACGACGGCGTCAAAGCCATTGAGCTTGGCCGCCACTGCAGGGTTCGTAACGTCAGCGCCCAGCTCAAAGACGATACCCAGCTCGCGCATGAGCGCCACGCGACGCTCGACCACAGACTTCTCGAGTTTCATGTTGGGAATGCCGTACATGAGCAGGCCGCCCGGGCGGTCGTCGCGCTCAAACACCGTCACGCGAGCGCCACGACGGGCGAGCTCCCATGCTGCCACCAGACCAGCAGGACCGGAACCAACCACGGCGACCGAGGGCGCGTCCTCCCCTGCCGGTTCAAAGCGACGCGGGCCACCGTTTGCCCATTCGTGGTCGCTGATCGCGCGCTCGTTATCGTGAATCGTCGTGGGCTGGCCGTCGACCGAGCCCAGGTTGCACGCGGCCTCGCACAGCGCCGGGCACACGCGACTCGTGAACTCGGGCATGGGCGAGGTGAGCGACAGACGCTCGGCAGCCTCGTCCCGGCGGCCGCGGTACACCAGCTCGTTCCACTCGGGAATCAGGTTGTGCAGCGGGCAGCCGCTCGGGCGTGCCTTGCCAAAGCTCGCGCCCATCTGGCAAAACGCCACACCGCACATCATGCAGCGGCTCGCCTGGGCGCGGCGCGCATCGTCGTCGAGCTCCACGTACAGCGGATCAAAATCATGGCTGCGCTCCTCCACAGGGCGTAGCTCGTGGGTCACGCGATCGATATCAAGAAAAGCACCGGGCTTACCCATGGCACTTACGCCTCCTTCTTGGTCGAAACAACAGAGCTGGCGGCCACGGACGCAGCACCCGCGACATCGAAGCGAGCGACATCCGCGGCGCTCGCGCGACCGGTCACAATGTCAAACGCCAGCTCCTCTGCCTGTGCATGCGTCTTGCCCACAGCCTCACCCGCAGCGACAATCGCCAGCACGCGCTCGTACTCGGTCGGAATGACCTTCACAAAGTGCTTACTCATCGTCTCAAAGCTGTAAAGCAACTTAATGCCGCGCGGGCTCTGCGTCGCGTCCACGTGCTCCTGGATGAGTTCTCGAATCTGCGCCAGTTCGTCGGCCGTCGGGGCCTTGAGCTCAACGCTCTCGTGGTTCACACGGGCATCGAGCGTGCCGTACTGGTCAAAGACATAGGCCACACCACCCGTCATGCCGGCAGCGAAGTTCTGCCCGACCTCGCCCAGGATGAGCGCCAGGCCACCCGTCATGTACTCGCAGCCATGGTTGCCGCAGCCCTCGACCACCACGGTGGCACCGGAGTTGCGCACGGCAAAACGCTGGCCGGCCAGACCGTTAATGAAGCCGCGGCCGCTCGTGGCGCCAAAGAAAGCAACGTTGCCCACGATGATGTTCTCGTCGAACTTGTAGGTCGCATGCGGGTTGGGTCGCACCGACACCTCGCCGCCCGAAAGGCCCTTGCCAAAGTAGTCGTTGGCGTCGCCGCAGACGTTGAGCATAATGCCGCGCGGCAGGAAGGCGCCAAAGCTCTGACCGGCCGAGCCATCGCAATCGATGGTGATGGAGCCGGCGGGCAGGCCCTCGGGATGCGCCTTGGTCACCGCGTTGCCCAGGATGGTGCCCACGCAACGGTTGACGTTGGCGATATCGGCGCGGAAGCGAATCGGACGCAGGTGCGCACGGGCATCGGCCGTATAGGGCACGAACAACGTGGAGTCGAGCGTCTTGTCGAGCTCGCTGTCCGCGGCCATCTGCGGCAGGAAGTGACGACCGTCGGCACCCGGGATATGGGCACCAAACTCGCAGGTCGCGCTCGCCAGCACGGGCGACAGGTCGAGCAGGTTGGCCTTGCGGTTGCCCGGGACCTCGATCTGGCGCAAGCACTCGGGATGGCCGACCATCTCGTCGACGGTGCGGAAGCCCAGGCTCGCCATGACCTCGCGCAGCTGCTCGGCAACAAAGAGCATAAAGTGCTCAACGTGCTCGGGCTTGCCGCGGAAGCCGCGACGCAGGCGGCAGTTTTGCGTGGCGATGCCGGCCGGGCAGGTATCCTGCTGGCAGTCGCGCTGCATGAGGCAGCCCATGGAGATGAGCGGCATGGTCGCAAAGCCAAACTCCTCGGCGCCCAGCAGGCAGGCGACGGCAACATCGGTGCCGTCCATGAGCTTGCCGTCGGCCTCGAGCACCACGCGTGAGCGCAGGCCATTTTGCAGCAGCGTCTGCTGGGCCTCGGCAAGGCCAAGCTCCAGCGGCAGGCCGGCGTGCCAAATGGAATCGCGCGCCGCGGCACCTGAGCCGCCATTGTGGCCGGCGATTCAGATATTGTCGGCCGGCCCCCTTGATGGCCCAG
>UQHY01000026.1:0-27521 GCA_900540975.1 uncultured Collinsella sp.
GTCGCGCCCTTGAAGTTGAACGTCAGATTGTCCAAATGCGGCCCGCGCAGCGTCGGCAGGTTACGGCGTTTGGTAAAACGCCGTAACTCGACGCCGAAACTCTAAAGCTCCGTTACTTCAACGTTGTTGAAGATCTCATCCCAGCGGTCCATGACCAGGTGGCCGGTCTTGGGATCCATGGCGTTGAGCTTGCCGCAGGTATTGGCGGTCTTGAGCACCGTGACGTCGTCGGCGCCAGCAGCAATGGCATGTGCAAAGCCGGCGATGGTCGAGTCACCGGAACCCGTCGCGTTCACAGCCGCAATCGCAGGCGTCTTGGCGCGGAACGCGCGACCCTCATGGAAGCCCACCGAACCGGCAGCGCCCATCGAAACGACAACCCAGGGAATACCGGCAAAACGGTCATCGGCGGCAAGCGCCTCGCGCAGGGCATCGACATCATCGGTCGTAAAGAACGTACCCAGCAGGCCGTTAATCTCGGTCAGGTTGGGCTTTACGAGCTCAGGCTTAGCGTCGGACTCCAGCGCGGCCTCCAGCGATGCACCCGAGGTATCGAGCAGCACCTTGGCGCCCGCCTCCTCGGCGATCTTGACGAGCTCGGCATAGTAGCCGGCATCGACGCCACGCGGCAGCGAGCCCGAAAGCGTCACAACGTCCGCCTTCGCTGCAAGCTCGGCAAACTTGGCCGTAAAGGCCTCGAGCTCGGCCGGAGCGATCTGCGGGCCGCTCTCCAGCAGCTCGGTCTGATTACCCTCGTGCAGAATATTCAGGCAAATGCGCGTCTCACCGGCGATGGGCACAAAGTCGTTCTTGACGCCGTCGGCATCCATAAGCTCGGCCATATAGGCACCCATGTGTCCGCCGAGCAGACCGGTCGCGAGCACATCGTCGCCCAACTGCAGCAGCACACGGCTCACGTTGAGGCCCTTGCCGCCAGCGGTCTTTTCGGGCGTCACACGGTTCACGTCGTCGATGATCAGCTTGTCGAGCTGATAGCGTGTATCAATCGACGGGTTCATGGTAACGGTCAGAATCATGTTGAACTCCTGTTCCGGAGCGGCATAACCCGCCCCAAACATACGATAACTCGTTAAAGGATCTCGATCTCAAAGCCGCGGGTGACGGTCTCCCCCGGCTTGGCCACCAGGCAGCCACGCTTGTGCTCCAGAATATCGTCCTCGTCGGAGCAGGTGGACAGACCACCCCACGGTTCAACAGCCACAAAGTCGCCCTCGGGCTTGCTCCATACAATCAGGTACGGCATATCGGGGAACGTCAGGCGCACGCCCTTGTCCTCGGTTTTCTTGGTCAACGTAACCACGCGGCTCTCGAGCACGTCAAAGATGGTCTCCGCGAAGTCGAAGAGTTCGTGGGTAAGCGGCAGGTCATGGCCGATCATGGGGTTCTTGCTGCGATGCTCAACATCAATCAGGCCCGTCGAGGGAACGGCAGTACAGAGCTCGTTGGCCTCACGCTGCTCAAAACGAAGCTCATAATCGTCATAGGACTCGCCCTCGTCGAGCGGGCACTTAAAGCCGGGGTGGCCGCCCACAAAAAACGGCATGTCCTCGGTGCCCTCATTGGTCACCTCGTACGACACGGCCACCTTTTCCGAATCGATCGTGTAACGAGCAACAATCTTAAACGGATACGGGTACTGCTCGAGCAACTCGGCATGGTCGGTAGAGCTTAAGCTCAGCGCAACCATGTTGTCGCTCTGCTCCTCGAGCTTCCACTCCTGTTTGCGCGCAAAGCCGTGGCGGGCGAGCTTTACCTCGCGACCGCCCATGGTCATTGCGTGACCGTCACGAAGGCCACCGCAGATCGGGAAGCAAATAGGTGCCTGCCCCGACCAGACCGCCGGATCACCCTGCCACAGGTACTCACGGCCGTTGGCCGCAATAGAAGTGAACGACCCGCCCGCCGTGCTCAGTGCTACGCGGATAGAACCGTTATCAAGAACAAACTCCATAGGAGCCTTCCCTTTCTTACGACAGCCCGCCAAGTCAATAGGGCTGATAGAAAACCGGCCCGCGCCCCCTCACAGAAACGCGAGCCGTCAATTGAAAAAGGTGCAAATCGCCAAGTACAGCCAAGAGCGAAGCACTCAAGCCAAGCAAGCAAACGTGTTATCGGAGCAGCTCGTCGTACCAGAACACTTCGCAACAACAGGGGCGATCTCACAGGTCACTCAAACGTCAGCGAGCGGCGCTCAGGTGCCCCAGGTCGCCGCGAAAGAGGAGCGACGCGTACTTCATGTACGCGAGCGACGGTTTGAGCGGCGAGATGGGATGCCTGGGCGCTGCGCAGCGTCGACCCGTTACGCGGTTTGGTAAACCGCGTAACCTCCTTAGTCGTGGTACTCGCCGCGGTCCCACTTCTCGAGGAACTCGTCAAAGAAGTGCGGGTCAGCCTGAGCCTCGGCGTCGGCCTTATTGCAGGCATCGATCTTGGCGATCAGGGCATCGTGCTCGGGGGTCTTCTCGTAGGGCTCCTCCAGGAAGGCAAGCATGATATCGGCCATCAGGAACTCGCCGGTAATCTTGCCGCCAAAGCCCACGATGTTGGCGTTGAGCTCGCGACGGGCATACAGGGCAGAGGTCATGTCGCGAACCAGGGCGCAGCGGGCGCCGGGAACCTTGTTGACGGCGTTGGTGATGCCGATGCCGGTGCCGCACAGGGCCACGCCAAAGTCGGCCTTGCCGCTGGCAACAGCCTCGCCCACGGCCTTACCGTAGATGGGATAGTGCGTACGGGTGTGGCTGTAGGTGCCGCAGTCGAGCACCTTGTAGCCAGCCTGCTCCAGGCGGTCGGCCAGATAGATCTTCTCGTCCGTAACGATATGGTCGCAACCGATTGCGATGGTCTTCTTCATCAGAACGTCCTTTCGTCTGAATTCACAAGTTGAGGTAGAAGTTCGAGTTCTCGGTGGCTCTCGTTAGGCCATCTTGTTGAGCATGTCGACACGGATCTGGTGACGGCCGCCGGCGTACTGCGCGCGCAGGAACTCGCGGGCGATCTTCTTGGCGACCTCGGTGCCCACAACGCCCGGGCCCATGGTGACCATGCGCGAGCCGTTGTGCTCGCGGGTCATGTAGGCGGAACGCTCGTCGGAAATGTTGGCGACGACCATGCCCTTAATCTTGACGGCGGCCATATAGGAGCCGACGCCGTACTTATCGAATGCGAAGCCCTGGGAATCCTTGTGCTCCAGCAGGTCCTTGGCAACGGCGGTCGCGGAATCGACAAAGTCCGCGGCAGGGGTCTCGGAATAGTCGACGACCTCGTGACCGTCGGCGATGAGCATCTCCTTGATGGACTCCTTCATCGACATACCGTCGGCATCGGAAGCGATTACAACCCTCATGACATCCTCCTTGAGAGATACGCAGGTGCGTAGTTTCTGTTTGGAAGTGTTGAATCGCGTTCAGGTCCGGGCATCTGAATGTGCGGTTCTTCACTGTTCATGTTTATTTGAACACATTCGAACAGTAACTGCAACAACTATTTGTTTATCTTTGTTCTTTTTTGAACAAATACCGTTCACGGATGATTGCTGACCGTTTGAGCCGGGCGCGGACGCAGCGACCATGTGTTCAACAAACAAAAGGGCGACCGAGAACGCGTCTCGGCCGCCCTTCGGCGGTATTCCCCGGTATATACAGCTGTTTTAGCTACTCTGACTGCCCACCCTTTTTGGCGTGCTTGGACGGAGCACCCAGAAAGCGGCCCGTCAAATAGTTCGCCGGGCCGGAAATATCGATCCCCAGCAGCACGTGTCCTAGCCATAGGAACGCCACGAGCACCAGCAGCGGGATAACGCACGAGGTCACGATCATCACGATGACGCCTTCAATCAGATCGGTCACCTGCCGCACGATCTCATCGGTCATCTGCTTGGCGCCGCTGGTCACCGACGTAATAAGGCTCGATGCCCCATCAGTCAACTGCTCGAGCACGTTTTTGGACTCCGTGGCCTCGGATTTTTTCTTGTTCGATTTTGAGCTGGTCTCGGCTGACTTGTCCGTGGTGTCGGCCGCGTCCGCAGCGTCCGCAGCCTTTTGCTCAGCTTGCTCAATACTTACGCGATACGTTTCATCGACCTTCTGCGACACCCATACGCTCGCGGGCACGAGCGCCATGCCGATCACGGCAACCACCAGCACGCGCGTCGCCACACGGCGCAGGACAGTGCTCGTGCTCCAGCGCCCGTGAATGCCGAGCGACACCGCAAAGAGCACCAACGCAAACGGGATTAAGATGCCCAGGCCGACCGACCACAAAATGGTTAGCAGGTATTTCTCTAGGTAGAGCACGGCAAGCACGATACCAAGGTTGCCTGAAAGCTGCGCGAGCTGCTCGGCAACCGGCGTTCCCGTATCACCCGGCAGCGCGGTAATGCCCGCAGACAGCGCCACGCACGAGGTCGTGAGCGCCAGTACGTTGCCCTTCTTTTGGTCGATGACCTCGATGGTGGAGTCCCAAGTTTTGGTATCGGCGAAATGCGGACGAGCCACAAAGCCCGACAGCAGCGCCAGGACCACAAGCGCAACGATAAAGCCAATCTGCAGCTTTTTGTTTGCGCACACGACATCGGACAGGCTGGGCTGCAGCTCGGTTACCGTCGTGTGCTCGGTTATCTGGACAGGACGCCCATGAGCCATCTCGTGCGCGTCTTTCTTTTGAATCAATCCGTTGTCCGGCATTTGGATACCTCCTCATTCCGGCCTGTATTGCGGATGGAAGTATACCCACCGAGCAAAAATCGAACGGGAGGACAACGGTGCGCACCAAGACTGTCCCCAATGACTAGTCGTTTAAGAACGTCCCCAATGACTATCTCGGGATGAGTTGCGGGGAGGAGGACAGAAAAAGCCCTGTCGCGGGTGGCGGCAGGGCTTTTGGAAGGGGGCTTGGTTGTGAGGGCTCGTTAGGCGAGCTTGGCCTCGAGCTCGGCGATGCGCTTGTAGGCATCGATGGTAAAGCGGGCCTGCTTCTCCAGAATCATGGTAGTCATGAGGGTATCCTGAGCATGGGCCATGATGAAGGTCATCTCCATCTCGCCGCCGCCGGCCTCCTGCGAAAGCAGCTTGGTCTGCGTGTCGTGGGCACCGATGAGTGCATCGCTGGCATCCTTGTGCAGCTGCTCGGCCTTCTCAAAATCACCCTCGCGAGCAGCATCGAGCGCTGCAAGCAGATCGGTCTGGGCGTCACCTGCATATGCGACAATCTCGAATCCAACCATCGAGATTTCTTCTTTGGTTGCCATGTTGCGTTCCTTTCACATATGAACCAATGGAGAGCATCACGTCCGGGCATACGCGCTGCGTTGTGTATGACAGAAACAATAACATTCAAACAAAAAAGAACAGCGCAAAACGTAATTTCGAGCTATGAACGGTCACTTTTCGCCCGTGAACGGTTTTTAAACTAATTTGAACAATATCGAACACAATTAGCGGCAACCCAAACAGACCCGCGCCCTAGCGTACATCGCGCACCGTATCGCCCTCGACGAGCACGCCCGGAAACAGCATGTGCTCCACACCGGGTTCAACGCCCTCGGCGCCGGCAATCTTGTCGACCGCCCACATGCCGACGCGCTTGTTGTCAAAGCGCACCGTGGTCAGGCGACAATCGGGCACGATATCGCCCAGGCTGTCATCAACACCCACCACGCTCACGTCCTGGGGCACGCACTTCCCGCGCGACTCGAGCCCACGGATGCAGCCATATGCCATGGCATCGTTGGAGGCATAGATGGCAGTACAGGTCGGATCATCCGCCAGAGCCTGGCCTGCGGCATATCCGCTCTGTGCCGTCCAGTCGCCGCGCACGAGCTGCGGGGGCTCAATGCCATGCGCGCGCAATGTCTCACGCCAGCCTTCCTCGCGCCGCATGCCCGAAAGCGAGCGCTCGGGGCACGAGATAAAGTGCACAGTCTTGTGTCCCTGCCCCAGCAAATACTCGACCACCTGGCGCGAGCAATCGAACTGGTCGTTATCGACCGTTGAACAGAGCGGGTGCTCCAACATCGTAACGAGCACCGTCTGCATGCCGGGCAGCGGCTCGAAAGTGCCAAAATCCGCCGGCATGCGATTCATGATCACAACCATACCGTCCACTGGCAGTGCGCTCATGCGTGACGATGCGCTCTCGAGGGTATACGGATGCCCGTCTACTTTAGTGAGGGTGATGGCATAGCCGTGCTTATCGGCGGCGGCGGCAAAGCCCTCCATACGGTCGAGGTTGCCAGTACCGGTAATGTTGAACATGGCGACGCCGACGGTCTTAAACTTGCCGCGGCGCAGCGATCGACCGGCAAAATTGGGGCGATACCCCAGCTCGCGCATGGCGGCACGCACGCGTTCCTTGGTCTCGGGGCGCACGCTGGGCGAATCGTGCACCGTACGCGAGACTGTCTGCTCCGAGACGCCCGCGAGGCGCGCTACGTCTTTGACGGATACCGATTTTTTAACAGCGGCCATAGGTCGATCTTTCTATGTCAACGATGCCATTGGTGGCACCCTGCGCAGTCATTTTTAACGCCTTCAAGTATATCCAACGCCTCCCCCACCATACGCTCACCACCCAAAACCTACCGTTCACCGACATTTTTGCTTCCCCGAACGGCTTTTGGCTTCCAAATGTTAACGTTGCCATTATGCAAACACAGAGCCACCGGGCGGCTCAAACGTTTACGCATAAGGAATCGACGGTTCGCAGGCACAGGAACCACCGGTTCGCGTCTTTTTTTTGTGTCGCAAAATGGCAACGTCAACATTTTGGCAACCGAACGTCAAAAGCTACCATCGTTGCTAACCCACCGACTCTTAGGAGCATTGCATGGAGCAACTCATCGCCATCATCGAAAAGGGCCAGCCCTTTTTCAACGCGATCGCCCGCAACAAGTACCTCAAGGCGATCCGCGACGGCTTTATCTCCGTCATCCCCATCATCATCTTCTCGTCCATCTTCTGCCTGGTAGCCTCGGTCCCCAACATCTGGGGTTTCTACTGGCCCGATGACATCAACAACGCCCTGTGGAAGTGCTACAACTACTCCATGGGCATCCTGGCCATCGCCTGCGCCGCCACCACGGCCAAGCACTTCGCCGACGCTCAGAACCGCGATCTGCCCAAGAACAACCAGATCAACTTCATCTCGTGCATGTGCGCGGCCATCATCGGCTTCCTGCTCCTTTCGAGCGACACCATCGCCACGGACGCTGCCAGTGGTTTCAACACCACCTACCTTGGTTCCAAGGGCCTGCTGACCGCTTTCATCGCTGCGTTTGTGACCGGCATCATCTACAAGTTCTTCATTAAGCGCAACATCACCGTCAAGATGCCCGAGCAGGTTCCGCCCAACATCTCGCAGACCTTCAAGGACATCATCCCCTTCTCCGTCTGCATCACCGTCTTTTGGGTTTTTGACATCGTCTTCCGCGCTGCTTTTGGCTTCTGCTTTGCCCAGGGCGTCATCCAGGTGTTCCAGCCCCTGTTCACCGCTGCCGATGGCTACATCGGCCTCGCTGTGATCTACGGCGCCATGAGCCTGTTCTGGTTCGTCGGCGTCCACGGCCCCTCGATTGTCGAGCCCGCCATCGCCGCCGCCCTCGTTGCCAACATGACCGACAACCTGGCTGCGTTCCAGGCTGGCCAGCACGCTTCCGCTGTCCTGACCCAGGGTGCCCAGTACTTCGTCGTCTGCATGGGCGGCACCGGCGCCACGCTCGTCCTGGTCTTTATGTTCTGCTTCCTGGCCAAGTCTCAGGAGATGCGCGCCGTCGGTAAGGCCGCTATCGTCCCCGTGTGCTTTGCCGTCAACGAGCCGCTGCTGTTCGCCGCACCCATCGTGCTCAATCCCGTCTTCTTTGTCCCGTTTGTCTTTGCCCCGATCGCCAACATCTGGATCCTCAAAATCTTTATCGACTTCTTGGGCATGAACGGCTTTATGTACACCCTGCCCTGGACCGTCCCCGGGCCCATCGGCACCATCATGGGCCTGGGCTTCCAGCCGCTCGCCTTTGTGATGCTCGCCCTTATCCTGGTCGTCGACTTCGTTCTGTACTATCCGTTCTTCCGCGCCTATGACGCCCAGAAGTGCGCCGAGGAGGCCGAGATCTCCCAGGAGGAGCTCGCCGCCAAGAACGCCGAGAAGGCCGCCAAGCTCAACGATGCCTTCCAGGGCAAGGCTGACGCCAAGAGCGTTGCCGCCGGCGCTGCTGCCGAGGCCGTGAAGGCCGACGCCCCCGCCGCCTCCGCAGCACCCGCTGCCGAGGCAACGACCGCCAGCGACCTCAACGGCAAGCGCGTGCTCGTGCTCTGCCAGGGCGGCGGTACCTCGGGCCTGCTCGCCAACGCGCTGGCCAAGGCCGCCAAAGAGCGCGGCATCAATCTTGAGACCGCTGCCGAGGCCTATGGCAACCACGTTGACATGCTTCCCGACTTTGACCTGGTCGTCCTGGCCCCGCAGGCCGCCAGCTACCTGGCCGACCTGCAGAAGGACTGCGAGCGCGTGGGCAACAAGTGCGTCGCCTGCCGCGGAAAGCAGTACATCGAGCTCTCCCAGAACGGCGACAAGTCTCTCGCCTTCGTGAGTGAACAGCTTTCGAAGTAAGTAACGCTCAGGGCCAGCCGACCATCCAAGACCGGCTGGCCCTTCGATTTAGACGATTGGATCATCATGTCCGTTAACCCTGCTAGCGTCACCAACCCGCCTGCGCAGTTTCCCGAGGACTTTGTCTTTGGCGGCGCTACCGCTGCCTACCAGGTAGAGGGCGAGACCCGCACCCACGGTAAAGGCAAAGTCGCCTGGGACGACTTCCTGGAGGCCCAGGGGCGCTTCTCCCCCGATCCCGCTTCGGACTTCTACAACCAGTATCCCGTCGATCTGGAGCTGTGCGAGGAGTTCGGCATCAACGGCATTCGCCTCTCCATCGCCTGGAGCCGCATCTTTCCCAACGGCACCGGTGAGATTAACCCCGAGGGCGTCCAGTTCTATCACGATCTCTTCGCCGAGTGCCATAAGCACCACGTTGAGCCGTTCGTCACGCTGCATCACTTTGACACGCCGCTGCCCCTCTTTGAGAAGGGCGACTTCCTCAATCGCGAGACCATCGACGCCTTTGTGGACTTTGCCACCTTCTGCTTTAAGGAGTACGCCGACCAGGTGACCTACTGGTTCACCTTTAACGAGATCTGGGCCGACGCCTCCAACACCTACATCGAGGGCACCTTCCCCGGTGGCGTCAAGGCGCATCTTGCCGAGGCCTTTCAGTGCGAGCACAACATGATGCTCGCCCACGCCAAGGCAGTACTGGCCTTCCACAACGGCGGCTTTAAGGGCAAGATCGGCGTCATCCAGTCGTTGGAGTTTAAATACCCGCTCAACGAGAACGACCCTGCCGACATCAAAGCCGCCAACAACGAGCACGTGCTGCAGAACCAGTTTCTGCTCGACGCCACCTTCCGCGGCGACTATGCCCCCGACACCCTCGAGTGCGCCAACCGCCTGGCTGCCGTCTCGGGCGGCACCATCGAGATCCAAGACGAGGATCTGGAAATCATGCGCGAGGCTGCGCTCTACAACGACTACCTGGGCGTTAACAACTACCAGTGCCGCTTCTTGAAGGCCTACGATGGCGAGAACGACCTGCACCACAACGGTACGGGCGAGAAGGGCACTGGCCGCTGGCGCGTTAAGGGCATTGGCGAGCATGTGAACAAGCCCGGCGTCCCCACCACCGACTGGGACTGGATCATCTATCCCGAGGGCCTGTTCGATCTGCTCGTCTACATTAAGCAGCGCTACCCCAACTACAAGCAGATCTTCATCACCGAGAACGGCATGGGCTACAAGGACCCCTACAAGGACGGTTTTGTGGACGACCAGCCGCGCATCGACTACATCGAGCAGCACCTGCGCTGGTTGCTCAAGGCCATGGAGGTGGGCGTCAACGTGGGCGGCTACTTCCTGTGGAGCCTGCAGGATCAGTTTTCCTGGACCAATGGCTACAACAAGCGCTATGGCTTCTTCTACGTTGACTTTGAAACCCAGAAGCGCACGCCCAAGGCAAGCGCATACTGGTATAAGCACGTGGCGCAGACCCGTCGTCTGGACTAGCGGCTGGCGGGGTCGCCTGCCCACATAACCTGTCCCCATTTCTCAGCCGGGGGCGGCACGTCACACGGCGCGCCGCCCCCGGTCTTTTTGTGCAGGTCGGAAGCCGTTTGTCTCAATCTGTAGCATCTAGCCGAGTTTTTCGGTCCTAGCTGTTACAGATTTAGACGAACAGGCCGAGCACGTCTACGCCCGCAGATCCTTCACACTGGAACGCTCGACCAGTACGCCCGAGACGAGCGTACGGCTTCTGGAGCTCGGGGCTTCCAGACCTGCGACGACCTCGTTGAGCGCACGGATGCCCAGCTCGCGGTGGCGAAACTTCACCGACGTCAGAATCGAGTTGGGAATCGTCTTGTAGAGCTCATCATCGAAGCCGATCACGGACACGTCGTCGGGCACACTCAGACCCTTGTCACGTAGAGCCATCATCACGCCGTTTGCCATGCAGTCGTTAGCAGCGAGGACCGCCGTGCAATCGGGCTTATCGGCAAGCACAAGGCCCGCGGCATAGCCACTATCCGCATTCCAATCGCCTTGCAGAGGCTCGGGCGGCTCAATGCCACGCGCCTCGAGCGCCGCTCGCCAACCTTTCATACGACACTGGCTCGACAGCGCCTCTTTCTTACCAGAGACGAAGTACACGTTCTTGTGCCCGCGATTTAAGAAGTACTCGCACGCCATGCGCGCACCACCCTCTTGATCGTCACTGACGGTAGAGCAGGTAGGATGCTCCATCGGCGTGATAATCACCGTCTTGAGGTCTTTCGGAGCATCAAAGGTATCAAAGTCATCGACCATCTGACGCAGGTTGAAGATCATGCCATCAACAGGCAGCTGCGACATCCTACGCGCCGCATCGGCAAGGGTCATCTTCTCCCCTGCCCGCTTTTTGATCATCGTGAGCGCAAAGCCTCGCTCTTCGGCGGAATCGGCGATACCGTCAATCATGTCCACGGCACCGCCCGACAAGTGGAACAGCACAACGCCGATGCACCCGTAACGGCCCAACTTGAGCGAACGAGCGGCAAAGTTGGTTCGAAATCCGAGCGCCTCCATTGCCGAATGGACCTTATCGCGTGTCGACTCTCGCACGCTATCGGGCTCATTGATCACACGCGAAACCGTCTTGAGAGAAACGCCCGAGGCAATCGCCACGTCGTTCATCGAGACGTTTTTTTGTCCATCGTTGTCACTGCTTCTCCACTCGATTCTCTATCACTTGTTTTTTGCGTTCTAGCATACACCACCTGCCTGACTGATAAATCAACCGTTTACCGAACAATATCGACCACTCACCCGTATATCCTTGTTGCTCTTCCAAAAATGACAACGTTGTCATTAACGAAATGACAACGTTGTCATTTCACAATGCCTTCCTTAAGCAGGAAGGTTTCCGGGCAGTCCTGACCATCCATCGACGACCAGTTCCATCCACATGCATCGCGCATCAAGTAGCAAAGGAGCTCTATGGACGCCATCGTAAAGATGCTCGAAAAGCATCAACCGTTCTTCGAGAAGAGCTCGAGGAACATCTACCTCCAGGCCATCAAAGACGGATTCCTTGGGTGCATGCCCATCGTCCTTACCTCTTCGATTTTTCTGCTCATTGCCACCCTTCCTGGCGTAGTTGGCATCACGCTGCCCCAGCCGCTCATCGACTGGTGCAACAAGCTGTACAACTTCACCATGGGCGTCATGGGCATCATGGTTGCCGGCACCACCGCCAAGAACTTCACGGCTTCCATGAACCGTCGCATGCCCGCCGGCAAAGTGCTCAACGACGGCTCCACCATGGTGGCCGCCCAGTGCAGCATGCTGCTGCTCGCCGTTACGCAGTTCACCACCAAGTTCAACGGCTCCGAGCTTTCGGTCTTCGATTGCACCAGCATGGGCACGCGCGGTCTGTTCTCGGCCTATATCGCCGCGTTCATTACCGTGTGGGTCTATAAGTTCTGCGTCTCGCGCGATCTGACCATTAAGCTGCCCAAGGAGGTCCCAGGCGCCATCGCTCAGAACTTCCGCGACATCATCCCCTTCGGCGGCGCCGTCATCATCTGCGGCATCATCGATGTGGTCGTGCGCAACCTCATGGGCGTTCCGTTCTCCGAGCTGCTCATCAAGCTGCTCTCCCCGCTCTTCACTGCGGCAGAGACCTATCCTGGCCTTATCCTTATCCAGGCAGCCACCGCGTTCTTCTGGTTCATCGGTGTCCACGGTCCTTCGATTGTCCAGCCGGGCATCGACCCCATCCGTCTTGCCAACCAGGCCGAGAACCTGCAGGTTCTGCTGGCCGGTGGTCACCCCGCCCATTCCCTCACCTTTAACATGTCGCTCGTGGGTGAGTTCGGCGGCACCGGCGCCACGTTCATCGTGCCGCTCCTGCTGATTCTCTTTATGAAGTCCAAGCAGCTCAAAGCCGTCGGTAAGGCCTCGATTGTTCCTGTTGCCTTTGCTGTCAACGAGCCGCTGCTCTTTGGCGCGCCGATGATCCTTAACCCCTACATGCTCATCCCCTTTGTTGCCGCCGGCTGCGTCAACGTGAGTGTTGCCAAGTTCTTTATCGATAACGTGGGCATGAACGGCTTCTCCTTCGTGGTGCCTTGGGCCACCCCTGCCCCCATCGGCATCTTCATCACCACGAACTTCCAGCTTATCGCCCTGGTGTTTGTCGCGATCATCATCTTGCTGGACGCCATCATCTACCTGCCGTTCTTGAAGGCGTACGATAAGCTGCTCTGCGACCAGGAGGCCGAGCGCGCCGCCGAGCTGGGTCTCGAGTCCGATGGTGCTGCCACCATCGCCGCCAGCACCACTGCGCCCGCTGTCGAGCAGGCCACCGCTTCCGTCGAGCCGACCGCCGCTGCCGCCGACAGCGAGCCTGTCGCCGATCAGCCCGAGCCCGCCGCCGACGCATCCGCTAAGAAGGATGTCGACGGTCTGAAGGTCCTCGTCCTGTGCGCCGGCGCCGGCACCTCTGCCATGCTTGCTAACGCCATCAAGGAAGGTGCTGCGCAGACCGGTGAGAACATCGCTTCCTCCGCAGGCGCCTATGGCCAGCACACTGCCATCATGGATCAGTACGACGTTATCGTGCTCGCCCCGCAGGTTCGTAGCTACTACAACGACATGAAGGCCGACACCGATCGCCTGGGCATTAAGCTGCTCGCCCCGCGCGGTAAGGAATATATCGACCTTACCCGCGACCCCGCTGGCGCCATTAAGTGGCTCCGCGAGAACCTCGACTAGTTCCTCCCTCTGTTGGTGCCCGGATCCCCAGTTCGGGCACCTCCCCCTATTCGTATCCCACAGAAAGGATGACTCATGACCAACCCCATGCAGTTCCCCGACGGCTTTGTGTTTGGCGGCGCCACCGCCGCTTACCAGGTTGAGGGCGAGACCCGCACGCACGGCAAGGGCAAAGTGCCCTGGGACGATTTCCTGGCAGCCCAGGGTCGCTTCTCCCCCGATCCCGCAAGCGATTTCTACAACAAGTACCCGGTCGATATCGACCTGTGCCAGCGCTTCGGCATCAACGGTATTCGCGTCTCCATCGCTTGGAGCCGCATCTTCCCCAACGGCACTGGCGAGATTAACCCCGAGGGCGTCGCCTTCTATCACGAGCTCTTTGCCACCTGCAACAAAGCTGGCGTTATCCCCTATGTCACGCTCGATCACTTTGATACGCCCGAGGCCTTTTACCAGAATGGCGGCGAGGGTTTTCTGACGCGCACGACGATCGACGCCTTTGTCGAGTATGCCAAGTTCTGCTTTGCCGAGTTCACCGAGGTCAAGCACTGGTTCACCTTTAACGAGATCCCCGCGACCGCCGAGGGCAGCTTTATCGTCGGCAACTGGCCGCACGGCGAGAAGTACCGCCTGGACAAGGCCTTCCAGCTCATGCACAACATGATGGTGGCCCACGCCAAGGCTGTCGTCGCCTTCCATGAGGGCGGCTTTGAGGGCGAGATCGGCATTGTCCAGAACCTGGAGCCCAAGTATCCCCTCGACCCCAACAACGCCGCTGACTGCGAGGCCGCCCGCATGGCCGACGTCATCAACAACCGCTGGGTGCTCGACGCCACCTTCCGCGGCCACTATGCAGCCGATACCATAGAGGCCGCAACCAAGCTGGCCCATATCGCCGGCGGCGAGCTCGACGTCCGCGACGAGGACATCGCCGCGCTGACCGCCGCGCTCCCCTACAACGATTGCCTGGGCGTCAATACCTACAAGTGCCAGTTCCTGCGTGCCGCCGAGGGCGAAAACGACATCAACCACAATGGCACCGGCGACAAGGGCTCCTCGCGCTGGTTCCTCAAGGGCGTGGGCGAGTCATGCGTGCGCGAAGGCATACCCACCACCGATTGGGACTGGATCATCTATCCCGAGGGCCTCTACGACCTGCTGCTCCGCATTAAGAACGATTACCCCAACTACAAGAAGATCTACATCACCGAGAACGGCATGGGCTATAAGGACGACTTCGAGGACGGCTTTATCGACGACGCCCCTCGCATCGACTACATGCGTCAGCATCTCGCATGGATCCTCAAGGCAATCGACGGCGGCGTAAACGTCGACGGTTACTTTGTGTGGTCGCTGCAGGACCAGTTCTCCTGGACCAACGGCTACAACAAGCGCTACGGCCTGTTCTACATCGACTTTGAGACCCAGAAGCGCTATCCCAAGGCGAGCGCGTACTGGTACAAGAACGTCTCGGAGACCGGCCTGCTTATGGCCTAATTCAAGCCGCGTACCCCTTGTCGGCCGCATGCGAATCCCTCCACGGGTTCGCATGCGGCCTTTTTGTTTTTGGTGGGCCCGTGCGGGCCGTTTGTCTCAATCTGTAACATCTAGCCGAATATTTCGGCCCTAACTGTTACAAATCGAGACAAACAGAACGCCCGAGCAGAAATATCTCAATCTGTAACACGTAGCCCACTTTCGACCATCTACCTGTTACAGATCAAGACAATAAGATAGTCAAATCCGAACTTTCCAAGCAGTTATGAAACATGGTTTCTAGTTTTCGGTATCACGAACATACTTTCGGTATCATTTAATGATATTATGATATCGAAAGTATGTTTGTGATACCGAAAGGAGCCGCATGCGCCAGTTCGATTACACCACAGTCCCAGCGGAACTCGAAGCAACTCCAATCACCAACCTCCTCCTCTCGATACGCGAGCATAAAGGCCGTCAGCTTGCTCTGAGTCAAGTCAAACCCGAGCTTTTATCGTCCCTAATGGAGGAGGCTAAGATCCAAAGCACCCGATCCTCCAACGGACTTGAAGGAATTTATACCACCCAAAAAAGACTCAAAGCGATCATGGCGTATTCCGCCAAGCCAAGCTCCCGCGCAGAGGAAGAAATCGCTGGATACCGAGATGTGCTGTCGCTTATTCACGAGCAACACGATTCCATTCCCGTAACGCCATCGGTCATTCTGCAGTTGCATCGTGACCTCATGGCGCACACGGCAATCTCGTATGGAGGCCATTGGAAAGATGGCGATAACGAAATCGTCTCCATTGACGATCAAGGTAATCGATTTGTGCGCTTTAGGCCCCCTTCGGCTCTAGCAACCCCGGGACTTATTAAAGAAGCCTGCCAGTCCCTCAACGATGCTTTATCTCGCCAAGTTTGCGATCCCCTCCTTATATCGCTCCGCTTTATCTTCGATTTTGTTAGCATTCATCCCTTCAACGATGGCAATGGCAGGATGAGTCGGCTCCTTACAACGCTGCTGCTCGAAAAGACTGGATACGACGTTGCGCGTTACATCAGCATCGAACGACTTATTGAAGACAACAAAGCGCTTTACTACAACGCTCTCGCTGCAAGCTCCACTGGATGGAATGAAAATCAAAACACCGAAGTACCCTTTATCCGTTTCATGCTCGGAACAACCCTGGCCGCCTACCGACAGCTCGAGCAGCGTACCTTAATTGAATCAAGCACTCGTCCCATGTCGAAGCAAGCGCGTATCGCTGTTCTATTTCAACAGAGACCCGGCGTCATTAAGAAATCTGACATCCGGTCCAACTGCCCCGATATCAGCGAGGTAACCGTTAAACGAACCCTCGGTCAGCTTGTTAGTTGCAGCGCAATCGAAAAAACAGGAGCGGGTCGTTCGACGGGCTACATACTCAAAGACGTCCATGCTCTAGAACTATTCTTGCAATCCACAATACCCGATGGCGAGGCCGCAATAACAAAAGAGGCTCCAAAGGATAAGCTCCTTGAACGTGTAAACCATGCCGAGGATGAAAGCAGAGAAGGGCTCTATGAAGACTACGATTCATTCTCAAGGGGCATAAAGACGAAATACGGAGTCTAGTCATATCCCAGAATAGCCTCATCCTTGTTGCCCAAAGTCATTTTGCGCGTCATTGTAAAGCGGTACCCCCGCGCCGGCAGGGGGCAGAAGTATCGCCTGCAGCGCTTGTTAGCAGATGTCCCGCGTGTGCTCCTCGATGGCGACACGATCCTCGGCCGTTGGTCCCACAAAAGCGGCGGTGCGGCGGCGGTACATGCCGCCCACCAGGCACAGCTCGTAGTCTTCGCGCGCCTCGAGCAGGCTAAAGACCGAAAGCGAATTGGTCACATAGATGGAAGGCAGCTTGTCAGTGACTCGGAGAGCGCCAATGCGATCTCACGACGGTTGCACTCATTGTCTCAATTAGATACTCAACGAAATACGGCCCCGCAGCTCAAATAAGCTGCGGGGCCGTACTATACACCGACGAATCAACGACGGAGTGCATCCACTATTTGGCCAGCTCCTGAACGATCCAGTCAATTGCACCTTCGGGATCGTTGGTAAGGTCGATATACTCCTTGCCCCTTGTGGTGAGCAGTTTAATTCCAGGGCGATCGGTATCGGCCTTCATAGCGTCATAGTACATGCGTGCCTGGGGCGCCAGAACAATCACGTTGTACTGATCCATCGTCTCATAGTGGCTTCCGTACGCACCGGACTGAGAAACCAGATCGATACCCTTAGCAGCGGCGCCTTCGCGAAGAGCATTTGCCAAGAGAGTCGAAGTGCCGGCACCCTGGCAAAGCACAAGCACGCGGATCTGCTCCGCCTTGTCCTTTACCGCCTCGAGAGCTTTTGCGACATTTTCCTGTGCGGCAATAGCATCTGCATCCGAGTTTCCTGCAGTCTCCTTTGCAGACTCTTCCAAACAAAGCTGATGGTCATACGCCTTGCAGAACGGATAGTAAATCACAAAGTCAACGACCAACAGCACTGCCATCAATACGAGAGAACGCAGATCGAGACCCGTGGTGAGGAATGCACCGATTGGGCCAGGAAGCGCCCACGGCATGGTATACATGGGGGCGTTCATTCCAATGACGTCAATGAAGAACTTACCGATAATGGCGTTGACCATAGGAGCCACTAGGAAGGGCACGAACATATAGGGATTGAGAACAATCGGCATACCGAAGATAACGGGCTCGTTAACTCCAAAAATCACCGGGATGATCGATGCCTTGCCCATGGCTTTAAGCTGCTTGGAGCGCATAAACATGATCAGGATAATAGGAACGATGAACGTGCAGCCAGAACCGCCCAGACCGCCGATGAAGCTTGTAAAGTCCTGCGTGAGAGCAATTGACGGGTGTCCACCTGCTTGGAAAACCTCAAGATTGGTAACGGTATTGCCGTAGAGCGCAGCATTGATCGGACTCATGACAACCGAAGCACCGTGGATACCCATAAATTGGAAAAGTGCGACCGCGCCTTCGATAAGCGCCATGCCAGGATAGGTGTCGACCGCGGAGAACAGCGGCGAGATGAGAGCGGATACCAAATTGGCGAACGGCACAGCAAGCAGCTTGCGGCTCGCAAGATCGATAAAAGCGCACGCAAGGATCGAAAACCCAAATGCAAAGATATCGCGAAAACTCTGCGCAATAGAGCCAGGGACCTCTTTGGGGAGCTTGATCGTCACATTATGGCTAATGCACACCTTATAGATATTAACGGTCAAAAATGCGGCTACGAACGCAGCGAGAAAACCCTTGGTTCCCATATAGCCGGTTTCAAAAACAGATGTATCTGCTCCGCCAATCGAGACAACATCGTTCGTCACCGATAGCAAGAGCATGCCGCACATGGCACAAACCATGCACGATGTGGGGTTGAGAGATTTACCCGAAGGCATGCGACGGTTCATCGACATGGCAAGTGAGCTCGCCGTGGTGCCGGCCACCATAATGCCAAGAAGTCCCATGGTATATGCATAGATTTTATTGAAGAAATCCAGCACCTCAGGCGGAAGCGTGATGCCTACATAGGCAGGGAGCGTCGAAAGAAGAAGGAACAGGCTCGAGAACAGCACAATTGGCATATTCGAGAGAAAGCCATCCTTGATCGCCACCAGATAAATGTTCCTCGAGATTTTGTCGAAGAGGGGCTGGTGTTTTTCAAGGAATTTGACGATAGCGTCCATAACACATCCTTTCATGATTCCCGGGCACGTAACGATTTATCCGGACTCAACCGTCGTCGTCCCCGTTTGTATCCACTTATGTAAGTGAATACGTTCTTGTGCGAAATGTAATATCATTTGCGCGATTTGTCATAACCAATTCTTTTTCCGCTTTGTCGATATGTCAAGAATTCAAATACTTATTCGGTGAACAGTAGTTGATTAATATAAGGTTTTCCCAGCTAAAGGCTATTTTTTCCGAGCAGTACAATAAGCTTGCAACCGTTCACCGATTGGATATAACATATTGAATATATTGTTGTAACAATATTAGAGACAATGTCACAAGCCTGTCGTTCTAGTCAAAGGAAGTAACAATGCCCAAACGATTACTGAACATGTCCGAATCCGATTTTGCCGCCACGTCACCCATGGATCTAAAGCAGGCAATTCTGGCTTCCGAGGGACGTACCATCATGGCGGAAAACGTACCCTCTTCCCAATTTCTCGGCGGCGTTACTAATGCAGAAATCGAACGTGCCGCAGGTGCCGACCTGCTTCTGTTTAACGCGCTCGATGTGTTCAATCCAGTTATTGCCGGTATTCCAGATGATCTCAATGAAAACCCGGTCACTTGGGTGAAGCGAGCATGCGGAAGGCCCATTGGCGTCAATCTGGAGCCAGTTGATAACGAGGCAGAGATGTCTGAATCCCGAACGGAAATCCCCATGGGTCGTCGCGTCTCTCCCAAGACCTTAGAAAAGGCTAACGAACTCGGATTTGATTTTATTTGCCTGACGGGCAACCCTGGAACCGGCGTCTCCAACGATGCAATCGCCCATTCGATTAAACTCTCCAAAGAGCATTTCAATGGCCTGGTCATAGCCGGAAAAATGCATGGAGCGGGCGTTGCGGAACCTGTCATGACGCTCGAAATTGCGCGCAAGTTTGTTGACCTCGGCGTCGATATCCTTCTGGTGCCAGCCCCCTACACCGTCCCTTGCTTCCAAGAAGCAGACCTGCGCGCCATCGTAGACTTTGTACGATCCCACAACGTAGGCAAGTCAATTGAAGAGAAGGTTCTCGTCATGGCGGCGAACGGGACGAGTCAAGACTCCTGCGACAGCGAGACCATTAAGAAAATAGGCCTTGCAGCAAAAGCAGCCGGCGCTGACCTCCAACATATCGGGGACTCCATGAACGGTATTTGCCTGCCCCAGAATATCTTCACGCTCGGACAAGCCCTTCGTGGATACAGGCATCAGATCGTCATGCTGAGCCGCTCTGTGATACGTTAAGGTTACCTTGCCCACGTTACATCCCGACTGAGGCAACCATCAGGTATAACCAACATGCAAACTGAGGCTCTAATGCTCGATACACACGAAAAACGGCCACTCTATTTACAGCTCACCGACGCGCTGCTCAAGCAGATCGTCGATGAATATCAAGCAGACGATAAACTTCCAACAGAAATGGAACTCTGCGACGAATACGCCGTAAGCAGAACAACCGTCCGACTTGCCATGAGTGAGCTGGAGCGTCGTGGAAGTATCTATCGAATCCAAGGTAAGGGATCGTTTGTTGCACCGAAACGCGTTAGCGAGCTCAATTCACTTTTAGACTTTGACTTTACAAGCCATTGCGATGGCGTTGATCCGGATGCCATCACCAAACATTTCGGCGGCCTCACATCAGGTCGTCCAATTTCCGTAATGATGCTCCAACAATTTGGATGTCAAAGTCGCGATGAAATTCAGCGTCTTGAATTGACCTACGAACTTGAAGGCAGCTTCATAGGCGCTGATACGTTCTTCATTTCAAAGTCGCGCGTTCCGAATAACCAGTTAGATTTTCAGGCATTTAGCAGAATCATGGACGACTTGTCCAAGTCTATCCAATCTGTTAGGGAAAGCTATAGAGCACGTCAGCTTAGCGATTCCGAAGCCAGTAATTATGGTGTTGCAAAACTACCGGTCATCGAACTGACTCATTATGCTTACGACTCCGGAGGCAAACTAATCTCAATTGTCTGCCGCACCGTCTTAACTGGGCGAATCCCTTATCAAAACTTTATTTTCAAGTCCTAATGTTCTTTTTCTTTTGTCTCGATCTGTAACACGTAGCCGAGTTTTTAAGTCCTAACCGTTACAGATCGAGACAAACAAGGTAGGCCCCGCCGAATTGTCTCAATCTGTAACACTAAGACCGGTTTTGGACGTCTAGATGTTACAGATTGAGATAAACGCACAGGCCAATCCTCTCAATCTCAATCTGTAACATCTGGTTGGTGATTTCACCCCTACCTGTTACAGGTTGAGACGATTTGATAGTGGAGTCCTCATTTGCGCGTCATATTGCTTAGCGCTGACGCGCCGATTCCCCACAATGACAGGAGGTAAAGTCCTCCCGCATCGCCCGTTGGCAATCCCGTAGCGTTAGCTAGCAGATGACCTGCGTGTGTTCCTCGATGGCGGCACGATTCTCGGCGGCGATACCCGGTTCGCACACCACGGCGTCCAAGCTGTCCAGGCGGCAGAAGGTGTAGAAGTCGCGCTTGCCGATCTTGCTGGAGTCGGCGATCAGATAGCGCGAGTCGGCCTTGCTAAAGGCGAGCTGCTGGATGCGGCCCTCTTCCATGTTAGACGTGGACACGTCGCCGTCCAAAATGCCGTTGGCGCCGATATAGGCTGCGTCGATTCCCAGCGCGCGCAGGGTATCCTCGGCCATGGGGCCCACAAAGGCTGCAGTGCGGCGGCGATACATACCGCCCACGAGGCACAGCTCGCAGTCTTCGCGCGCCTCGAGCAGGTTAAACACCGAAAGCGAATTGGTCACAATGCGCAGGCGGCACGCCGGCAGCATCGAGGCCATCTGCTCAACCGTAGTGCCCGTACCCAAAAAGATGGTCGAGCCTTCCTCGATAAGTTCCACAGCACGGCGCGCAATCTGCAGTTTTTCCTCGGCATGCTTGGTGCGCTTTTCGCTGTGCGAATACTCATGGCGCAACATAGCGTGAGGACGGCCCTGCGCGCTGCGGGCTCCGCCGTGCACGCGCTCGATCTCGCCCAGGCTCGCAAGTTCCTCAAGGTCGCGACGAATCGTCATATCCGAGACACCCAGTGCATCCGAAATCTCCTTGACCGAGACCGTGCCCTGCTCTTCGAGCAGCTGACGAACCTTATCCTGTCGCTCTGCCTTAATCACGATGAATCCTCGCCGTTCTTTGCGCGCATATCATTCAAACAGTAACGAACAAATTGTATCAGACTCGTGCACGTCAAAAATGAACGCCCGCACAGCTCCAATCATCACTTTTTTAAGAAAAATACCCCCTGCTTTAGTGGGGTGTAGTGATAATCTCGCCTGTTCGCGCTACAGTTTGTCGGAAATACCTCGATGTTAGGAACCAAATGATCACTTCCGAGCTTTTCGGCACCGCGCCGTGCGGTACCCCCGTTCATCGTTACACCCTCAACGGGCCCGAGATCTGCGTTCGCATTATGGACTATGGCGCCACCGTGTTGGGCATCGACGTGCCCGACATTCCCGGCAACGTGCGCGATGTAGTGCTGGGCTTCGATAAGCTCGAGGATTACTTTGACAACCCCGCCTGCTTTGGCGCGACCATCGGCCCCGTGGCAAACCGCACCGCGGGCGCCACGATCACCATCGACGGCACGGACTGGCATATGCCGGCCAACGAAGGCGCCAACAACCTGCACAGCGATCTTGAGCACGGCCTGCACAAGCGCGTGTGGGACGTTGAGCTCGACGAGGCCCATAACGCCGTGCGCATGACCACCTCGCTTGAGGATGGCGAACTGGGCCTTCCCGGCAACCGCACCTTTACGGCCGTGTTTACCGTTACACGCACCGGCGTCTTTCGCATCGAGTATGGCTGCGAGAGCGACCGCGCCACCTACGTGTCCATGACCAACCACACATACTTTAACCTTGCCGGCCATAACGCCGGCATGGACTGCGAGCACTTCTTTGTTGCCAACGCTGCCCACTACCTGCCCATCAACGAGCAGAATATCCCCACCGGCGAGATCGTTCCGGTCGAGGGCACGCCGTTTGACTTCCGTGAGCTGCGCCCCGTCGCGCCTGGCATGGAGGCCGACGATCCCCAGATTAAGCAGGCACGCGGCTACGACCACTGCCTGTGCATCGATGGCTATCAGTACGGCCGTAATCTGCGCCGCGCGATGCACGTCGAGGAGATGTGGACCGGTCGTGAGCTGGACTACTACACCACCGCCCCGGGCGTGCAGCTCTACACCGGCAACTGGCTGGGCGACGAGCACGCCAAGGACGATGCCAACTACGGCTGGGGCGCCGGCTTTGCCCTCGAGGCCGAGATGTACCCCGACACGCCGCACCAGCCGCTGTTCCCGCAGGGCATTGTGGGCCCGGGTCACCCCTACAGCAATGTGATCGAATACCACTTTATGAGGCACTAAGCCCACAGCGCGACATATCGCACAGCAGCGCCCGCCGGCACCACCGCCGACGGGCGTTTTTCTACCTAGTCATTGGGGACGTTCTTAAATGACTAGTCATTAGGGACATTCTTTAACGTTTGGCGAGAAGGATTGTCCCCAAGTGCCAAGGGTGTCCCGTTTGACTAGTCATTTAAGAACGTCCCCAATGACTCGTTGGATGGGGTCGGGATTGGAGCTTGGGAGATAGCGGATTTCCAGCTCTACTCCGAGCTTTTGTAGCTCTTTGAGGACGGCGATGTCCGCATCGTCTATGGCGACTGCGGGCGTTACAGAGCGTTTGCCCTCCCCCGCCCGCATATGGCCGATGCTGATCTTGGTTATTGGCACGCCACCCTTCACCAGCGCCAATGCATCCGCGGGCGACGCCACCATGATGAGAATCCATTGGCGCGGCGTTGCGGTATGAATGATGTCGATGGTCCTTTGCACCGAAAAAAACCGCGTCCACACGCCCTCGGGCGCCGCGACCCTCATAGGCGCCCACTTGCGCGAATCAGCCGCAATCTCGTCGTTGACGATTAGGACGAGGTTGGAACCCACAGCCTCGTTCCACAGCTCAACGTCTTGCCCGTAAATAAACCGATCATCGATGCGTGCGAGAAGAATCTTGGGTTGAGCCATCGCTGCCCCATTCTGTTTGAGACCCGTAAGAGCAAGACATCGCGTCTCCAATATTAGTGCATTTAAAGTGAGAAAAGCCGTCAGAACACTTGCGCGGATTTGCGATGTCCCGTATCATAGACAGCCGTTGACGCCTCAATTGCGTCACCACATGGCCGCCAGCGTAGCTCAGTTGGTAGAGCACCGCTCTCGTAAAGCGGGGGTCACCGGTTCGAGCCCGGTCGCTGGCTCCATTGCACAAGATTGCCGCCTTCGGGCGGCTTTTTTGTTGCCGATTTAAAGCGCACATCCGCCAATGCAAGCACATCGCCGCCGGCAACTCCCCACTCAACAACAAGCCCCGCCAACCGCAATCCCAAAAGGAACCGCGATCAGCGGGGCCCAAGCGCGCTCCCCCAAGGGATAACGCTCGTAACACGGACAGCTCAGCCGAGCAGCTCGCTACTCCTCCCAGTAAGCATCTGCAAGCAGCTTAAAGCAGATCTTCTTGACCGGCTGCGCCCCATCGCCCGGGAACTCGAGCGTGGGCATGTGAGGCTCGCCGGCAACGAACAGCGCAAACTTGTCGTCAGCAAGATCGCCGGCGATCGAGGCGTCGGAATCGACCAGATCGTAGTCGTCCTTCTCGTCAAACTCCTGGACCAGCGTCAGGCTGCCCGTGGCAACCTTAAAGGCCTCGCGACCCTCGACGTCGATCTGCAGGTCGTGATAGCGCTGATGCGTCTCGTAGTGAGCCTCGGCCTCGGGACGCGTCGTGGGAGCCATGACGTTCGCAAAGACCTTGTCGCCCAGAATCGGATGGCTTCCGACCTCGAGCTGCGCCGGGTCGTTCTCCTCGAGCCAGTCGATCAACACGTCGAGGCCCTTGAGCATTCCGCGATACTCCTCAATATCGCCCAATGCACCGTAAATCATCTAAATCCCCTCTCGGATCGTTTCTTTGGCGGCTACTCGGTAAACGCATTACCGACGCTGTTGCCACCCACATGCGTCTCGACCAGGGTAAGGTCGGGATTGAACACGACAGCATCGGCGTCGCGCCTCGGCATAATGCTACCGCACTTGTCGTCGGCTCTAACCACAAGCAAACAACCGATGCCGGGGTCGACGCCCAAGCTCTTACAGCTCGGTCACGACAACGCCGTTGTAGACCTCGTCCCAACGATCCATAACCAAGTGGCCAGTCATGGGATCCATGGCGTTGAGCTTGCCGCAGGTGTTGGCGGTACGCAGCACCGTCTCGTCGTCGGCGCCGGCAGCAATCGCATGCGCGAAGCCGGCAATGGTCGAATCGCCTGAGCCCGTAGCGTTAACGGCGGGGATATCGGGCGTCTTGGCGCGGAACGCACGGCCGTTATGGAAGCCCACGGAGCCGGCAGCGCCCATGGACACGACGACCCAAGGGATATCGGAGAAGCGGGCATCGGAGGCGAGCGCGGCGCGGAGCTCGTCCACATCGTCGGTGGTAAAGCTCGTGCCCAGAAGACCGTTGATCTCGGTCAGGTTAGGCTTGACCAGCTCGGGCTTAATTTCGGACTTAAGGGCGGCCTCGAGCGAAGCACCCGAGGTATCGAGCAGCACCTTGGCGCCGGCGTTCTCGGCAATGCCCGTAATCTTGGCGTAGTAGCCTGCCTCGACACCGCGGGGCAGCGAACCCGAAATAGTGACGACGTCGGCCTTGCCCGCAAGCTCGGTAAACTTGGCGGTAAAGGCATCGAGCTCCTCGGGGGCAATTGTCGGGCCGCTCTCGAGCAGCTCGGTCTGGTTGCCGGCGTGGAGTATGTTGAGGCAAATGCGAGTCTCGCCCTTGATGGGCACAAAGTCATTCTTAATGCCGTTGGCATCCATGAGCTCGGCCATATAGGCGCCCATGTGGCCGCCGAGCAGGCCGGTTGCCACAACGTCGTCGCCCAGCTGACCCAGGACGCGGGCTACGTTAAGGCCCTTGCCGCCGGCGGTCTTTTCGGGCGTCACACGGTTGACGTCATCGATGACGAGCTCATCGAGCTGATAGCGCGTGTCGACGGACGGGTTCATCGTAACGGTGATGATCATTTCTAGCTCCTTATCTCGCAGGCTCCTTATGCCTTGCAAAACGAATTGGCTACATGCGACTACAGAATCTCGATTGTGAACGAACGCACGATGGTTTCTTTGGGCTTGGCGATAAGGCAGCCGCGCTTATGCTCAAGCACGTCATCCTCATCGGAACAGGTCGAAAGACCGCCCCAGGGTTCAACTGCCACAAAATCGCCCTCGGGCTTACTCCACACAATGAGATACGGGAAACCCTCAAAGCTCAAGCGAACGCCCTTGTCCTCGCCCTTCTTGGAAAGCGTGACCTGACGGCTCTCGAGCACGTCAAAGATGGTCTCCGCGAAATCGAAGAGCTCGTGCGATAGGGGCAGCGTCTTTCCCACCATGGGGTTCTTGGAGCGGTTAGCTACATCAATCAATCCGGTCGAGGGTACGGCGGTGCAAAGCTCCGCTGCCTCGTCTTTCTCGAAGCGCAACTCGTAGTCCGTATAGGCCTCGCCCTCGTCGAGCGGGCACCTAAAGCCGGGGTGTCCACCGATAAAGAACGGCATGTCCTCGGCGCCCTCGTTGGTCACTTCATAGGAGACACACACGGCAGCGTCCTCGAGCGTATAGCGGGCGACGAGCTTAAACGGATATGGATAAGCGCTCAGCAATGCAGCGTTATCCTCAGATGCCAGACACATCGCCAGCTCGTTTGCGTTTTGGCTCAACAGCTTCCACTCCTGCTTGCGCGCAAAGCCGTGGCGGGCGAGCTTCACATGATGCCCGGCAAACGTCATGGCGCTACCATCGCGCAGGCCTCCGCAAATCGGAAAGCAGACCGGCGCCTGGCCGGACCACACCGCGGGATCACCCTGCCACAAATACTCGCGTCCGTCAGCCTCAATCGAGGTAAACGAGCCGCCAGCCGTGGAAACCTTAATAGAAATCGAATCGTTGGAAAGAGCGTATTCCATTACCCATCCTTTCGAACAACTGCTTTTTGCTCGTAAGTACCCGTCTCGGCCCTGACCAAGGGACAAAACCCGCACGCTCATCGATGTGTCCGGTATCCCAGCCATGCAACGGGGCACCATACAGACATTGATGCAATTACAGCTGAAAGGCCTTCTTATGCGAACCATCATCCTCTACGCCTCGCGCCATCACGGCAATACGAAAAAGCTCGTGGACGCCATCGTCGAGGCACACCCCGAGGTCGATACCCTAGACGTCAAGGCGCTCGGTAAAAACGAGTATCCCAACCTGCACGAATATCATCTAATCGGTGTTGCCACGGGCATCTATTACTCCGAGATCGACAAGGACATGGCACGTGTGCTCACTAACGTGCTGCAGCCGCAGGACAAGGTGTTTGGCCTTATGACCTACGGTGGCAAAAACAAGTGGTACGGCAAGGATATCGATGGTATCTGCCGCATGAGGCGGGCCATCTTTATGGGTGCCTACGGCTGCCCCGGCTTTGATACGTGGGGGCCGTTCAAACTCACCGGCGGTGTCCAAAAGGGACACCCGACCGCTGAGGAAATTAAGAGCGCCGTCGACTTCTTCGACAAGATCGAAGACGAGTATGGCGACATCATCGTCGAAGAGTACGCCAAGCGTGAGAAGCGCCTAGCATACGAGAAGGAGCATCCTGCAGGAGGCCTGGTGGCCGGCGTTAAGCGCGCGGCAAGGAAGATCGCTAACAAGCTGTAACTGTGAAGGTGCTTTTGAGCGTTTAACCCATACGGCGGGGGCGGGCCGAAGCGGGGCCGCCCCCTCTTTAAGAGCATTG
>UQHY01000027.1:0-27345 GCA_900540975.1 uncultured Collinsella sp.
TCGACCTCGCTGCCCGTCTTGGGCTCGCCCCTGGCGCTGGAGCCTGCATCGGCCGTGGCCGGTACCGGCGGCAAGGCGTCGTTTACGGAGCGCTATGCCACGCTGCGTCGCGCGACGGTTGCCTATGCCCCGCCCGAGATGCTCACCGACGATATTCCCGACCTGCGTGCCTTGCGCATGTCGCCGGCGATTGACGTGTACGCCGCGGCGAGCGCGGTCTACGAGCTCATTGCCGGCGTCGCGCCGTATGAGGCGGCACCGGGCGCGTCGGGGACCTCGGGCTCGCGCAAGAAGACGCGTGATATCGCCAGCCCTTATCGCCTCAAGATGGATACGCTGCCCGATTATCCCGTCGGCGCCCACGCGCCCGGCTGCGACTTGACGCAGCTGTTGCGACGCGAGCCCGATGCGGCGCTTGCCGCGGCCGAACAGGCTCAGCAGCTGGGGCTCGATCCAAATTCCGAGGACTTGCGCGATGCACTGGCGTTTGTCGATACGCAGCTGTCCGACGTGGTGATGGCCTGTCTGTCGTGTCACCAGGAAGACCGTCCGGAGCCTGCTGCCGTGGAAGCGGCGCTCTCGGCGTTTTGCGACCACTATGCGCAAAATGTCGCTCGCTCGCTTCGCGCCGAGCCGCTCATGCCGTGTCCGATGGAGGTATCGGGCCGGGCGATGCGACGTGCGGCGAT
Source organism: uncultured Collinsella sp. (assembly GCA_900540975.1). Lineage (GTDB taxonomy): Bacteria > Actinomycetota > Coriobacteriia > Coriobacteriales > Coriobacteriaceae > Collinsella. Next base: position 690 of record UQHY01000027.1, read on the forward strand.
GATTGCGTCGACGGCGGTCTGCGGTGTGCTTTGGGCCGCGGTCGTGGCGTCGGCGGCGGTGCTGGTGTCGGGCACCCACGTGACGATTGCCGTGGGGCCTCTTATGTGGTCCGGAAAGTTGCCGGGCATCGTCGCTGCGCTGGCGTTGGCGCTGCCGGGCGTGGCGGGCATTGCCGCCGGAGCCTTGGCGCGCAATCGCCGCGCGGGGTTCTTGCAGGGCGTGCTCGCACTATCTGCCTACGAGGTTCCGGTGTTGGTCGTACTCGCATGCACGGTGTTCTCCCAACATGCCGTGGCAGGTGGTCTGGTGGCTGCCTTAATTGCGACCTATGCGCTCACGTGGTTTTTGCTGGCGATGGGGTTTGCCTTCGAGCTTCCCGTCGTGTCCGCGCGACGTGCGAAAATCCCCATGGCGACACCGCTTGCCGGCGGAGCCGCGGCGGCGCGCGTCTTTGGCGGGCCTGCCGAAGCATCTGACGATATCTCTGTGACCAAGGAGGGCTAAGCCCATGGCTTCTCAAACCGAGCTCACCCCGTGCGGGGCAATGTTCGACATCTTTAAGCGCGCGGCGCGCCTGAGCCATATCGAGCTGTGCGGTCTGGTGCTCTCAAGCCGTCCGCTTGCCGATGGCCGTAGCCCTCAGAGTCGCGCCGCCGATCGTTCGTGGGTCTCGCGCTTTATCGTGCGTGCACCGGTCGGCACACTGCAGGAGCGTTATTTTGCCGATTACGGTACCTCGGCCGCGCGCATTATGTCGCAGCTGGCCCTGCGCCGCCGCAATCCCATGGATGCTGCGGCGGTGACCAATATGGTGTGCGGGCCTGCTGGCGAACCTATGGTTCGTGCGCTCGAGGAATGCCATCAGGACACGAATCTCTATCGCAATGCGCTCGAGCGCCTGTCACAGGCGGCGGAGCTCATGCCCGCCGAGCGCGCGGAGGCCATCCTGGTGCTGTTCGTCGCCGTAGGCTGTTCGGCGGATGTTCGCTCGTCGGTGACCTACGCCATCGATTACGCGCATGCGACCTGCGGCGGTGCCACGTCGACGCCGCGCTCGCTGAGCACATCTTCAGTCACAGGCGAGAACGAGGCTTCGCCGGCGCATCCGCTGGGACTGTTGCGCGTGCAAAACGGCTACGTGGTGAGCGCTCCGCGCTGGATTCAACCGAGTGAGGAGGGCGTCGAGATCGGCGCGCTGGCCACGGGGGAGGGCGACATCACCGACGTCGGTGACGATGTTTCGGCTCGCCATGCCCATATCTGGTGCGATGCTCAAAATGCCTGGCACGTCGAGGACCTGTCGTCAACCAACGGCACGGTGGTGGTAAACGGGGCCACGAGCGTCTGCATTCAGGTGGAGCCCGGCCGCTCTGCCCAGCTCAATCCCGGCGACGAGCTCAAACTCGGCGAATCCACCACCTATGCCATCCTCCTCGGCGCCCTCTAGCCGGCAGATAGGGACCTTCCTTTTATGCCGGCATGTGGGGACACTCCTTAGCGTGTCCGAGCCAGCCGCCCGGGGACGAAGCATTCATTTTGACCCTTGGCGGTCACCCGAGGTAAACCTTTACCGCCCACCTATATTTGTCGAAATATGGCTTGGCGGCGGGGTACAATAAGCCCGCATGCGGATTTCCGTTGCGGGCGCCTCCCATCGCCGGGGCGTGCCCGGGAGCATCCGGCATGCGGCCTTTGCGGCGCTCGGTCATGTGCAAGACGGGCAGCTGGGCCTGTGGAGTGCGTGCAGCCCTCCTCGCCTCGGTATGCCTTCTCTCCACGCCATGTACCTGCTGCTCAGTCTGCCTGCCAGATGATTGGAAGCAACAGCGAAAATCCCATCACGCCAATATCCCGGCGATCGCCGGGGCCTGTATACCTATATGAGAGGAGAGGGGTATATGGCGCGTAAGTTTAAGTCTATGGACGGCAACGAGGCGGCCGCATATGTTTCGTATGCGTACACCGAGGTAGCGGGAATCTATCCCATTACGCCGTCCAGCCCGATGGCCGACCATGTCGACCAGTGGGCGGCCCAGGGTCGCAAGAACATCTTCGGCACCCCGGTCAAGGTCGTCGAGATGGAGTCCGAGGCAGGTGCAGCCGGTACCGTTCACGGTTCGCTGGGCGCCGGTGCTCTGACCACCACCTACACGGCTTCTCAGGGCCTGCTCCTGATGATCCCGAACATGTACAAGATCGCGGGCGAGCAGCTCCCGGGCGTCTTCCACGTCTCCGCGCGTTGCGTCGCTTCCCACGCCCTGAACATCTTTGGCGATCACTCCGACGTCATGGCCTGCCGTCAGACCGGCTTCGCCATGCTCGCCGAGGGCAACGTCCAGGAGGTCATGGACCTCTCGCCGGTGGCTCACCTTGCCGCCATCGAGGGCAAGACTCCGTTCCTTAACTTCTTCGACGGCTTCCGCACCAGCCACGAGATCCAGAAGGTCGCCATGTGGGACTACAAGGATCTGGCCGAGATGTGCGACATGGACGCCGTCCAGGCTTTCCGCGATCACGCGCTCAACCCTGAGCACCCGCACACCCGCGGTAGCCACGAGAACGGCGACATCTTCTTCCAGAACCGCGAGGCCTGCAACAAGGTCTACGACGAGCTTCCCGCCGTCGTCGAGGGCTACATGAAGAAGATCAACGAGAAGCTCGGCACCGATTACGGCCTGTTCAACTACTACGGCGCTCCCGATGCTGATCGCGTCGTCGTGTGCATGGGCTCCTTCTGCGACGTGCTCGAGGAAGTCATCGACTACCTCAACGCTCACGGCGAGAAGGTCGGCCTGGTCAAGGTTCGCCTGTTCCGTCCGTTCTCCATCAAGCACTTTGTCGACGTTCTCCCCGAGACCGTCAAGAAGATTGCCGTTATGGATCGCACCAAGGAGCCGGGTTCCATCGGCGAGCCGCTCTACCAGGACGTCGTCTCCGCTCTCTACGAGGCCGGCAAGACGGGCATCAAGGTCGTCGGCGGCCGTTACGGCCTGGGCAGCAAGGACACGCCCCCCGCGTCCGCGTTCGCTGTCTTCGAGGAGCTTAAGAAGGACGAGCCCAAGCGCGAGTTCACCATCGGCATTGTCGATGACGTGACCAACCTGAGCCTGCCCGAGGCCGAGGATGCGCCCAACACCGCAGCCCCCGGCACCATCGAGTGCAAGTTCTGGGGTCTGGGTGGCGACGGTACCGTCGGCGCCAACAAGAACTCGATCAAGATCATCGGCGATCACACCGACAAGTACGTTCAGGCCTACTTCCAGTACGACTCCAAGAAGACCGGCGGCGTCACCGTTTCGCACCTGCGCTTTGGTGATTCCCCGATCCGTTCGCCGTACTACGTGACCAAGGCCGACTTTGTCGCTTGCCATAACCCCAGCTACATCGTCAAGGGCTTCAAGATGGTCCGCGACGTCAAGCCGGGTGGCACCTTCCTGGTCAACTGCCAGTGGAGCGACGAGGAGTTCGCTGAGCACATGCCCGCCGTGGCCAAGCGCTACATCGCGAACAACAACGTCAACGTTTACCTGATCGACGCTATCGACCTGGCTGCCAAGGTCGGTATGGGCAAGCGCACCAACACGGTGCTCCAGTCCGCCTTCTTCGCGCTGGCTAAGGTCCTGCCCGCCGAGGACGCCCTGCAGTACATGAAGGACGCAGCCACCAAGTCCTACATGAAGAAGGGCCAGGCCATCGTCGACGCCAACCACAAGGCCATCGATGCCGGCGCTACCGCCTTCCGTAAGTTCGAGGTTCCGGCCGACTGGGCTACCGCCGAGGATGCCGCTCCCGTCGAGCTCTCCGAGGAGACCAAGTCCGCCATCGCCCAGCAGGTCAAGAACCTGCTCGAGCCCATCGATCGCATGGATGGCGACAGCCTGCCTGTTTCCGCCTTCGTCGATTGCGCCGACGGCCAGTTTGAGCTGGGCGCCTCCGCATACGAGAAGCGCGGCGTCGCCGTGGTCGTCCCCCACTGGGACGAGACCAAGTGCATCCAGTGCAACCAGTGCGCCTATGTGTGCCCGCATGCCACCATCCGTCCGTTCGCGATGACCGAGGACGAGGCTGCCGCCGCGCCCGAGGCTACTCGCACGCTCGACGCTATGGGCCCCAAGGCCAAGGGCATGAAGTTCACCATGGCCGTGTCCCCGCTCGACTGCATGGGCTGCACCAACTGCGTCAAGGTCTGCCCCAAGGGCGCCCTCGAGATGGTTCCCACCGAGCAGGAGATGGACCAGCAGCCCGTTTGGGACTACATGGTCGAGAACGTCTCCGAGAAGAAGGAGCTCATCGCGGCCAATGTCAAGGGCAGCCAGTTTAAGCAGCCTTATCTGGAGTTCTCCGGCTCCTGCGCCGGCTGCGCCGAGACAGCCTATGCACGTTTGGTGACCCAGGTTGCCGGCGACCGCATGTTCATCTCCAACGCCACCGGCTGCTCCTCCATTTGGGGCAACCCCGCTGCCACCGCTCCCTACTGCAAGGACAAGGACGGTCACGGCCCGGCGTGGAACAACTCCCTGTTCGAGGACAATGCCGAGCACGGTCTGGGCATGGCCGTTGGCTATGAGGCCGTTCAGAAGAAGCTGATCGCCGCTACGCAGGAGATCATCGCCGCTGACGGTCCGTCCGACGAGCTCAAGGCCGCCGGTCAGGCTTGGATCGACTCCGTCAACGACGCCGAGGCCTCCAAGACCGCTGCCGCCGCCTACGTTGCCGAGCTCGAGAAGTGCGGCTGCGACGCTTCCAAGGCGATCCTCGCCGACAAGGCCTACCTCACCAAGAAGTCCTTCTGGGTCTTCGGTGGCGACGGTTGGGCCTACGACATCGGCTTCGGTGGCCTGGACCACGTCCTGGCTTCCGGCCACAATATCAACGTCTTCGTCTTCGACACCGAGGTCTACTCCAACACCGGCGGTCAGGCCTCCAAGGCTTCGAACCTGGGCCAGGTTGCTCAGTTCGCCGCTGCCGGTAAGGTGACCAAGAAGAAGTCTCTGGCCGAGATTGCTATGAGCTATGGCTATGTCTACGTGGCGCAGGTCGCCATGGGCGCCAACCCGGCTCAGACCCTCAAGGCCATCCACGAGGCCGAGGCCTACGACGGCCCGTCCCTCATCATCGGCTACAGCCCCTGCGAGATGCACTCCATCAAGAAGGGTGGCATGCAGAACTGCCAGGCCGAGATGAAGAAGGCTGTCGAGTGCGGTTACTGGAACCTCTTCCGCTTCAACCCCGAGGCTGCTGCCGGCAAGAAGTTCTCGCTCGATTCCAAGGAGCCCGCGGGCGGCTATCAGGAGTTCCTGATGAACGAGGCCCGTTACGCTTCGCTGACGCGTTCCTTCCCCGAGCGCGCCGAGGAGCTCTTCAAGGAGAACGAGCAGGCCGCTATGGACCGCTACGCTCACCTGCTGAAGCTCAAGACGGTGTACAACGAGGCCTAGGTCTCCCACCGCAGGATCTGAGGGCTGACCTTCGCGGACGTCCTCGGACATGAAAGAACCCCCGCTGCGCACTACGTGCGGCGGGGGTTCTTTCGTCCTGCGGAGTGTCCGCGAAGGTCAGCCCTCAGATCCTGCTACGACTACGTCCTCGGATTGTGTGGGCGGATGAAGGACGTGGTTGTGGGGGCCTTTTGTCCCCTTCGCTGTTTCGCGGCTTTGCCGCGAAAGCTCGCGCCACTTTGGGGATGGATGGAGGATTTGGCTGTTGCCGCCTTCTATCCCCGTGCTTTGGGGCTGGCTGCCTTTTTGGAGCTCATCTATATTCCTTAAGTTGGATGAAAAACGCCATGTTATTGCAGGGCTGCATACTCGTCCAATAAGTGCATAGAATCTCGTATAGTGCGAGTAAGATTTTGCGCTGTCTGTTTTATGTTTAGCAAAGATACAGTTTGCATAATCTGGTCTAATCCCTGCTCTATTAAAATAAAGTTGCACGTAAATGACGTAGATATGCTTGAGCTGGGTTTCTTTACGCTGAGCGGGCAAAAGCGACCGTTCACCGTTCAACTATTTTCAAAATGAATAAAATGAGCGATAAAGAGAATATAAACCTTAATAAACTCGCGTATCGCACGGGCGCGGGTTATTAATGGGTTGTAGGCCTTTTACAGAAAGGATTCCAGCAATGTCTAAGCCTCTTGGCAAGCCCGATCGTATCGTCGTCGCCCTTGGCGGCAACGCCCTCGGCAACAACCCCGTTGAGCAGATCGAGGCCGTGAGCAACACCGCTCACGCTCTTCTCGGCCTGATCGAGCAGGGCAACGAGATCATCATCACCCACGGCAACGGCCCGCAGGTCGGCATGATCCAGAACGCCTTCGCCGCCGCCCACGACGCCATCGGCACCCCCGAGATGCCGCTGCCCGAGTGCGGCGCCATGTCCCAGGGCTACATTGGCTATCACCTGCAGCAGGGCATTGGCCGCGAGATGCACAAGCGCTATAAGCGTTGGCACGCCGCCACCGTCGTCACCCAGATCGAGTGCGACCCGGACGACCCCGCGTTCAAGAACCCGACCAAGCCGATCGGTCCCTTCTACACCGAGGAGCAGGCCAAGGAGTTCATGGCCGAGGATCCCTCCAAGGTCTTCGTCGAGGATTCCGGTCGCGGCTGGCGTCGCGTCGTCGCTTCCCCCGATCCCAAGAAGATCGTCGAGGCTGACTCCATCCTCAACCTGCTCGATAACGAGTTCATCGTCATCGCCTGCGGTGGTGGCGGCATCCCCGTCGTCCGCGACTACGAGAACAAGGGCTGCTACAAGGGCGTTCCCGCCGTCATCGACAAGGACCTGGGCGGCGAGCTGCTGGCTGAGGACTGCGACGCCGACGTTCTGTTCCTGCTGACCGCCGTTGAGCATGTCGCCATCAACTTTGGCAAGCCCAACCAGGAGGAGCTCGAGGACATCACCGCTGACGAGGCCGAGCGCCTGGCCGACGAGGGTCAGTTCGGCAAGGGTTCCATGGAGCCCAAGGTCCGCGCTGCCATCAAGTTCGCCCGTTCCCGCAAGGGCCGCACCTGCATCATCGGCGCCCTGGACAAGGCCGCCGAGACCATGGCCGGCCTTTCCGGTACCCGCATCCACGAGTAGTCTCTACTCTGTTGCCTCTCTCGTGGGCGCCGGGCAAGGCGCCCGCAAACTAGCCTCTCTTCATGAGCCCCGCAGTCCGCTCCGACTGCGGGGCTTTTGCTATTCACCTAGTCCCCGATGGGTGGGTAGTCATTGGGGACGTTCTTAAACGACTAGTCAAACAAGAACGTCCTCAATGACTACTAATTTAAATCTGTCCCCAATGACTGCGGAAAGCGCATCTCACACCGACGCATTGCTTTCGGGCCCTCTCTCCGTGCTCCCTATAAGTTCAGCTGGACTCCCCGCAACCTGTTCCGCGTTGGCGGAACGAGCGCGACGTGGAGTGTCATTCTTTACCGCGTTAGACTAGACGCAGGGAAAGGAGGAGGACATGGATGCTCGCGTTAAGCAGCTTGTAAATATGATCGAGGACGATCAGCCTGTCGCTGTCGCGGTGCTTGCCAAGCGTCTCGAGGTAAGCGAGCGCGCCGTGAGAAACTATATCCATCGCGCAAACGACAAGCTTGCGGGGGTTGCACGCATCGTTGGCAGCAAAGGGCAATATCGTATCGATGTTGCACATGCAGATGAGCTTGCTCGCTTGCTAGACGGTGCGGCTCTGGCCCATCCGGGCATTCCTGATACGCGCGACGGCCGTGTGTCCTTCCTTCTTAACGACCTTCTCATGCGGTCCCAGTGGGTGACGATTGAGGAGTATGCGGATTTACTCTACGTTTCGGCGCGAACTCTGTCCAATGACATGCGTCTGGTAGAGCAGAAACTCGCCCAATTTGACTTGATGCTCGAAAAGCGCCCTCGCTACGGAATCCGCGTTGCGGGTGGGGAGTCGCAACGGCGTCTGTGTCTGGCCTCACTGGTGAGGCCCGTGTTGCCCGACACCGACGATGCAGAGCTCGCCGAGCGCCTGCGGGCCATCGCCGCATGTGTGGACGATGCCCTGACTGCCTCGCCCGTCACGGTGAGCTCGCTGGCATCCCGCAATCTCATCATGCATCTTTACATCGCTCTTGGCCGCATCGAGCAGGGCTGCTATGTCCCGGCTGCAGAATCGGACGTTTTAAAGCTGGAGGGAACGCGCGAATACGCTGCGGCTTTCCAGATTGCCGCAAACATCAAGGATGCCCTGGGCGTGAGCATGCCCCGAGAAGAGGTTGCCTTTATCGCAATCCATTTGCTCGGCAGGGGCACGGGCGTGCCCGAGAAGGGCTCGGCCGTTATCTCGGACGAGATGTGGGAGATTGCTTCCGAGATGGTATGTGCGGTCAACGATGAGTTTAGGTTTGACTTTAGCAGCGATCTTGAACTTCGCATGAACCTTGCTCGGCATATTGGCCCTCTGGGTTATCGCCTTGAATATCATATGCATATGGATAACCCCATGCTGCCCGATATCAAGATGAGGTTTCCGTTGGCCTATTCGATGGCGGCCGGCATCTCGCAGGTACTCGAGCGTCATTTTGGCAGCCAGCCCTCTGATGAGGAGCTCGGCTACATCGCCATGGCATTTGCCCTGGCCCTCGAGCAGCAAGCCGACCAGCCGCGTCGCAAACGCATCCTGATCGTGTGCGCCTCGGGAGCGGGAAGCGCCCGTATGCTCGAGCACCAGTACCGCAAGCAGTTTGGTATGTATATCGAGTCGATTGAGACATGCGACGTCGCCCGCGTGGGAACGCTCGACTTTTCGCACATCGACTACGTGTTCACAACGGTGCCGCTCAACGTCAAGTTGCCTGTGCCCGTCCGCGAGGCCGATTTCTTCTTGGAGACGAGCGATGTCAACGCTATCCGCAAGGTGCTGAGTGATGACGCTGCGCAATCGGACTCCCTGAGCGCTTTCTTTAGCCGTGCCCTGTTCTTCAACCGCGTTGAGGCGTCGTCGAAGCAGGCCGTTCTCCGATATCTCTCCGAGCGCGCCGTCGAGAGCGGCCGTGTCGATGCCCAGTTTGCCCAAGAGGTTGCCGAGCGCGAGAGCGCGAGTGCCACCTCGTTTGGCAATGGGGTGGCCATGCCCCATGGGATGCATCCTTTGAGCGCCGAGGCCTTTGTTACCGTGGGCCTGCTCGAACATCCCATTCTTTGGGACGAATACGGCCATGAGGTCGATATCGTCTTTATGGTGTCGTTTGCCCGGTCGGGCGGCGATGAGACGCGGATCTTGAGCTCGCTGCTCGCTGAGATCTTTATGGACCGCCAGGGGGTCGAGCGCTTACGCGAGCGCCGGTCCTGGCATGAGCTGATGGCGCTTGTGCAAGCGCATACGGCTTAAGGCTTCTTTTGTCGAAAACCCTGCCTGCCTGCAATAAACCTCGAGGATTGCGGGTGGGAGATAGGCGTTTCGAATATTCAAGTACAAACCAAACATCACGGGAGAGGAGACCGTTATGGACGATCAGGGAACCGAGATGGTTTCGTTTCAGCTGGTCGCTGCAGCGGGAGAGGCGCGCAGCCTTGCCTTCGAAGCCCTTGAAAAGGCAAAGGCGGGGGATTTTGACGCTGCCGCCAAACTCATGAAGCAGTCAAAGGATGTGGGAATCAAGGCTCACCACATCCAAACGCAGCTGCTTTCGACCGAGGCGGCGGGCGAGCATCTGTCGGTGGATGTGTTGCTGGTCCATGCTCAGGACCACCTCATGTGCTCCATGCTTGCTCAGGAGCTCGTGCAGGAGCTGATCTGCCTGTATGAGCGCACTGCAGCCAAGAACGCCTAACGGCGTGCGGCGACTATCCAACCAATCAATGCGAAGGGAATCCCTTATGAAGATCCTTCTTGTTTGCGCAGCTGGCCTGTCTACAAGCATTCTGATGAAGAAACTCGAGAAATACGCGGAGCAAAACGGCATCGAGCTCGATATCGATGCGGTGGGTATCGGCGAGTATCAGGAGACCTGCGCCGATTATGACGTGCTGCTCTTGGGGCCGCAGGTGTCCTACCAGCTCAACACCGTCAAGCAGGGGAGCGGTAAGCCGACCGCGGTCATCCCCGCACAGGACTACGGCATGGGCAACGCCGCCAACGTGCTGGCACTCGCCCAGTCGCTGTTGGGCTAGGAGGCGACCATGGAAAAGTTCATGACCCTGCTTCAGGAAAAACTGACCCCTATTGCCAATTTCTGCGGCACCGAGCGCCACTTTGCCTCCATGCAAAAGGGCTTTATGAGCGCGATCAGCTTCATCTTGGTCTCTGCCGTCTTTATGATCATCGCCAACCCGCCGGTCACGGCCGACCTGGTGGCGCAGGGCGGGTTCTGGTCCGTCTTTGGCCCTTGGCTCGATTTTGCCACGGCCAATAAGCTCACGCTGCTCATCCCGTTCAACATGACGATGGGCATACTGTCGGTGATCGTGACGTTCGCAATCGCCTATAACCTGGCGGGCACCTACAAGATGCCCAAGCTTAACACCGGTATGACCTCGCTGGTGATGTTCCTGATCGCCGCGGCGCCGTCGTCCTACTACCAGCTTGCTGATGAGTCCGTGCTCCAGGCGGTCCCCTGCACCTATCTGGGTGCGCAGGGCCTGTTTACCGCCATCATCGTTGCCCTGGTCTCCGTCGAGGTCACGCGCTTCTGCCAGACCAAGGGCATCACCATCAAGATGCCCGATGGCGTGCCGCCGTTTTTGTCCGAAACCTTTGGCGCCATCGTGCCTATGCTCGCCAACATCCTCATCTTCTTTGGTGGCAACCTGCTGATCCAGATGATCGATCCCACGCTGTCCATCCCCTCGGTTATCGAGAAGCTGCTCGCTGCCCCGCTTTCCGTCGCAGTTGACTCTGTGCCCGGCGCACTGCTTATCTGCTTCATGACGCTGCTGTTTTGGTGCTTTGGCATCCACGGCAACATGATCGTGATGCCCATCACCGCCCCGGTCACGCTTGCCGCCTTTGCTGCCAACGCCTCACTCTACGCTGCTGGGCAGCCGCTTGAGTTCCACCCGGTACTCATGTCGATGGTCATCAACCTCATCGGCGGCACGGGCAATACGTTCTCTTTTGTGGCGCTCTGCGCGTTTAGGGCAAAGTCGCAGCAGCTCAAGGCATTTGGAAAGGCATCGATCGTGCCGAGCTTCTTCCGTATCTCCGAGCCCGCGATCTTTGGCGCACCCATCATCTTCAACCCGATCCTCATGATTCCGTTTGTGCTGGGCGGTATGATTTCGGCCCTGCTGTATTGGGGTGCAATCTCACTGGGTCTTGTCTCTAACTTCTACATCTTGGTGAGCGGCACGTTCCCCATCTTCGTTCAGGGCTTTATCCAGTGCCTCGACCCGCGCATCTGGGTATTTACGATCGTTTTGATCGTGGTCATGGCTGTGGTCTGGTACCCGTTCTTTAAGGTGTACGACAACCAGCTCCTGGCACAGGAGCAGGAGAACGCCGCGGCAGCTTCTGCCAAGGATACTGAGTAGCATGGGTTACTTTGACAGAACGTCTGCTGCCGGTATGCCCGAGGGCTTTTTGTGGGGCGGCGCGCTCGCTGCCAACCAGGCCGAAGGGGGCTGGAACGAGGGCGGCCGCGGTATGTCGCACTCCGACCTGATTCCACAGGGTCCCGACCGCTGGGATGTGATGTTTGGCAGGCAAAAGCCCGTGGATGATCCGGACAGGCTGTATCCATGCCGTTGGGGCAACGACTTCTTCCATCATTGGCGCGAGGACGTCGAGCTCTTTGCCGAGATGGGCTTTAAGTGCCTGCGTCTTTCAATTTGTTGGAGCCGTATTTTTCCCACAGGGATGGAGGCCGAGCCCAACGGTGAGGGCTTGGAGTTTTACCGTCAGGTATTCGAGGCGCTGCGCGAGCACGGAATCGAGCCGCTCGTGACGCTGTCGCACTACGACTATCCGTTGGCTCTGGTCGAGCGTTATGGTGGATGGCAAAGCCGAGAGATGATCGAGCGGTATGCGCACTACGTCGAGACCGTCGGACGTGCGTACCAGGGCCTCGTGCGTTATTGGCTCACCTTCAACGAGATCAACAGCGTGGCGCTGTCCTATCTCAACGCGGGCGTCACGCTCGAGGATGAGCGTGACCGTGCAGCCGTGACCGCGGCGTTCTCGCACCATATGTTTATGGCGAGCGCTCGCGCTGTCGAGATCCTGCACAAGATCGATCCCGCAAACAAGGTGGGTTGCATGATCGCTGCCGGTGCGACCTATCCGTACCGTTGTGCGCCCGAGGACGTATGGCTTGCGTATGAGGAGGACCGCGGCCGCTACTTCTACACTGACGTGATGGCTGCGGGCGCCTATCCTACTTGGAAGCTGCGTGCGCTCGAGAAAGAGGGTGTTCACGTGCCCTTTGAGCCGGGCGATACGGAGTATCTGGCCGAGCATACCGTCGACTTCATCTCGTTCTCGTACTATTGCTCGCGCTTGGTGTGCGCCGATGACCAGGTGATCGCTGAGAAGGCGGAGGGCAACGTGTTCCCGACGCTGCGCAATCCGTACCTCAAGGATAAAGAGACTGCCTGGAAATGGCAGATCGATGCGCTGGGTTTGCGCGTGACGCTTGCCGGCTACCACGATCGTTACCATCTTCCGCTCTTTATCGCTGAGAACGGTGTGGGCGGACTCGATGCGCTGGAAGACGGCAAAGTCCACGATGCGTATCATATTGATTACCTGCGCAGGCATATTCTTGCGCTACGCGATGCAATTGTCGAGGACGGTGTTGACCTGATGGGATACACGCCGTGGGGCTGTATCGATCTGGTATCGGCCTCGACGGGGCAGATGAAGAAGCGCTATGGCTTTGTTTATGTCGATGCCGATGATACGGGCAAAGGCACGTTCGATCGCTACCGAAAGGACAGCTTCTGCTGGTATCAAAAGGTCATTGCATCAAATGGCGAGGACTTGAGTTAACCCTTGCAAGCCTGCTGCCCCCGCGGCCCGTTTCGGCCGCGGGGGCTTTTGCTATTTACCTAGTCCCCGATGAGACCCTCATTCTGTGGGTAGTCATTGGGGACGTTCTTAAAAGACTAGTCATTTAAGTCTGTCCCCAATGACTGCGGAAACCCGGCACTTGGGGACGTTCCTTTTCTGCTGGCAGCTTGGAGCAGTCCTTAAAGCCCGCATCAATCAACTGCGGAAAGCGCATCCCAGAATGAGCGTCCAACATGGGACATAGTTTCCCTTGAGGGCCTCAACCGGAAAATGCATCCCGGAATGTTGCTGGAAAGTGGAACGTAGTTTCCCAAACGGGCCGCTAACGGAAAGTGCATCCCGCTATTGAGCTCCAAAATGGGATGCGCTTTCCGTGTCGGCAGTTCCTGGCAGCCTGGGGCTACTCATTTAAGTCTGTCCCCAATGATTATCTCCAATGACTAGTAGTAGGCCCACATGGCTTCGACTTCGTTAAGGACTTCTACGACGCCCCAGCGGCGGGCGCTGCGGCTGGCCGAGTTGGGGTCGTAGACGCCAATCTGGTCGGCGTCGTCAATACCGTAAAGCGCAATGTAGTGGCCCACGCTGGTAAAGGTGCCCGGCCGAACGGCGGCAATGACGGGCGCTCCCGAACGCAGTGCCTGAGTCATCGATTCGCGATCGATATGGAGTTCCGTTCCGTTGAGTCCCAACTGCCACGCGCCGCTCGTCATAAACGACCATTCGGTTGCACCGGTGGGGGCGTAATTGCCCGCCTCGGAAAGCGCGCACATATCGACGGGGGTCATATCGGTGCGTCCCGTCTTAAAGATATAGACCATGGTGAGGCACGTAGGCCCGCAGGCATTTTGGCGGATGGTGCCGCCGGCGTAAGACAGCTCCGACCATGCAGGGTCGATTTGATAGATATGGGGCATCGTGCCGGCTTGCCATTGCGAGCGCGGGGTCGAAAAGGCGAAAGAATAACCGGGCGCGACGGGGGCCTTGAGCAGCTTGTCCTCGGTGGTGGGCTCGAGACCGGCCGAGCCGTGGGACATACAGGAGCTCATAAGCACAAAGACCAGACAGGCGAGGATAGAGCACAGTGCGAGGCGGAGTCGACGAGCCGGCAGGGCGGGGGCATTCACGTGCGATGTCGAGCGGCAAGGCTTGCCGTCGCGTCCGCCTTGGGGATGCGAAAAGAAGCGGTTGATATGGATGCCGGGCTGACGTACGCCGTTGCGGCGCAGTTGCGGAACCTCGGCCTGACGCTGTCGAGTGCGCGCGCCCAAGCGGCTATCTTGCTGCGCGCTTGTGCCCGTGCTCGGACGGCCACTCTGCCGCGTTCTGCTTGCCTGCTGCCGAGATGAAGGCCTGGGTTGCTCTTGAGGGCGTTGCGGATTGCTGCTCGCGGCACTTCTGGGCGTCGGCGTGGTACGGCCAGCAAGGCGAACGCTTTGTCGCCGTTGATCACCGTCGTTGTATCCGTATGCCATTCGTACCGCCTTGTCTCATGTATAACCTGTCCATCCTACAAAAAAGATATGCAACAAATGGGTCTGCGCGTCAAAAGCTCGGTAAACGGTACGAAAGGCGCAAAACACACGGCCTCAAAAACATCTCTATATGCGTCCGATGAGCGTACGCCCGTCGGGCGGGCGGCAACAATGAACGGCAAACCGTGCCGTTCGTCCCAAAAACGGCGCCGCTCATATGCGAGTTCGGCCTTCGGTCGAGCCATGGGCGGCCGTGCTGCGCCAAGGCCGTATTGTAAAGCCACGAAATAAAAGAGCGCGGCAAAACAGACCGCGCAAGGGGTGACGTCAAGGGGCGTCAAAAAGGAAAGGAGGGGAACAATGGCGGACAAGAACGCAGAAGTTGCAGTTGAGGATAACGGTGGCATGAAGAAAACGCTTTCGCTCTGGAACTTCTTCACCATCGGTTTCGGTGCCATCATCGGTACCGGTTGGGTTCTGCAGGTCGGCGACTGGATGGTCGTGGGCGGCGGTCCCGTTCCCGCTATGATCGCATTCCTCTTGGGTGCAATCTTCCTCGTGCCCGTCGGAGCTGTTTTCGGTGAGCTCACGGCTGCTATCCCCATCTCGGGCGGCATCGTCGAGTATGTCGATCGTAGCTTTGGCCGTACGCTGAGCTACATCACCGGTTGGCTCCTGGCCCTGGGCAACGGCATCCTGTGCCCGTGGGAGGCCATTGCCATCTCGACCCTCGTGTCCGAGATGTTCGGTAGCCTGCCCGGTCTTGAGTGGCTGCGCGCCGTCAAGCTCTATACCATCCTGGGCGCCGACGTTTACCTGTTCCCGACGCTGATCGCGCTCGGCTTTGCAGCCTACGTCATCTTCCTCAATTTCCGCGGTGCCAGCTCGGCCGCCAAGCTCCAAGCCTTCCTGACCAAGGCCCTGCTCTGCGGCATGCTGCTCGCCATGGGCGTCTCGCTGTTCACCGGCTCGCCGGACAACGCCATGCCCGTGTTTTCCCAGGTCACCGGTGCTGGCGGCGGTAAGGCCGCTACCGAGGGCGCCAGCCTGTTCGCCGGCATCGTGTCGGTTCTGGTTCTGACCCCGTTCTTCTATGCCGGTTTCGACACCATTCCTCAGCAGGCTGAGGAAGCAGCCGAGGGCCTCAACTGGAACAAGTTCGGCAAGATCATCTCCCTGGCCCTGCTGGCCGCCGGCGGCTTCTACATGGTCTGCATCTATTCGTTCGGCACCATCCTCGACTGGCATGAGTTTGTTAAGAGCCCGGTTCCCGCGCTTGCCTGCCTCAAGGGCATCAACATGCTCCTGTACCTGGCCATGCTCGTCATCGCCACGCTTGGACCCATGGGCCCGATGAACTCCTTCTACGGCGCCACGAGCCGCATCATGCTCGCCATGGGCCGTAAGGGCCAGCTGCCCGAGAAGTTCGCCGAGGTCGACCCCAAGTCCGGCGCTCCCAAGCTCGCCTGCGTTGTTCTGGGCGTCATCACCGTCATCGGTCCGTTCCTGGGCAAGAACATGCTCATCCCTCTGACCAACGTGTCGGCTCTCGCCTTCATCTTCTCCTGCGGCATGGTCGCCCTCGCTTGCCTGCGCATGCGCTTCACCGAGCCCGACCTGCCTCGTCCCTACGAGGTGCCCGGCGGCAAGTTTGGCATCGGCCTCGCTATCGCTGCCTGCGCCATCATCATCGGCCTGCTCGTGATTCCGTTCTCTCCCGCCTCCCTCAACATGGTGGAGTGGAGCATCGTGATCGGCTGGTTGGCTATTGGCCTGGCCCTCATGGCTTTCACCAATTCCCGCAAAAGTAACGCCTAGCCGGGGCGGATCGGGTGCGCGGGACCCTCTCTCCCGCGCACTGAACCCGGCACCATTTGGGTAGCTTTGTGAGGCCTTAACCCAACACGGCCTCGCCCACTATATGGATCCATAAGGAGGAACCATGTCCACTAAGTATGCAATCGTTGGCGGCAAGCTCATCGACGGTACCGGTGCCGAGCCGGTCGAGAACTCCCTCGTTCTCGTCGACGACAACGGCAAGATCGAGTACGCCGGCACTATGCAGGACCTTCCCGAGGGCGTTGAGGTTATCGACGCCGCCGGCAAGACCGTCCTTCCCGGCCTGATCGACACCCACCTGCACTTCTCGGGCAATCTGACCGATGATGACACCGATTGGGTCATGCAGCCGCTCCTCGAGAAGCAGGCCGTTGCCGTCAAGCAGGCCTACGACTGCCTCACCCACGGCCTTACCACCGTCTGCGAGATCGGCCGCTTTGGTATCCAGATCCGCGACTGCATCGACAAGGGCGTCTTTAAGGGCCCGCGCGTTCTGGCCACCGGCCTCGGCTTCTGCCGTGTTGCCGGTCACGGCGACTCCCACCACTGCACCCAGGAGCTCAACAAGGAATCCCACCCCTGGGGCGACCAGGTCGACGGTCCTTGGGATCTGCGCAAGGCCGTCCGTCGTCGCCTGCGCGAGAACCCCGATGCCATCAAGATCTGGGCCACCGGTGGCGGCATCTGGCGCTGGGATTCCGGTCGCGACCAGCACTATTGCTCCGAGGAGATCCAGGCCGTGGTCGAAGAGGCAAAGATGGTCGGCATCCCCGTGTGGAGCCACTGCTACAACAACCACGCTGCCGCCTATGATTCCGTCCGCTTTGGCTGCGAGCAGCTGATTCACGGCTTCGATATTGATGAGCGCACCATGGACCTCATGGCCGAGCAGGGTACCTTCTTCACCCCGACGATCGCCTTCCTGCCCACCTGGTACGCCACCTATCCGCCCGTCTACGTCCCCGAGCTGCACGACAAGTACGAGGGCACCCTGGTCGAGAAGGAGCTGCAGCGCAACTACGACTGCCTGCGCGAGGCTAAGAAGCGCGGCGTCGTCATGACGATCGGCTCCGACTCCTTCTCCTTCGTCACCCCGTACGGCACCTGCTCCATCGAGGAGATGTACGAGTTCGTCGATAAGATCGGCTTCACCCCGGTCGAGACCATCACCTGCGCCACCCTCAACGGTGCCAAGATGTGTCACATCGAGGACGAGACCGGTTCCATCGAGGCCGGTAAGTGCGCCGACCTGCTGGTCGTCAACGGTGACGTCGCCGCCGACATCCACGTGCTCAACACCGACAACATGGACGTCATCATGAAGGACGGCTGGATCGTCGAGGCTGGCACCTTTGGCGAGGCCAACAAATACAGCGCCTAAGATACCGTTTGTCGATGGCTGGATGTAAAACACAGTTTTTGATTGCATAATGCAATGGAGAGGGTCGCTTGCGGCCCTCTTTATTGCTATGGGGTGCGTCAGTAAGAAGGGGATGACGGTGGATCTCAATAGGCTGATTCTGGGCAAGAGTTACAACTCTACTAAGGTCTTTCGTACGGCCCAGCATGTGGTTCAGGCCATCCTACTTGGTGTCGTCGTTCCGGCGCTTATCCTGCTGCTTATCTGGGATTTAACCGATAATCCCAATCCCGTTCCGGGCGTTGTCGTTATTGCCGGCCTGGTCATGCTGTGCTTCTTTTTCTCGTATGTCTTTGTGGTCCCCGACGACCTCACATCGAGCGCAACCGACCGTACGCTCGCCATCGCATCAAAAATATTCGCCTACACGTCGCGCGGCCTTACGCCCGAAGCGGCCCTGGGTGCCTCTAAAATCATCCTGTCCGAGACCATCGCCTCTGCCATCTGCTTTACCGATGGCAAACAGGTGTTGGCAAGCTGGGGCGAGGACTCGGCAAAGTGCCCGGCCGGCACCCCGGTCGTGCTCAAGACCACACTTAACGTGATTGAGACGGGCGAGCAGAGCGTGTTTTCGCGTGACACCTCCAATGAGACGGGCGGCTATTTTCCTCGCCTGCGCGCCGGCATTGTCGCGCCGCTTACCGTGCGCGGGCATTGCGTGGGCACGCTCGAGCTGTACTATCCCCGCTTGAGCAGCATCGATATGCGCCAGACGGCGTTGGCCTCGGGTTTTGCCGACCTAATTTCCACACAGCTCGCCAGCTTTGAGCTCGAGCGCCAAGACGAGCTTACGGCCCGCGTGGAGCTGCGCGCCTTGCAATCGCAGGTCGACCCGCATTTTCTATTCAATACCATTAGCACGATCGTGTCGCTCGTTCGAACCGAGCCCGACAAGGCGCGATCGCTGCTGATCGACTTTTCCAATTACTATCGTCAGACGCTTTCTGACTCCGATACGCTCACCACGCTCGAGCACGAGGTGGAACAGGGCACTCGTTATATCAATCTTATGCAGGCCCGGTATGGCGACGGCCGTCTGCGCGTTTCGGTTGACATCGACTTTGAGGTGCGCGACAGCCTGGTACCGCCGTTTATCTTGCAGCCGCTGCTCGAAAACTGCATCAAGCATGCGCAGCGCGAGATCGAGCCGCTTTCTATTCGTGTTAGGGCTTTTGAGACCGATGACGGCTTGGAGATCATTGTCGAAGATGACGGCATCGGGATGAGCGAAGAAGTCTGCGCGCATCTGTTTGAGCAGCATCGCCGAGAGGAGCCCGAGAGCATTACCGCCGACGGCTCCGTCAAGCGAGGTTGCGGCCTGGCGCTCTTCAACGTGCTTCAGCGCATCCATTTCTTTTACGGAGAAGATTCTGGCATGCGCGTGAAGTCCCAGGAGGGCGTGGGGACGCAGGTCATCGTTGAGTTGAACGGCGAGCCGCATGAGCCGGCGCCGCTAACGGTGTAGCACGCGGTTGGATTGAGAGAAAGAGGGGAAGCGCATATGTCCGAAGGCTGGAACATCCTGGTGGTTGATGACGAGCCTCCCATTAGGGCTGAGCTACGCTATCTGTTAGAAAAGGATACGCGTGTGGGTCAGATTGCCGAGGCGGGCAATGTCACCGAAGCCGTGGAGTCGATTCTGTTGAACAAGCCCGACGTGCTGTTTTTAGACATTACCATGCCCGGTCGCTCGGGAATTGAGCTTGCCGAGACGTTGCAGAACCTAAAGACGCCGCCGGTCGTGGTGTTTGTGACGGCATTTGCCGAGTATGCGGCCGATGCCTATAACCTCGATGCTGTCGATTACATCGTCAAGCCGGTCGAGGATGCCCGCTTGTCAAAGGCGCTTGACAAGATCGAGACTGCCCTGGGCGCTCGCCGTGTCGTCCATGCTCCGCGCCAGCCTTTGCGCCTGACGGTGGATCGCGGGGGCAAAAAGGTGTTCATTCCCGTGGCGGATGTCTGCTACTTTGAGGCGCGCGCCGATTTTTGCAACGCCGTCTGCGCCGAGGGGACGTACCTGATCAATGAGTCGATTTCCTCGCTCGAGCGTCGCCTGGCCTCCGAGGGCTTTATCCGCGTCCACCGCAGCTATCTGGTTAATTTGGAAGACGTACATAATGTCGAGATCGGCTCCACGGGCCTGATGGAGCTCAGGCTCGATCGCGTAACCTCGACGGTGCCCGTGTCCCGCCGTCGCGCTGCCGAGGTCAAATCGCACTTGGGGCTTGCGTAAGGGTCGGTGCGCCATCGTTTGCCGTTACAGGTTTGGCATGACTGTGCGGTGGGCATAATGGATTGCATCGAATGAAATCGAAAGGATTATTATGCCCGCGCTCATTACGCATCATCTGTTTGGCGAGGAAAGCATCGACCGTCTTCCGCAGGGCGTTATCACGTCCGATGAGGAGCGCATCGCCTTTATCCTGGGCAACCAGGGCCCCGACCCGTTTTTCTTCCACATGCTCACGCCGCGCATCTCCGACTGCATGTCGCTTGCTCAGGTCATGCACCGCTCGCGCATGTCGCGCCAGTTCTCGTGCCTGCGCGACGGCGTGTCGCGCCTGCAGCCGCGCGATGCCAATCTGGGTCGCGCCTTTGCGCTGGGCCTGTTGTCGCACTATGTGCTCGACCGCAATGCCCACCCCTTTGTCTACGAGCAGCAGTTTGGCATTGTCGAGTCCGACCCCGAGCTCGAGGCTTCGGGCAGCCAAGTTCACGCTGTGCTCGAAAGCGACCTGGACGTGCTGATGCTGCAGCTCAAACGTGACGGGGCCACGGTCGAGGATTATCCTCCGGCGGGCGAGATCGTCACCACCGACCGCATCAATCGCGTTGCCGGCGTGCTGATGAGCTACGTCGCCGGGCGCGTGTACGGTATCGACATCCCGGCGGGGGAGTACGGCGGCGCCGTAGCCGACATGCAGCTGCTCTACCGCACTATCGAGCCCGCCGGTTCGGCCAAGACGCGCGCGATTGCCCTGCTCGAGGGCTTGGTGCACGATTATTCGCTGCTCGACGGCCTTGCGCACCGTGTGACGACCGAGCTGCCCGAGCGTACCGGCAACCTGGGCCACTTGGCATGGAAGAGCCCCTTTACCGATGAAGTCTCGACCGAGAGCTTCCCCGAGGTCTTTGACCGCGCACTGCTCGATTACGAGTGCACGGTTGCCCGCTTTATCGAGACCGGCGATATGGAAGCCGTGACCAATCACGTCAATTACAGCGGTCGCGTCCTCGGCGCCGACGAAGAGTTCGACCGCGAGGAGTAGCAAGCTGCCTCGCCCATACTCTCCAATAAGTTGCGGTGGAATAGTTCCTGAATGAAGCCCCCGGAGGGCTAAGCGGGAACTATTTCACCGCAACTGCGTTGATGGGATGGCGTTTCGCCCTGCGTGTCCGTATGACCGCTCCTGTCCCTTTGCCGAATCCTTACCGGCGCCTCTGGGCAATTGGGGTACGATGAACTAACTGCATATCGGGCGAATACGAAGGGGCCCTGTCCATGAAATACACCAAGCTCGAGCGTAACTGGGTTATGTACGATGTGGGCAACTCGGCCCTCGTGCTGCTCAATACCTCGGTGGTGCCCATCTACTTTAACGCCATCAATACCGGTGCTTCCTCGGCAGACCTGGTGGTCGCTTGGGGCAACGCGCAGACGATTGCCTCGCTGGTCATTGCCATGCTCATGCCCATTCTGGGCGCGCTTGCCGATTACGCCGGCAACAAGATCAAGTTCTTCTTGGGCTTCTTCCTTACGGGCCTGGTTCTTTGCCTGGCGCAGGCTATCCCCATGTCCGCCATGGCATTTTTGACCGTGTACGTGCTGTGCACCATCGGCCTTAACTCTTCCATGACGTTCTACGACGCCATGCTGCCCGACATTACCACCGACGAGCGCATGGACGCCGTGTCCAGCTCGGGCTATGCCTGGGGCTACATCGGTTCCACCGTGCCGTTCATCATCTGCCTGGCGCTTATCATGGGTGGCCCCGCTCTTGGCGTCCCCACCATGCTGGCAACGCGTCTGTCGTTTATCATCACTGGTGCCTGGTGGCTCATCTTTACCCTGCCGCTCATTCGCACCTATAAGCAAAAGTACGGTCGCGAGCGCGGTCCCGAGGACACCATCGGCCACATCGTGGGCGGTGTGTTCTCCGAGGTCGGACACACCATGCGCGAGATCGCCCACAACAAGACCGTGCTGGTCTACATGATCGCGTTCTTCTTCTATATCGATGGCGTCCACACGGTCATTTCCATGGCTACCAGCTACGGCTCGGCTTTAGGCATCGACTCGACCCAGCTGGTGCTGGCGCTGCTCGTTACGCAGTTCGTGGCCTTTCCGTCCGCCATCATCTACGGCAAGCTCGCCGGACGCGTGGGCACGCTCAATATGATCCTGGTGGCGGTCGCCGCCTACATGGGCATTGTGCTGTTCGCCGCATTCTTCCTAAAGACCGCCTTTGAGTTCTGGGTGCTTGCCATTATGGTCGGTCTGTTCCAGGGCGGCGTGCAGGCGCTCAGCCGTAGCTACTTTGGCCGCATTATCCCTAAGGAAAAATCCAACGAGTACTACGGCTTCTTTGACATCTTTGGTCGTTATGCAAGCGTCATGGGCACCTTCCTAGTGTCGGTCGTCACCTCGCTGACCGGCAACCCGTCGCTAGGCGTCCTTTCCATTGGCGTGCTGCTGGTCGTTGGCTTTGTGCTGCTGGTCCGCCTGTCTCGCATGACTCAGGCGGCAGAGCGGGCCGCATAGAAGCGAGCGGCTATTGTGCCTGTCCGCGGTACTCTTTTGGGGTTATCCGCAATAAACATTGCGACTTGCGAGCAATGATTTGCCCAAGTGGGTATGATGGAATCAGCTAGGTCGCGGGGCGTCGCCTGTGTTTGGCGGCGCCCCGTTTTTGTGTTGCAGGGAGGGAAGGCATGAACGCCACGGTTGTGATTCCAACATACTGGGCGGGCGATGATGCCCGTGCAAACGCTCCCGGCGTCTATGACCACTCGACGAAGCTCAACGCCGCCAATCCCGAGCTCGACCGCTGCCTGGCCTCGCTCGAGCAGGTGCGCGACATTCCGAGGATTATCCTTTTGGTGGTCTGTCCCATCTCGGCCACGGCTGATGTGTCGAAGCGTGTCCACGAAATCGTCGACGCGCACCCTACGCTCAAGGTCACCGTGGTTACCAACACCCAGGCATCGCGTATCGCCGACCGTGTGGCGCAGATTGCTCCCAAGGGCTCGGGCGAGTGCGTGAGTCTGCGCGGATACGGCGCCATTCGCAATATGGGGCTTGCCTGCGCTGCGGTGCTCGGCCACGATGCCGTTGTCTTTTTGGATGACGACGAGACCGTTATCGATGCCGACTTTATGAAGCGCGCGACCTATGCACTGGGCCAGCAGACGCGTCAAGGCCTGCCGATTTTGGTTAAGAGCGGTTACTTTTACGATCGAGAAGGATCGCCGTTGGCGCCCACAGACAAGGTGGGCATTTGCCATCGTTGGTGGACCAAACGCATCGAGTTTAATCGCTGGATGAAAAAGGCGCTCTCGGGCACCCGTATCTCTCGTTCAAACTACGTGTGCGGCGGCCTTGTGGCGCTTCATGCCCGCGCCTTTACCCGTGTGGCGTTTGACCCGTTTATCACCCGAGGCGAGGACCTAGATTACCTCTTTAACATGCGCATGTTTGGCTACGACGTGTGGTTTGACAACGAGTGGGTCGTTCGTCACCTGCCGCCCGAGTCCGAGAAGCGCTCGCCGCGCTTTATGCAGGACGTGTACCGTTGGTACTACGAGCGTGCCAAGCTGACATTTGCCGCGCACCAGCAGGAGCTCGTTCCCGTCACGGCCGCGTCACTCATGCCCTATCCGGGCCCGTGGATTTCGCGCGAGCTCGACGACCGCGTGCGCAAGACCGCCATGGTTCGCAGCATGTTTACCCGCGAGCACGAGGGATACCTGCGCATTTGGCGTCACGGTATTGACGAAGCCAAGACCTACGCGCGCCAAAACGCCGCAAGCTACCTGCGTTTCCAGAGCTTCTGGCCCAAGATCATGGACGGGCTCTGGCGCGACGCACAACTGACCAGCATCCTGGAGGGGACTGAATGATCGACCGCCGCGCCCAGCGCGATAATTCAATATCAATCTTTCGCGTGATCGCCGTTGTCTGCGCCATTTGCGTGCTGGTGTACTTTATTTTTGCCCTGGCGACTGGAATCGAGCCGATCGCGACCGTGGTCGCCTGCGCACTGCTGTGCATCTTTCTGTGCATTTTTATCTATTTGACGCTCAATCCCGATTCGGTGCGTTCGCAGTACACCGAAGAGACGCTCTCGGTGGCCTCTGCCATGCTCGAGGACATCAAAGGCGGTCTGACGCAGGAGTCGGCGCGTCTGGTGTGCCAGCGCATTTTGCCCGAGACGCGTGCCATGACGGTTGCCATCACCGACGAGAGCAACGTGCTGGCCTGCGCGGGCGAGTTTGAGGAAAAGCTGCTGCCCGATTCGCCCATCCACACACTTGCCACGCGCTACGTCATCGAGCACGGTATCGTCCAGTCGTTCAACCGTGTGGTGGACGTGGTGGGTTCGGATGGCTCGCACAACCATGTTCCTGCCGGTATCATCGCTCCTATCAAGGTGGGCGACCGCACCGTCGGTACGCTCAAGTTCTACTACAAGACCCCGCGTGCCGTCGACCGCACTCAGTACGCGCTTGCCTCGGGTTTTGCCGAGATCCTGTCCACGCAGCTCGCCATCCACGAGCTCGAGGTGCAAAAGGAGCTCACGGCCCGTGCCGAGGTGCGTGCCCTGCAGGCGCAGATCAACCCGCATTTTCTGTTCAACACGCTCAACACCATCGCGTCGTTTACGCGTACCGATCCGCTGCGCGCCCGCGAGCTGCTGCGCGAGTTCTCCTCGTTCTATCGCGCTACACTCGACAATTCGGGCTCGCTCATTCCCGTGTCGCGCGAGGTCGCGCAGACCAAGCGCTACCTGACGTTTGAGAAGGCGCGCTTTGGCGAGGATCGCGTGCTGGCGACCTTCGACGTGTCCGAGGACGTCGAGGACACGCTGGTGCCGGCATTTGTAATTCAGCCAATCGTCGAGAATGCTGTGCGCCATGGTATGGGCGACGACGATGCACTGAGGATCGACGTGTCGGTCCACAGGGATGGCGAAGATGCGATTTTGATTGTGGTCGCCGATAACGGCGTGGGCATGGACGAAGGCACCGCTGCCAGACTGTTTGACGAACGCTCCGCCCGTCCCGACGCCAGCTCCCCGCAGGGCGGCGGCGCCGGTGTGGCCATGCACAATATTTCGGAGCGCATCCATCGCTTTTATGGACCGCACTCCTATACGCGCGTCGAATCGGCCCCGGGCAAGGGCACTAAAGTGCTCCTGCATCTCGATTTGTCGGAGAGCCTCTTCGACATTCAAGAGTAGAATGATAGGTTGCGGGTTTAACGCTAGTTGGCGGATGCCCGACGTAGTTAGTTGACGAAAGGTTTTATCCCTATGCTGCGTGCGATGATTGTGGATGATGAGGCCCCGGCCCGTTCGGAACTTCGCTTCTTGCTCGAGCAGACGGGCAAGATCGGCACGATCACAGAAGCGTCGAGCGTTCGCTCCGCTATCGAGATGCTTATGGAGAGCCGCGTCGATGTTGTGTTCCTCGATATCTCGATGCCTGGTGCTTCGGGTCTGCAACTTGCCGAGGCACTGCATAAGCTCAAGAATCCGCCGGCGATCGTATTCGTAACCGCGTACAGCGATCATGCGGTCGAGGCGTTTGATGTGGATGCCGTCGACTATCTGATGAAGCCGGTCGAGGAGGCTCGCCTGGATCGAGCGATCGATAAGGTTATGCAACGCGCCAAGCCTGTCACGGACAGCAAGGTGACCATCGAGCGCATCCCGGTGGAAAAGGGCGGCCGCAAGGTCCTCATCCCCGTGGACGACATTCGCTTTATTATGGCCAAGGACGATTACTCCTGTATTTATACGGTCGATGACCGCTTTTTGTCCACGACCTCGCTGGCACAGTTCGAGGCCAAGCTCTGCGACTTTGGCTTCTTCCGCGTTCACCGCCGCTATATCGTCAACCTGGCGTGTGTCACCGATGTCGAGACGGTTCCCTCGGGCGCTATCCAGCTGGGCATTACGGGCGTCGATGAACGCGTACCGGTTTCGCGCCGTCGCGTCGTACCGCTCAAAAAGGCTCTGAGCCTCTAGTACATTGGCCCCGCAGCCCTGTAGACCAAAATCGTCTGCGGAGCCGTGGGGCTTTTTGCATGAATGCACCAAATCGTTTTGCGGAAGGGATCCCATGAACAGTGCAAGCGCCAAGCGTATCGACATTATCTCGGACACCCACGGCTATCTTTCGCCTGCGCTCCTAGATGAGCTTAAGGGTGCGGATCTGATTATCCATGCCGGCGACCTTACGTCGGAGATGGACTACGAGCACCTGCGCACCATCGCTCCCGTGCGAGCGGTGCTGGGTAATAACGACTACTACCGCGACTACGGCCCCGATGTGGACCGCTTGGCGCTCTTTACCTACGAAGGCCTCAAGTTCGCCGTAGCCCACTACCGTGAAGACCTCCCGGTTGGATCCGTAGACGTAGCCATCAACGGCCACACCCACGTAACCAAAGAAGCCCAAGTGGGTCGCTGCCTGGTCCTCAACCCAGGCAGCGCCAGCTACCCCAGAGGCACCCGAGGCCCCACCATGGCCAGAATGCTCGTCAAGGACGGCAAGATTCTGAGCACCAAATTTATTGACCTAGAGTAGGTGCAACAAAAACGGGGGATGCAGATCGCATCTCCCGTTTTTCTTTGAGCCAAAGGCCGAAGTTCAACAACAATCTTAGACAACCCCGCCGAGGAGAACGGGGATCTCGAGCCGCGGAAGCGGCGAGGAACAAA
>UQHY01000028.1:0-25992 GCA_900540975.1 uncultured Collinsella sp.
TGCCCTCGATGTTTGCGGGGGGTGTGCGCGGTTGTACGCACGCCCCCGCCGTTGCTTCTATCGCATCGTTGAAAGGATGCAATCATGCTGCTCCCCGATTCCAAGACCGAGCTCGTCCGTCGCGGCAACAAGGTCGTTTACGACCTGGGCGACAAGATCGTCAAGGTCTTTAACGAGACCAAGCCCGTCTCCGACGTGTTCAACGAGGCTTTGAATCTTGCCCGCATCAATGAGTGCGGCATCCGCAGCCCCAAGGCTCTCGAGGTTTCCCAGCTCGAGAACGCCAACGGCTGGGCTCTCGTGACCGAGAAGGTTCCGGGCACCACCCTTGCCGAGAAGATGACTGCCGAGCCCCAGCGCTTTGGTGAGTACCTCGAGATGTTCGTCGACCTCCAGATCGAGATCCACGGCTACACCTCCCCGCTGCTCAACCGTCAGCGCGATAAGTTCGCCCGCATGATCGACAGCCTCGATCAGCTCAATGCCACCACGCGCTACAACCTTCAGGAGCGTCTGGACGGCATGACCAAGGAGTTCAAGGTCTGCCACGGCGACTTCAACCCCTCCAACGTCATCGTCGGAGACGACGGCCAGCTGTACGTCTGCGACTGGGCACATGCCACCCAGGGCTCCCCTGCTGCCGACGTTGCCACCACCTACCTGCTCTTTGCCCTCAACAGCAAGGACCAGGCTGAGGCCTACCTGGAGCTCTACTGCGACCGCGCCGACATGCCCATGCAGGTCGTGCGTCAGTGGACGAGCATCGTCGCCGCTTCCGAGCTCGCTCGTAAGCGCAACGTGAACGATGAGTTCCTTAAGAACTGGATCGACGTCGTCGATTATCAGTAGTATCTGAGCGATTTATTTCGCATCGGAGGCACAAAGGAAAACCCCGCAGCTCATTTGGGCTGTGGGGTTTTCCTTTACCCGTCGAGCTTATTCACGCAACAAAAAAGACTGCTCCGCATCTCATCCTAAGAGAGATGCGGAGCAGGCCTGCAATTACATCTACTTGCAGAAATGTCGATTAACGACGTGCTGCCTTCACAAGCTCGGCAACCTTGGCGACGACCTCATCAATCGCCACATCCTCGCGCTCGCCCGTGGCACGGTCCTTGAGCTCGACAGTGCCGTTCTTAAGACCACGCTTGCCGAGCACTACCTGATACGGGAAGCCCATAAGGTCGTTGTCGGCAAACTTAAAGCCGGGGCGCTCGTCGCGGTCATCCACGACAACCTCGATACCCTCGGCGCACAGACCCTCAACGATTTGGTCGCAGACGGTAGCGCACTCCTCCTTCTTGGGATCGAGCGGAATCACCGCGACCTCGTACGGGGCAACGGAGACCGGCCAGACGATACCGTGCTCGTCGTTATGCTGCTCCACGACGGCAGCGAGCGAGCGAGACACGCCCACGCCGTAGCAACCCATGATGAGCGGCTTCTCCTTGCCATCCTCGTCCATAAAGGTGGCACCCATGGCCTCGGAGTACTTGGTGCCCAGCTGGAACACCTGGGAGACCTCGATGCCGCGAGCAGCAGAGAGCGGCTTGCCGCAGTGCGGGCAGGGGTCGCCGGCGACGACGGTGACAAGGTCGGCCCACTCGTCGACGGTAAAGTCGCGCTCGGGGCAGGCACCGGTAAAGTGATAATCGACCTCGTTGGCACCGCAGGCCCATTGCTTGGACTCGCGCAGACTCTCGTCGCACACTAGACGGATGCCCTCGGGCAGGTTAACCGGTCCGATAAAGCCCTTGTGCAGACCGTAGGTCTGCAGCTCCTCGTCGGTCATCATGCGATAGCCCTTGCCAAAGACGTGCTCGGCCTTGCAATCGTTGAGCTCGTGATCGCCCGGAACAATGGCCACGACCGGCTTGCCCTCGGCGTCGATGAGTGCCAGCGACTTGCGCGTGCCGTTCTCGGGGAACCCAAAGAACTTAGCAACTGCCTCAATGGTGCCCATGCCCGGAGTCTCAACCTTGGTGAGCGTACCGTCACCAGGACCCTCGGTCACGACGACCTTGGTGCTTGCCGCCTCGTCATCGGCAGCAAAGCCGCAATCGTCGCAGTAGACCAGCGAGGCCTCGCCGGCGTCGGCCAGCGCCATGTACTCTACGGAGGTGTCGCCGCCGATCTCGCCGGAATCGGCAACGACGGGAAGGGCCTTGATATAGCAGCGCTCGCAGATGTTGGCGTAGGCCTGCTTCATCTTGTCATACTCCTCCTGCAGGCTCTCCTGCGTGGCGGAGAAGCTGTAGGCGTCCTTCATGATGAACTCGCGACCGCGCATCAGGCCAAAGCGGGGACGGAACTCATCGCGGAACTTATCCTGGATGTGATAGAGATTCACCGGCAGCTGCTTATAGGAACGCAGCTCATTGCGCACCAGGGCAGTCACGGTTTCCTCGTGCGTGGGGCCGAGCACGAACTCGCGGCCGTGGCGGTCATCAAAGCGCACGAGCTCCTTGCCATAGGCATCGATACGGCCGGACTCGCGCCACAGCTCGGCATCGACCATGATGGGCATCATGAGCTCCTGGGCGCCGGCAGCATCCATCTCGTCGCGCACGATGTTCTCGATCTTGCGAATCGAGCGCCACGCGAGCGGCAGATAGGAATAGAGGCCGGCGGCCTCCTTGCGGATCATACCGGCGCGAAGCAGCAGACGGTGGCTCGCAAGCTCGGCATCGGCCGGATCCTCTTTGAGCGTCGGAGCATACAGCTTAGACATATACATTGCTCGAGTCATTTATTTCTCCTCAATAAGCTTGTCGACCTCGGCCATAAGCGCGTCGACAATTTGGTCCTCAGCTACTTTACCAATGATCTGGCCGTGCGAAAAGAGCAGACCCTGACCTCGTCCGCAGGCAACGCCCAAGTCGGCGTCAGAAGCCTCGCCGGGGCCATTGACTGCACAGCCCATCACGGCAATCGAAAGCGGCGCGGAGTAGTTCTTAAGCCGCTCAGTGACCTCCTCGGCGATAGGAATGAGGTTGACCTGGCAGCGAGCGCACGTGGGGCACGATACGATCTCGGGGCCACGGCGGCGAAGACCCAGCGACTGCAGGATACCCCAGGCGACCGGCGGCTCCTCGACCGGATCGGCCGTGAGCGAGACGCGCATGGTGTCGCCAATGCCCTCGGAAAGCAAAATTCCCAGGCCCACCGAGCTCTTAATGGTGCCCTGGAGCTTGGTTCCGGCCTCAGTCACGCCCAAATGAAGCGGAACATGGGGGATTTCGCGCGACAGGGCACGATAGGTGTCAAGCGTCGTTTGCACGCTATGAGCCTTGGCGGAAAGCACGATATTGGTAAAGCCGCGATCTTCAAAATGTTTGACGAAACGCTCGCTCGACATCACAAGCTTTTCGGGCTGCGTAAGGTCATCGCGCTCGGCGATATCCTGCTCAAGCGAGCCGGCGTTCACGCCAATGCGAATCGCGCACCCAGCGGCGCCCGCGGCATCAATCACGGCGTCGACCTTGGCCCAATCGCCAATGTTGCCGGGATTGATGCGGAGCTTAGCGGCACCGGCCTCCACGGCGCCAATGGCGAGCTTATGGTTAAAGTGGATATCGGCAACGATCGGCACCGGAGACTCCGCACAAATCGTGCGAAAGCCCTCGAGCGCAGCCTCAGCGGGCACGCTCACGCGCACAACATCGCAACCCGCCTGGGCAAGCGCACGCACTTGCGCAAGCGTTGCCTGGGCGTCGGCGGTATCGGTGCAGGTCATGGACTGAACCACCACCGGAGCGCCGCCACCTATCTGCACGTCGCCCACAAACACAGGGCGCGTCAGCTCGCGCGGCAAAGGATGGGACAAAGACAATCCAAACACTCCCCTACAAAATAAATCGAAGGACGTCGGAACGAAGCATATAGACAAACAGCAGCGCGAAGAGCGCGATGCCGACATAGCTCACGATCGTCTGCACCTTCAGCGGCAACTCGCGACCGGCGACCTTTTGGATGATCTCGATAACCAGCTTACCCCCGTCGAGCGGCGGAATGGGTAGCAGGTTCATAAAGCCCAGCGAGAACGAGATGAGCGCGGCAAACGTCAAGAATGTCGCGGGGCCGGCGGCAGCCGCCTGAGAAGACATGACGCTGATGCCCACAATCGAGGAGGACTGATCGAGTATCTCCATCGTATGCTGCGGCTGCAGCAGGCGCATCACGCCCTCAGCAGTCTGCTGAACATAGGAGAACGACAGCCGCGCCGACGTAATGGGGTCCAAATGGACCACTTGCGTGGAGGCATAAACGCCCAAACGTTCGTCCTCCTTGAGCGCGACCGCGGTAGAAAGATTCTTACCGTCGTGCTGATACTCAATGGCGATATCGTCCTTGCCGGCGGCCGCTCCGATCGCATCGTACACGTCCATCCAGGAAGAGCACGACACGCCATCGACACTAAGAATTGCGTCGCCGGCCTCGATGCCCGCCTTGGCGGCTATAGAGCCTTCTTCAACCTGACCGATCACATTGCTATCGACCGGCACCGATACGCCGGCGATAGAGTAGATGCTCATAAGCAGCAAAAAGCCCGTCAGGATATTGACGAGAATGCCCGCGAGCAGCATAAAGGCACGCTTGAGAAAACCCTGGCCCAGATAGGTATGCGAACGCTCCTGCTCAAGAAACTCGGAAGCGGCGACCGGCAGCTCCCACACATCGCCCTCGGCTGTCGCATGCTCTCGATCGAACTTGCGGCCGTCAAAGGTGGTATATCCTGCAGCATCGCGCGGCAGCGTCTGGTACCTAACCGGATAGTAGCTGGGTGAAGGCTTCTCCCCTTCCTCGTACCAAGGCGCAATGGAACCCCAGCCCAAAAGCAAGGCGCAAGCCTCGAGAACATCCTCCTCGGACAGCTCCAGCTCGACGGAAAGGTCTGCAACTGAAACGCGACCATGACGATAGATCGCAGCAAGCACACGGTCGGCACACGAGACATCGGTCGGGTCCATACCGCAGATAGCGGCATAACCACCCAGCAGCAGCGGCGTCACGCCAAACTTGGTACCGATGCGACGCGACGTATGATGAATATCGAAGCGGCACGGTAGGCCCAAGAAAAACTCGGTGACGCGCACGCCGCACGCACGGGCCGCCAAAAAGTGGCCGCCCTCGTGCAAAAACACGAGGACGGAAAGCATCAGTAGGCCCCAAAAGACCGATGAGAGAACGCTCAGAACAGTATCCATAAAACGAAAAAGCAATCCTTATGGGTTAGGAACGGGTTGCGGCGAGCACCTGCGCAGCCTTTTCACGCGCCCACGCATCGATGTCGCGAAGCTGCTCAAACGAATCGACCGCCTGCATATCGTGGGCATCCATGCAGGATTCCACAATGCGATCGATATCGGTAAAGCTGCAGCCATCGTGCAGGAAGGCATCGACGGCGACCTCGTTGGCGGCATTGAGCACGCACGGCATGGTGCCACCCGTCTTGCCGGCACGTTCGGCCAGTGCCAGACAGCGGAAGGTATCCATGTCGGCAGCATCAAACGTGAGCTGCCCCAGCTCGCGGAAATCGATACGAGGCGCCGGGGTATCCCAACGCTCGGGATACGAGAACGCGAACTGGATGGGAATACGCATGTCGGAAGCACCGAGATGCGCCATCACGGAGCCGTCGGCGAACTCGACCATAGAGTGAATCTTGGACTGACGCTGCACGACCACGTTAATGAAATCGAGGTCGCAGTTAAACAGATGCATGGCCTCAATTCGCTCCAGGCCCTTGTTCATGAGAGTGGCGGAGTCGATGGTGATCTTGGCACCCATGGCCCACGTGGGATGTGCGAGGGCATCGGCACGCGTCACGCGATTGAGCTCGTCGCGCGTGCGGCCAAAGAACGGACCGCCCGAGCAGGTGAGCCAAATACAATGAGCCTCGCGTGGGTTCTCCCCCAGATAGCACTGGTAGATGGCGGAGTGCTCAGAGTCGACTGGAATAAGCTGGCCCGGTTGCGCCAACGGCATAAGCAAGTCGCCACCGACGACGAGGGACTCCTTGTTGGCAAGGGCAAGGCGCTTATTCGAGGTCAAGGCCGCATGGCTCGCCTCGAGACCGGCGGCGCCCACAATAGCAACGAGCACGCAGTCGACATCGTCGCGACGCGCGAGCTCGCAAACCGCCTGCGCGCCAACGCCGAGCTTCGTTCCCTCGGGCAACTCCTGCAGCACGGCGTCATCGCCATGAGCGACATCGGCCACGGCAACGGCCGGGACCGAAAACTCGCGGGCGGCGGCAACGAGCTCCGAGGTGCTGGAGTTAACGGACAGTGCCGTCACCTGCAGTCGATCGGCATGCTGACGGCATACATCGAGTGCCTGCGTGCCGATAGAGCCCGTACAGCCCAGAATGGCAACGCGAAGGCGTCCATCGGGGCCATACGTCGTCTGGAATGACATTACAGCACGCCTCCGATCATCAAAAGCAGCTGCGCGGTAATGCAGCCAAAGATAAGCGAGTCGCTTCGATCGAGCATGCCGCCATGGCCCGGAATAAGGTTGCCAGAATCCTTGACGCCCACGCCACGCTTGATGCGTGACTCGATGAGGTCACCGATAACGCCCAGGATGGACACAACCACGCCGCAAAGCAGCGCATAGGGCAAGCTCAGCTTATAGAAATGCGTCGCCCACAAAATAAGCCAGATAAGAACCGAGCCCAAGATGCCGCCGACAAAGCCCTCCCAGCTCTTTTTGGGAGAGATCTTGGGGACCATCTTGTGCTTGCCGATACGGCTGCCCACGATGTAGGCAAACGAATCGGAGACCCAGAGAGACGCGCAAACACCCACCGAAAGCAGGGCGCCGGCAAAACCGGGCACGGCATCGCGCAGCAGCACGATGGCCGACAGCATAAAACCGGTGTAGATGGGACCCATGAGTGTCACAGCCACATCGGATATGCGGGTACGCGACGAACAGACATACCAAATGCCCACCGCAAGCATCAATGCAAAAAGCAGCGCATTCAACAGCAGCGAGTCGCCCAGCGCCGAGAGCGGAAAGAGCACGGCGGCAGCGATACCCAGGCGCTCGTTGGCCACCTTGCCATCGAGCTTCGTCATGCGGAAATACTCAAAGCAGCACAGGCCGCTCATGACGGAGACGAAGATGGCGGTGGGAACGATACCCAAAACCAGGCAGAGAATAAATACGACGGCGTAGACGATACCTGCGGCGGCACGGGTAATAAAGCCGGCAAGCCACGAAGTCGCGGCCGCGCCGCTCTTGGCGGCAGGCGCCTTGGGAGCAGACGCCTTGGGACGATCGGACACGATTAAGCCTCCTCGGTCTTGCTCAGTCCACCAAACCTACGGTCGCGGCCCTGATAGGCCAAAATGGCGTTGACAAGACCCCAACGATCAAAGTCGGGCCAATAGGTATCGGTGACATAAAACTCGGAATAGGCAACCTGCCACAGCAGATAGTTCGAAAGGCGAAGCTCGCCGGAGGTTCGAATCACAAGCTCAGGATCGGGTAGCCCAGCGGTGTACAGGTGCGAAGCAACCATATCATCGTCGATAGCGGCCGGATCGATCTTTCCGGCAGCGGCATCGAGCGCGATCTGACGGACAGCACGGGTGATCTCGGCACGGGCTCCGTAGTTGACGGCAAGTGCCAGCGTCATGCCGGTATGGTCGGCACACTCGGCAAGACCTCGCTCAAAGACATCGCGGGTCTTCTTGGGCAGTGCGGAAATATCGCCCAAAAAGACAACGCGCACGTTTTCGCGCTTAAGCAGCGGCAGCTCATCGATAAACGTCTTAGCAAACAGATGCATTAAAACGTTGACCTCATGCTGCGGACGATTCCAGTTTTCGGTGGAAAACGCATAGGCCGAAAGGACGTCGACGCCCAAACGCACGCATGCGGTAATAATCTCGCGCAGGGAGACGATACCGGCCTTGTGTCCCTCGGTGCGGGCAAGACCGCGCGCCGTGGCCCAGCGACCGTTACCGTCCATGATGCACGAAATATGATGCGGAATCTTATTGAGGTCAAGGTCGGAAAAACCGACGCCCGCAGGGGCGTCGGCAAAGTACTCGACCAGTTTGTTCTCGTCGTATTGCACCTTAGATCTCCATGACCTCGGCTTCTTTTTCCTTCAGAAGCTCCTCGACCTTGGCAACATACTCATCGGTATGCTTCTGGACCTTGGCCTGCTCGCGACGGACATCGTCCTCGGTGAGCTCTTCGTCGCGCTCGAGCTTGTTGTTAAAGTCGCGACGGATGTTGCGAATGGAAACCTTGGCCTGCTCGGCATACTCGCGGCACTCCTTGACGAGCTCGCGACGACGCTCCTCGGTGGGAGCCGGGAACGGCAGGCGCACGACGGTACCGTCAGAGTTGGGAGTAATACCCAGATCGGAAGCGCTGATGGCCTTCACGATTGCGTTGACGAGAGCCTTGTCCCAGGGCTCGATGAGCAGCATGTGAGCCTCGGGGGTCTTAACGGCGGCAACCTGGGTAACCGGCGTGGGAACACCGTAGTAATCGACCGAGATATCGGACAGAATGTTAGCGTTGGCGCGGCCCGTGCGAACCTTGGAGAAGTTGTGCTTGAGGGACTCGAGCGACTTGTCCATGTGGACGGTGATGTTCTCTACCATGCTTAATCCTCCTGATAGACGAGCGTGCCGACGGGCTCACCCGAAAGCGCGCGCTTGACGGTGTCCTCGCCATCGATGTTGAGGACCAAAATCGGCATACGGTTATCCTGGCACAGTGCCGTAGCCGTAGAATCCATAACCTGCAGACCGCGGACGAGAACCTCGTGATAGGTAATCTTGTCAAAACGGACGGCATCGGCGCACTTGACGGGATCCTTGTCGTAGATGCCGTCAACCTTGGTGGCCTTAATCAGAATCTCGGCACCGATCTCGCAGGCACGAAGAGCCGCGGCGGTGTCGGTCGTAAAGTACGGATTGCCCGAACCGGCGGCAAAAATAACGACGTTGCCCTTGGAAAGGTGGTTGATGGCGCGACGGCGAATATAGGGCTCGCAGATCTCGTTCATCTGGATAGCGCTCATCACACGGCAGGGAACATCGTTGTGCTCGAAGGCATCCTGCAGGGCGAGGGCATTCATAACGGTTGCCAGCATGCCCATGTAGTCGGCCTGGGCGCGTTCCATGCCACCGGCAGCGCCGGCCATGCCGCGGAAAATGTTGCCGCCGCCGACAACAACACCGACCTCGTGACCAACGGCGAGCAGTTCCTTGACCTGCTTGGCAAGATGATCGGTAATCTTGGGGTCGATGCCATATTGGCCGTCGCCCATCAGTGCTTCGCCGGAAAGCTTCAGAAGCACGCGTTTATATCGGATGTCGGACAAAGCGATCCTCCTTTAATTAGACTCTCAATATGATAGCAAAGGCTCTGATAAGAGCCATGAAAAAGCAGGCTGTGAGTAAAACCCACAGCCTGCTCATTACCAGCTACAAGAGCTTATTTACTCGCCACGGACCAGACGGTCGAAGGCAACAACGGTAATGGTATCGCCGAGCTCTTTGGAGACCTGCTCAGCGTACTTCTTGATGGTGAGGGAGCTGTCCTTGATGAACTCCTGCTCGGTGAGCACGGACTGCTTGTAGAACTTCTCCAGACGGCCAACAGCCATCTTCTCCTGAATAGCCTCGGGCTTGCCGGACTCGGCAGCCTGAGCCATGTAGATCTCCTTCTCGTGCTCGACGGTCTCGGCCGGAACCTGATCGCGGGTAGCGCAGATCGGGGCGACGGCGGCAACCTGAAGGGCAACATCGTGAGCGAAGGTCTTGAAGGACTCGGCCTGAGCGGTCTCGGCCTTCTCGAAAGCGAACTCGACGAGGACGCCGATCTTACCACCCATGTGGATGTAAGAAGCAAGAGCGCCGTTCTCGACCTTGCGGGCGGAGAAACGAGCGATCTTCATGTTCTCGCCCATGATGTGAATCATCTCGGTGAGCTCGGAGGAAACGGTCTCCTCGCCCATCGGCTTCTCGAGCAGAGCATCGACATCGGCCGGCTCGGTGGAAGCGACAACCTCGGCGACCTTGGAAGCAAAGCCGGTGAACTTGGCGTTGGAGCCGACGAAGTCGGTCTCGCAGGAAAGCTCGAGCAGAGCGCCGGACTTGCCGTCCTCGGAGACGAACGCGGCGACAGCGCCCTCGTTGGTCTCACGGCCAGCCTTCTTGGCAGCCTTGGCGAGGCCGTTCTTGCGCAGAACGTCAACAGCGACGTCCATGTCGCCGTCAGCCTCGACGAGAGCCTTCTTACACTCCATCATCGGGGAGTCGGTCATCTCGCGGAGCTGCTTGACCATAGCGGCAGTAATCTGGGCCATTGTGGTTCCTTTCAAAGAGATGAAAAAGAATTAACTAAGACTGATTTACTCGGCCTTGGGCTCAGCGGCCATCTCGGCCTCGGAGACCTGCTCCTTACCGGAGCCAGCGAGGCAGGCGTCGGCCATGAGCTCGCACATAAGGGTGACAGCGGAGATGGCGTCATCGTTGCAGGGGATGCCGTACTCGACCTCGTCGGGATCGGAGTTGGTGTCGATCAGAGCGACGACGGGGATGTTCAGGCGCTGGGCCTCCTTGATGGCGTTCTCCTCGCGCTTGGTGTCGATGACGAAGAGAGCCTGGGGCAGACCCTTCATGTCGCGGGCGCCACCGAGGTTGGTCTGGAGCTTAGCGAGCTCCTTGCCGAGCACTGCCTGCTCCTTCTTGGGCAGCACTGCCATGCGGCCGTCCTCGACCATGGCCTCGAGCTCCTCCATGCGGTTGATGCGGGAGCGGATGGTGACGAAGTTGGTCAGCATACCGCCGAGCCAACGCTGGTTGATGTAAGGCATGTTGGCGCGCTCAGCGGCGTTCTTAACGGCCTCCTGAGCCTGCTTCTTGGTGCCGACGAACAGCACGTTGCCGCCCTTGGCGACGTTCTTGACGAAGGTGTAGGCCTGGTCGGCGTCAAGGATGGTCTGCTTGAGGTCGAGGATGTAGATGCCGTTGCGCTCACCGAAGATGAACGGCTTCATCTTGGGGTTCCAGCGACGGGTCTGGTGACCGAAGTGGCAGCCGGCCTCGAGCAGGGTGCGGATATTAATCTTGGTAGCCATGTTAAACCTCCTGTGGTTTGCCTCCGCGCGGGGTCATCCTCCAAAACCAACCCAGACATGTGCTACCAAAGCCCGGGCACCACGGTATGAAGTAGCCGCGCGTGCGTGATAAAAACCTGTTGCCGTGAAGCAACCCGATGAATGATAGCAGGATTGCCTCTTCCTGCCAACCCGCAATCAAAACCACACACCTCGGTGCGGCGCGGGGCCCGTCTCCTACTCGCCGCGGGGGTGGGCCTGACTCACGGCGCGCTTGAGTCGATCGGGCGTGAGGTGCGTATAAATCTGCGTCGTGGACAAGCTCGCATGCCCAAGCAGCTCCTGAACCGAGCGGAGATCCGCGCCGCCCTCGAGCAGGTCGGTCGCAAAGGTATGACGCATCGCATGCGGGGCGATGTCGGCAGGAATGCCGGCAAGTGCCGCAAGCATATGGAACCGCCTCCTAAGCATGGCGGCACTCATGCGGTTTCCGCGCGCCGAGATAAACAGCGGATGCGCGCCGTTCGCACCGTCGTTACGCTTTGCCTGTGCAAGGAGCTGCGGCCTCCCTTCCTCAATATAGCGGCGGGTAGCCTCGAGAGCGCGCCGATACAGGGGCACGATACGCTCCTTGCTCCCCTTGCCCCAAAGTCGCAGCGTTCGCTCGGACCAACCGATAGACTCCACGTTGAGCGCCGCGAGCTCCGAGATTCGCGCGCCGGAGGCATAGAGCAGCTCGAGCATCGCCGCATCTCGCAGCCCCGCAGGCGTCGAGGTGTCCGGGGTCTTGAGCAACGACTCGACTTGCCGGGTCGTCAGCACGCCGGGAAGATCGCGCGGCAGCTTGGGCGAGGAAATCGCCGAGACCGCATCGCCCTCAACGATTCCCTCGGCAGCCATCCACCGATAGAGCGAGCGTATGGCAGACAGGTGTGCCGCAAGGGTCCGAGCCGCCACCTGGCCACGCGACAGCTCGGCCAAATAGGAGCGAACGGTCCGCACGTCGGCGGCGCGAGCGTCGATGCCCTCGCGGTCGCACCACGCGGCGAAGCGCTCGAGCCGCGAGGTGTAGGCGGTTACCGTATTGGGAGCGAGTCCTTCGACGCGTGCAATGTAGGCAATGAACGAGTCGACGGCATCGTACAGGTCAAAAGCTATGACCTCTCGCCTCCAAACAGATCGGAGCGCGATTCCAGATAGGCATCCAGGGCCTTGAGGGCGCGGTCCGCGTAAGCCTGGTAACGATCGCGCTTGCTGCGACGCTTACCGTCCTCGAGCGGCGGCACAAGACCAAAGTTGACGTGCATGGGCTGGTAGCCCACCGTAGCCGGATCGGTCGCATACCCCACAAGCGCGCCCAGGGCGCCCACGCGCGGCAGCTCGACGCCCGCGGCCCCGATGGCCTCGGCATAGGTGTTGAGCGCAGCGAGCAGACCCGTCGCCACGGCCTCCATGTACCCCTCGGTACCAGTAATCTGACCGGCAAGACGCACGCTCGTGCCGGGAACGGCAAAGGTGCCGTCGAGCACGCGCGGAGCATCGACAAAGGTGTTGCGGTGCATAACGCCGTAGCGGAAGAACTCGGCGTTCTCCAGGCCGGGAACCATATGGAAGACGCGCTTCTGTTCGCCGAAGGTCAGGTTGGTCTGGAAGCCAACCAGGTTATAGGCGGTCTTCTCCTTGTTCTCGGCGCGCAGCTGAATTGCCGCCCAGGGACGGCGACCGGTGCGCGGGTCGGTGAGCCCGACGGGCTTCATGGCGCCAAAGCGGATGGCATCCTTGCCCGTGCGCGCAACCTCCTCGGCAGGCTGGCAGGCCTGGAACAGGTCCCCGCCCTCAAAATCCTTGAGCACCACGCGATCGGCCGTGGTAAGCGCCTCGATAAAGGCCTCGTACTCTTCCTTGTTGAGCGGGGCATTGAGATAGTCGCCACTCCCCTGCTCCTCATAGCGCGACTGCGAGAACAGCACGTCCATATCGAGCGTAGAGGCATCGACAATCGGGGCGGCCGCGTCAAAGAACGCCAGGGCGTCACCACCGACGAGCTTCATGACCTCCTCGCTCAATGCCGGCGAGCATAGGGGGCCCGCGGCGATAACCACATGACCCTCGGGAATCTGGGTGACCTCGCCGTGGACGACCTCGATATTGGGGCGGGCGGCAACCTCAGCCTCGACGAGCTCGGAAAACTTGACGCGGTCGACCGCCAGGGCGCCGCCGGCAGGAACGGCCGCACGATGAGCGCAGTCGAGCAGCACAGAGCCCATGCGCTCGAGCTCGGCCTTCAGCAGACCGGCGGCGGAATCGGGACGGGTCGATTTAAACGAATTGGAGCAGACGAGCTCCGCCAAGTGATCGGTATGGTGGGCAGGAGAGCTTACCTGCGGGCGCATCTCGCACAGCTTTACGGCGAACCCGCGATCTGCCAGCTGAATCGCGCATTCCGATCCCGCCAGACCGCCACCGATAACCGTCACCTGATCAAACAGCATCTGCAAACACCTTTCTAATTGACACGTTTTCCATTGTGACCGAAGGGCGTCTGGGCGTGAAGGGCAAACTTGGAGGGCGCATACATTCCATCCATCATGCGCTCGATGAGGCCCTCGAGCTCGAGTGAGCCCAGGAGCTTGAGCACACCGACGGCATCGAGCGAGACGAGTGTGGCGATGTCTTCAACCTTGAGCGGCGAGGCGATGAGGGCATGCATCACGGCCCGCTGTGTGGGGTCAAGATCTGCGATACCGGGCGCATCGGGACGCGAGTAGCGCAGGGTACCGTAGATTCGAGAGATGGCCATCTCGATGGACTCCTCGTCGATGATGCAGCAGGCCCCGTTGGCAATGAGGTAGTTGGTACCGCGCGACTCGGGTGACAAAATCGAACCCGGCACGGCAAGAAGCTCGCGCCCCAGGTCCATGGCGGCCTCCGCCGTCGAGAACGTGCCCGAAGGCATGCCAGCCTCCGACACGAAGAGCGCCTGCGAAAGCGCGGCAATCACCCGGTTACGCCGCGGGAAGGCAAACTTACGTGGCCCCATACCCCAAGGCGAGATGGACACGACCGCGCCGCCCGTATCGATCGTGCGCGCGATGAGCCCCGCACTCGAGCGCGGGTAGACCACGTCGGCGCCCGTACCCAACACCACGACGTGCCTGCCACCGGCGTTGACCGCGGCCCAACCCGAGGCCTGGTCGCAGCCGACCGCGCCGCCCGAGACCACCGTCACCCCCGCCTCGACCGCAACTTTCGCCGCCAGTTCTGCCACGGCCAGGCCGTACGGCGAGGCCTTGCGAGCGCCGATGATGGAGAGCGCCGGCGTCGAAAGCACCTCCGGGTCGCCACGCACGAACAGCGTCTGGGGAACATCAGAGAGCTCCAAAACGGCATCTGGATACAACGCGTCACCGGGATGCAGCTCAAAAGTCTCCTCGGGCATTACTGATCCCTCCTTCCCTGGTACATCGCCGCCTCGAGCACGTGGTCTTGCGTCACCCGCTCGCTTTCGGCGACATCGGCAATCGTGCGCGCGATGCGAATCAGGCGCACGATGCCGCGCCCCGTGAGATGAGTGCGTTTCGACAGGCCAAGTACGCATTTCTCGGCGGCCTCGTCGAGTGCAAAGGTCGACACGACGCCGTCAATGGACCGTGACTCATCGTGCTCGGCCTCGGCATCCGCATCATCCATACGGGACTCGCGCCAGGCACGAAAAGCCCGACCGCGGACAACGTAGTCGCGCAGCTCGGCCGATGACATGCCCTCGGCGCCCTCGATAATCACCTGCGGATCGGGGCGGGTCACATCGAGCATCAGGTCGATACGGTCGGCCAAGGGACCGCGCAGCTTGGACCGGTAGCGCTCGACCATCGATGCCGAACAGCGACACGGAACCTCGCGATCGCCCAAAAAGCCGCAGGGACAGGGATTGCTCGCCGCAAGCAGCTGAAAGCGCGTGGGAAACGTGAAGGCACCGTCGACGCGTACGATCCTGACATAGCCGCGCTCGATAGGCTGACGAAGCGTCTGCAGCACACCGGTGGGAAACTCGGCAAGCTCGTCCAAAAAGAGCACGCCGCCATGGGCAAGGCTGATCTCGCCCGGATGCACCGGGCGCCCTCCGCCAATAAGGCCCGCTGTCGAAATGCTGTGATGGGGGCTTCGAAACGGCCGATGCCCCGCAAGCAGCCCATCGATGTTCTCACCCAAGACCGAATGGATGCACAGCGCCTCTTGCTGGTCCTCAATGGAAAGCTCAGGCAATATACCCGTCATGCGGCGCGCAAGCATGGTCTTGCCCGAACCGGGCGAGCCGATCATGAGAAGGCCCAGCTCCCCTGCCGCCGCAAGCGCTATGCCGCGCTTGGCGACCTCCTGCCCCAACACATCGGCATAATCGAGCTCAGGCTCAAAGGTGGCCTC
The DNA here is from genome assembly GCA_900540975.1 of uncultured Collinsella sp. GTDB lineage: Bacteria > Actinomycetota > Coriobacteriia > Coriobacteriales > Coriobacteriaceae > Collinsella. The sequence continues at coordinate 15,518 of UQHY01000028.1, forward strand.
GAGCACTTCAGAATCCAGATAATGCCGAGCTGCCTCGCCCATACCGTGGGCAAGCTGCGACAGATGGTCGATAAAACCGCAATCGACCCCCGCAAGCGGAACATGCTGGTCGGACCTACCGGCGATAAAAGACAGCCCCATATCGCGAGCCAGCAGCTGGAACGCCACCTCGCCCTTGACGGGAAGCACCGTGCCATCCAAGCCGAGCTCACCGGCAATGAGGCAGCGGTCGAGATTGTCGCGGGGAATCTGCCCGTCGGCTGCAAGCACCGCAATGGCTATCGGCAGGTCAAAACCACTACCGGTCTTTCGGATATCGCCCGGCGCCAGATTGACCGTAATGCCCGAGCGCGGGATCTCGAATCCGGCAGAGCGCATCGCGCAGCGAATACGTCCGCGCGACTCCATGACCTCCATGCTCGGGATGCCGAGCATCTGGATGCCCGGGATGCCGCCCGCAAGCGATACCTCGACCGTGACGGGAATCGCCTCGACGCCGCGGATACAGGCAGCGTGGACGGCAAAGGTCTCGAACGCCATCACGACACCTGCCAATCGAACGCATTGTACTGGTGCTCGATCTCGGCGATATGCCCGCCGCGAATGGTGACGCCCACGGCATCGAAGCGGATCGCCTTGAGCGGATAATGCTCCATGAGATAACAACTCGCGATGCGACGATAGCGCCGCTGCTTTTGGGCGTTCACCGCTTCCTCGGGAAACACCCGCGTGTCGCAATCCAGCGCAACACGCCTGGTCTTGACCTCGGCCATCACCACCACATCGTCGAGCTCGTCGAGCAGAACGAGGTCGGCCTCGCCCTCCGAGCATCGATAGCCTTGTTCCAGCAATGCATAGCCGCGCTCGTTAAAGTAATCGATTGCGATAAGCTCGCCCAGCATACCGAGCTCGCGAGGGCTGAGCCCCTTGATAAACTCAGGCGTGATCGACCCACAATCGAGCTCCCCTTCTTCCCAACGCTCCTTGAGCTGCTGCGTCTTGCTCATTTTGGCTGCGGCACACATGGGGTCTCCTTTCCCACTCCCTGCATTGCCTCGATAATGAGGGCAGGTTTCATGCGGGTAAGTACCGGAAGCAAACCAAAAGCAAACCAAATGCCGACAAATGAGGGGCCGCATGCAACAATGACGTTGCACGCGGCCCCTACCAGCAAGTTTATGGAACCCTTATGGTCCCAGTCTCCACAATTGGCCTAAAAAAGGCGCTCAGTCTGCAGAAAGTTTCCGCAAAAGCTCACACGGTGCAGCGGAGAAAGACCATGTTTGCGAATGGCCTCGATGTGTTCGGGGCTCGCATAGCCTTTCGATTCGGCCAAATGGTACTCGGGGTACTCGGCGTCGTACTCGACCATCATCTCGTCACGCGTGACCTTTGCCATGATGGATGCCGCGGCGATGCAGGCGATCTTGGCGTCGCCCTTGACCACGTCGCGCTCGTTGGGAACGGCGCCCAAGGGGTTACCGTCCATAAGCACGCAATCGGGCTCGAGCCCCGTATCGGCCACGGCGCCCGCGACGGCAGCGCGGATGGCGCGGGCCATGCCCATCTCATCGATATCCGCAGGAGCGATATGGCAAAAGCCGATAGCAGTCGCCACCTCGGCAATCTTCACCGAGAGCAGCTCGCGGCGCGCCGGCGTGAGCTTTTTGGAATCGTTGATGCCCCAGATGCGCGGCTCCATCGGAAGACACACGGCACACACGGTCAAGGGACCCGCTACCGAGCCACGGCCCACCTCGTCGACGCCCACGACCACGCCATCACCGCCGAGCTCATGCATAAGCTCGTACATGCCGTTGACGCGCTCGCGTTCGGAAAGTTCCTTGGCATGGCGCTTAAGGGCACGTTCGCAAGCCTTGATCACCTGCTGGCGCGGATCCTCGCGATAATGCTCCACGAGGGCGGGAATCTCCTCGAACGTGGCGCTCGCCAGCTCGCCGGCAACCTGCGATGCCGAAACCGAGCTCGTCATATTGGCCATACCAGGCCCTCCTTGCATGCAAATCAGATAAAAAGAAGGGCCACCCGAAGGTGACCCTTGTGTCCAAACGAGTGGACAGACGCTGCGATCTTCTTAGCGCTTCTCGGGGATGCGAGCAGCCTTGCCCACCTTGTCGCGGAGGTAGTACAGCTTGGCGCGACGGACGCGACCATGACGAACGACCTCGAGCTTGGCGATCTTGGGGCTGTGAAGCGGGAAGGTGCGCTCAACACCGACACCGAAGGAAATCTTGCGGACGGTGAAGGTCTCGCGGGCACCGGCGCCGGCCATGCGGATGACGTCGCCCTGGAAGACCTGGATGCGCTCGCGGTCGCCTTCCTTAATGCGGTAGTGAACCTTGACGTTGTCGGCGACGCGAACCTGAGGAATGTCCTCGCGGATCTGCTGACGCTCGATTGCGCGGATGTAATCCATGTGCAATTCCTTACTCTTCTAGAGGTGCCGTACCACCTTGGCCGGCACGTAGTTGAACAAACGTATTCGAGTATACACGCGCGGGTTTCTGCTGCAAGAACAATTTTTTACGCAGACAAAAAGACAAAACCCGCACATGATAACCGCCCGCCTCACGAATGAGACGGGCGGCGTGAAGGGGGCTACGCTAGGCGCCCAAACCCAAAACGTTAGGCGGAACGCTTGGCCTCGAGCTTGGCCTGAGCGGCAGCCAGGCGCGCGAGGGGCACACGATAGGGCGAGCAGGACACGTAGTCCACATCGGCCACGTTGAACAGGCCCTTGATGGACTTGGGGTCGCCGCCGTGCTCGCCGCACACGCCAAAGTGCATGTCGGGGTTGGTGGCCCGACCCTTCTCGACGGCCATGCGCACCAGCTCCAGTACCGCCGAGTCGATGGTCTCGAAGGGGTTGTCCTTCAGAATCTTCTTGAGCATGTACAGCGGGATGAACTTGGCCTCGGCATCGTCTCGAGAGAAGCCGAAGGTCGTCTGCGTGAGGTCGTTGGTGCCAAAGCAGAAGAAGTCGGCGTGCTGCGCGATCTCGTCGGCAACCATGCAGGCACGCGGCAGCTCGAGCATCGTGCCCACGGGAATATTGAGCTCGACGCCCTCCTCGGCGGAAACCTCGGCGATCACGCGCTCGATGACTTCGCGAGTCTGAACGTGCTCGGCCGTAATGGAAACGAGCGGAACCATGATCTCGGGGCGCGGGTCGACGCCCTCCTTGATAAGTCGAGCAGCAGCCGTGGCCACGGCGCGAACCTGCATGAGCGGCAGATCGCTAAAGACGACGGACAGGCGCACACCGCGCAGGCCGAGCATGGGGTTCGACTCGACTATGCCGTCGATACGGCGCAGGCGGGCACGCAGGGCGGCAAGCTCTTCCTCGCTGGCGCCAGCGGCTTCCTTCTTGGTGATGGCGACCTCGAGCTCACGCGGATTATCCAGGAACTCGTGCAGCGGCGGATCGAGCAGGCGAACGACCACATCGCGACCGGACATGGTCTTGAACATCGCCAGGAAGTCCTCGGTCTGAACCTTGAGCAGGTCGGCGAGGGCCTGCTGCTTCACGGCCTCATCGTCGGACAGGATGAAGCTCTGGATGATGTTCTTGCGATCGCCCAGAAACATGTGCTCGGTGCGGCACAGGCCGATGGCCTCGGCGCCAAACTCGAGCGCGAGCTCTGCGTCCTCGGGATTGTCGGCGTTGACGCGCACATGGTTGGCGTGGCCACAGGTCTCGTCCAGACGGATCTCGTCGGCCCAGGACAGGATGGTGTCCAGGTCGCCGGTGAGCTCGGCGGAGACCAAATCGACAGCGCCATCGACGACGATGCCCTGGGTGCCGTCGATGGAGATGACATCGCCTTCGTGCAGCACACGATCGCTACCCTCGATGCGCACGACCTTTTCGGCGGCGTCGATGTGGAAGCGCTCAACGCCGCAGACGCAGGGCGTACCCATACCGCGAGCGATAACGGCGGCATGGCTCGTCTTGCCACCGTGGCTGGTCAGGATACCCTCGGCGGCGACCATGCCCTTCAGGTCATCGGGGTTGGTCTCCCAGCGAACCAAAATGACCTTGTGACCCTCGTTGGCGCGCGCGACGGCATCGTCGCTCGAGAACACGACCTCGCCCACGGCGGCACCAGGGCTGGCGTTGAGGCCGCATGCGAGCGCCTCGTACTTCTTGGAGGAGTCGAACTGCGGGTGCAGGAGCTGGTCGAGCTGCGCGGGGTCGATGCGGCTCACGGCCTCCTCACGGGTGATAAGGCCTTCCTCGACCATCTCGATAGCGATGCGCAGAGCGGCGGTTGCGGTACGCTTGCCCACGCGGGTCTGGAGCATCCAGAGCTTGCCCTGCTCGATGGTGAACTCGATGTCGCACATATCGCGGTAATGATCTTCGAGCGTCAGGAACACGCGCTCGAGTTCCTCACCTGCGGACTCGAGGCCCGGGGTGGTCTTGAGGTCGGCGATGGGCTCGGTGTTGCGGATGCCGGCGACGACGTCCTCGCCCTGGGCGTTGACCAGAAAGTCGCCGTAGAACTCCTTGGTGCCGTCGGCCGGGTTGCGCGTAAAGGCGACACCGGTCGCCGAGGTCTCGCCCTTATTGCCAAAGGCCATAGCCTGGACGTTGACGGCGGTGCCAAGGTCGTCGGAAATGCCGCGCTGCTTGCGGTAGATGCAGGCGCGCTCGTTCATCCAGCTGCCAAAGACGGCCTGGATGGCAAGGCGCAGCTGAAGCTCCGGATCGTGCGGGAAGACGGGCTTGCCGTCCGCGACCTCGAGCTCGGGGTACACGGCGGCCTCGACGTTGTCGGAGAAAATGCCCTTGAAAGACTCGACGAGCTCCTGCAGGTCCTCAGCCGAAAGCTCGGAGTCGACGCGAACGCCGGCGACCAGGCGGGCCTGGGTCAGGGCATTCTCGAACAAGTCGGCATCGACGCCCATGACGACGTTGGAGAACATCTGGATAAAGCGACGATAGCTGTCCCAGGCAAAGCGCGGGTTCTGCGTCTGGGCGATAAGGCCCTGGACGGAATCGTCGTTGAGGCCCAGGTTGAGGACCGTGTCCATCATGCCGGGCATGGAGAACGGAGCGCCCGAGCGAACCGACACGAGCAGCGGGTCGGAGGCGTCGCCGAGCTTCTTGCCGCAGCGGGCCTCGAGGTCGGCCTCGGCGGCAACGATCTCGTCGAGCGCGTCCACGGGCCACACGTTGCCGGCGCCAGAGTACTCGACGCAGGTCTGGCAGGTAATGGTAAAGCCACCGGGAACCGGCAGGCCGATACAGCTCATCTCGGCAAGGTTTGCGCCTTTGCCGCCAAGCACGAAGTTCATGGACTTGTCGCCCTCGGTGACACAAGTGCCCTGGGCATCGGTTTCAAAACGGTAAACCCTCTTGCAATCGCTCACGATACTTCCCCTTCCATGCGCTCTCGCGCGCGACCGTGGTGACGAATCGACCCGCCGGATGCGGGCCGTGAGGGAACTATACGGCGGGATTTGAACGGGCTTGAGCAGAGGATACGAGGTTTGGTAAACGTGCTAAAACGAGCGGTAAACGGTAGGTAAAGGTGGTTACCTTATGGAGATACCACTACAAGAAACTCGCAGGTCAAATGCAAGTTCTTTGCTAAATCGCTTTATCATTATCGTGCATTATTTATAGGTAGTCTTTTTAAGACGGTGCATTTTTAGCTACCCCAAAGAGTTAGCTTTGCTGGGCTCGGCGGGCGGCGCGACGGACACGGGCTTCTTGGATTTCCTCCAAGTGACTAATGATCTCGGAGGCGCTCTCCTCGATCGCCTTGCCGTCAGTACGCACCACAAAGCAGCCCAGGCGCTTCATGAGGGCACGGGCTTCCTCGAGCTCGCTGCACACGCTCTCGGGCTCGGCATAGGAGCCGGCGACGGCACGGGCGCAGTCATCGCCCAAGCGGCTATCGCGTATCTCAGAGATCACATCGACAGTCGAAATCAGACCAAACAACCGCATCGGGTCGACCTTGTAAATCGACTTCGGCGGCTCCATGCCATGGGCCAACGGAACATTGGCAACCTTGTAACCCTGATAGGCCAAATACATCGACAGTGGCGTCTTGGACGTGCGCGATACGCCCAGCAGCACGATATCTGCCCCCGAAAGGTCGTCGCAGCCACGTCCATCATCGTGCTCAACAAAATACTCCATGGCCTCGATACGATGGAAATAGCGGTCATCCGTCTTGTGAATCACGCCCGCGACGCCCTTGGGCGACACACCGATAAGCGACGAAAGCACGGCAAGTGTCGGGCCGATCAGGTCGACCGAACGGATATGAAGCATACCCAGGTAATCGAGCACGCGGGCGCGAAGCGCCGGATCGACAATGGTGTGGAACACGGCAATATCGCGATGGTCCGCATCAACGCGCGGGCCCACAAACGACTTGACCTGCTCCACCGAGTTCACCTTGGGCAGGCGCAACAAACGAAAAGCCCCTTCATCAAATTGCCCGGACGCCGCAAGCACCACCTCACAAGCGGTATCACCGAGCGAGTCGGAGATAACGATAACGGTGGGACGAGCGGTGACCGGGCAATCCATGCGGGGCTCCTTTTGCGCTTACGCGCAGGCTGGCTTACTTTTTGCGGGCAAGCTCACCGATGTTGGCGATGCCGGAGAAAACGGCCTCGAAGCGGTTGAGCAGCTTAAGGCGATTATCGCGGAGCTGCTCGTCCTTGTCCATGACCATAACCTCGTCGAAGAAACGGTCGATGGGCGCGCGCAGGGCGGCCAGAGCGGCAAACGCGGCAGGATAATCCTCGGCGGCGAGAGCGGCGTCGACGGCGGTCTGAGCGGCCTCGGAGGCATCGGCAAGCGCAAGCTCGACCTCGCCCATCAGGGCGCGATCGTACTCCGCGCCCAGCTCGGGCTTGGAGATGTGCGCCGCGCGGGCGTAGGCGGTTGCCAGGTTGTCGAAGGTCTCGGCGTCGTTCTTGCGGGCCTCATCGAGGGCGGCGCAGCGGGCGAAGAAGAGCGACGGGGCAATGATGTGCACCGCGGAGACGGCGGCAACGGTGTCGGCCGGAATCTTCTCGTCGCGGGCCATGCTCACCAAACGACCGTGGAAGAAGTCACGAACCTGCTGGGCGACCTCGGCGGCGTCGAACTCAATGCCCTGCTCGCTATAGAGCTCGAGCGCAAAGTCGATGAGCGACGTGGGGTCGATCGGCAGACGGTCGCGCAGGATGTTGATGATGCCGATGGCGGCGCGACGCAGCGCGTACGGGTCGGACGAGCCGGTCGGGGGCTCGCCGATGGCAAAGATACCCGCAATGGTATCGAGCTTGTCGGCACAGGCCACGATGCAGCCAGCGGTGCCCTCGGGCAGCTCATCGCCGGCAAAGCGGGGACGATAGTGATCGCGAATGGCGTGGGCGACCTCGTCGTTCTCCCCCATCGCGGAAGCGTAATAACCGCCCATAACGCCCTGCTGGCTCGTGAACTCAACGACGGCGTTGGATACAAGGTCGGCCTTGCACAGGTGAGCGGCGCGAGCGGCATCGGCGGCAAGGTGGGCGCCCAGATGGGCCTCGCGGGCGATGGCGAGCGCGAGCTGCTCAATACGCTCGGACTTGGCGAGCACGCTACCGAGCTTCTCCTGGAAGGCGACCTTGGCCAGACGCTCACGGAACTCGTCGAGGGAAATCTTCAGGTCCTCCTCGTAGAAGAACTTGGCATCGTCCAGACGGGCACGCACGACGCGCTCGTTGCCGTCGATCACGCGCTCGGCGTTCTCGGGCTTGCTGTTGGAGACGACCACGAACTCACGCGTGAGCTTGCCCTCGCCGTCATAGATCGGGAAGTAGCGCTGGTTGGTGAGCATGGACTCGCAGATGATCTCGTGCGGGACCTTGAGGAACTCCTCATCGAAGGTACCGACAAGCACCGTCGGCCACTCGCAGAGGTTGATGACCTCCTCGAAGACCTTCTTGGGCGTGTCGACATGGCAACCGGGGCGCGCAGCCTCGACCTCGGCGATACCGGCAAGGATGGCTTCACGACGACGCTCGGCAGAAAGCACGCCGGCGTCCTCGAGCACCTGCTCGTAGACGGCGGGGCTGGCGACCACATGGTCACCAGGGCCAAGTACGCGATGACCACGCGTGGTGTTGCCACTCGTCACGTCGGCAAACGACACGGGCACAACATCCTCGCCCAAAAGGCAGCAGATCCAGCGGACCGGACGAACAAAGGTCGCATGCTCGTGACCCCAACGCTGGCTGCGGTAGTTGGGCCACTGCAGGCCGGCGATGGTCTTCTCGCACAGAGCGGTCAGAATCGGCGTAGCCGGTGCGGAGGGAATGTTCTTCTCGGCGAACACATACTCGCGACCGTCAGTGTCCTCGCGACGGACCAGGTCCTCGGCAGCCACACCGCACTTGCGAGCGAAGCCCTGGGCGGCCTTGGTGGCGTTGCCGTCGGCATCAAAGGCAATGTTTGCCGCGGGACCACGCTTGACCTCGTGAACCTCATCGGTCGCGGTGGCGACGTCGGCCACGAGCGCAGCCAGACGACGCGGGCTCGAGATCACGCGGACCTCGCCGTGGGCCAGGCCGGCCTCGTCGAGACCCTTGGCAATCATGGTGCCAAGCTGCTTGACGGCATTGTTCAGCGGTGCAGAGGGCATTTCCTCCGTACCGATCTCAAACAGGAAATCCTTAGCGTCTGCCATGGCTTACGCCACCTCGCCTTCCTGGTCGGCATTCTCGTTGACTCCAGCGACCTCGGCCATATAGGCCTCGCAGCACGCCTTGGCGACGGCGCGGACGCGCAGGATGTAGTTAGCACGCTCGACCGCGGACAGCGCACCGCGAGCATCGAGCAGGTTGAAGGCATGGCTGCACTTCATGACGCAGTCGTAAGCGGGCAGCGGCAGCTTGCGCTCAAGGCAGGAGTGGCACTCGGCCTCGTAGTCGTCAAACTTCTGACGCATCATCTCGACGTTGGCGACCTCAAAGTTGTAGGCGCTAAACTCGCGCTCGTTCTCCAGGAACACGTCGCCATAGGTCATCGGCGTGCCATCGGGCAGATAGCTCCACACCAGGTCGTAGACGGAGTTGACGCCCTGAGCGTACATGGCGATGCGCTCCAGACCATAGGTAATCTCGACGGGCACAGGGTCGACCTCGATGCCGCCCACCTGCTGGAAGTACGTAAACTGCGTGACCTCCATGCCGTTGAGCCAGACCTCCCAGCCAAGGCCCCAGGCGCCCAGCGTCGGGCTCTCCCAGTCGTCCTCGACAAAACGAACGTCATGGTCGTTGGGGTCCAGACCGATAGCGGCAAGAGACCCCAGGTAGAGCTCCTGGGCGTTGACCGGCGACGGCTTGATGAGCACCTGGAACTGATAGTAGTGCTGCATGCGGTTGGGATTCTCGCCGTAGCGGCCGTCGGCGGGACGGCGGCAAGGCTGAGCGTAGCAGGTGCGCCACTCGGCAGGACCGAGCGAGCGCAACGTGGTCGCGGTGTGGAAGGTACCGGCACCGACCTCGGAGTCATAGGGCTGCATAATGACGCAGCCCTGCTCGCCCCAGTACTGCTGGAGGCGCAGGATGATGTCTTGGAAGGAAAGCGATGAAGCGTTCATGCCTCTAATATCCCCTCGTCGAAACGATTACACGGTTAGGTTCTGTACTATAGCGGTTTTTAGTCGATAGTGCCGATGCGGTTGAGCGGCCAGTAGCGCACAAGCGCCACGGCGATCAAATCAGAGCGATCAACGGGACCAAAGTAGCGCGAGTCGGCAGAGTTTTCGCGGTTGTCGCCCATCACCCACACGCACCCGTCGGGAACGGTGTAGGGATAGCTTACCTGAGCGCCGGGAGCTTGGACCGAAAGCGGCCAGCTCATGCCGGTCGTATAGCCCTCGTCGAGCGCTTGGCCGTCAACGACCACCTTGCCGTCCTGAAGGTCGACCGTCTGGCCGGCCGTGGCAATAACACGCTTGACGAGAACATCATGCTCGGAGGTGCCATCTGGGTTGTGGAACACCACAATATCGCCTTGGCTGACGGGGCGGCCGAGCTCAAGGCTCACCTTTTGCGCCAGGATCTGGTCGCCGATCTCGATCGTGGACTCCATGGAGCCGGTGGGCACCACAAAGGGTTCGACCACAAACGAGCGAATCAAGAAGGTGGCGACCAGTGCGATGGCGACGACCGCGATCCACTCAAACGCACCCTTTAGCACGGAATGCTGCGAAGGAACCATTCTCACTCCTCGCTCTTCGAATACGATGCGTCCAGGATCTCTTGCGCGTATGCGCGCTCCTCGGGCGTAAGCCGCGCCGTCTCGATCAGGTCGGGACGCCAGCGGCAGGTGCGCTCGATGGCATTCTTACGGCGCCAGGCGTCAACCTTGGCGTGGTCGCCGCTCACGAGCACCGGCGGCACGCCCTCGCCGTTGAACTCGGCGGGGCGGGTGTACTGCGCGTACTCGAGCAGGC
>UQHY01000029.1:0-25839 GCA_900540975.1 uncultured Collinsella sp.
CTGGAAACACCGGGGCGGGGCGCCGCGCCCCCCCGCAAAGACAGGCCCTAACAAGCTCGAGGAAGCCGAGAAGACGCCGCTGTGGAAGCGTTTCTTTGAGCAGATGGCCGACCCCATGGTCATCATGCTGATCGTTGCCGCCGTCATCAGCGCGCTCACGGGCATGGTCAAGGGCGAGCCCGACTTTGCCGATGTCGTCATCATCATGTTCGTCGTTATCGTCAACTCGGTACTGGGCGTGGTCCAGGAAGCCAAGAGCGAGGAGGCCCTCGAGGCCCTGCAGGAGATGAGCGCGGCGCAGTCCAAGGTGCTGCGCGACGGTAAGCTCGTGCACCTGCCGAGTGCCGAGCTCGTGCCCGGCGACGTGATCATGCTCGAGGCGGGCGACTCCGTCCCGGCCGACTGCCGCGTCCTCGAGAGCGCCACGATGAAGATCGAAGAGGCCGCACTCACCGGCGAGTCCGTTCCCGTAGAGAAGCACGCCAACGTGATCGAGCTTGCCGTGGGCACCGATGACGTGCCGCTCGGCGACCGCAAGAACATGTGCTACATGGGTTCCACCGTGGTGTACGGCCGTGGCCGCGCCGTCGTGGTCGGCACCGGCATGGACACCGAGATGGGCAAGATTGCCGGTGCTCTGGCCGAGGCCAAGGAAGAGCTCACACCGCTGCAGGTGAAGCTTGCCGAGCTCAGCCGCATCCTCACCATCATGGTGATTATCATCTGCGTCGTGATCTTTGGCGTTGATATCCTCCGCCACGGCGTGGGTAACGTTCTTACCGACCCGACCGCCTTGCTCGACACCTTTATGGTCGCCGTCTCGCTCGCCGTCGCTGCCATCCCCGAGGGCCTGGTCGCCGTCGTGACCATCGTGCTGTCGCTTGGCGTGACCAAGATGGCCAAGCGCCAGGCGATTATCCGCAAGCTTTCTGCCGTCGAGACCCTCGGCTGCACGCAGACCATCTGCTCCGACAAGACCGGCACCCTTACCCAGAACAAGATGACCGTCGTCAAGCACGAGCTCGCTGCGCCTAAGGAGAAGTTCCTGGCCGGCATGGCGCTGTGTTCCGATGCCCAGTGGGACGAGGAGCTGGGCGAGGCCGTGGGCGAGCCGACTGAGTGTGCGCTCGTCAACGACGCCGGCAAGGCTGGTCTCACCGGCCTGACTGCCGAGCACCCACGCGTGGGCGAGGCCCCGTTCGACTCGGGCCGCAAGATGATGTCCGTGGTCGTCGAGACCCTGGATGGCGAGTACGAGCAGTACACCAAGGGCGCGCCCGACGTGGTGATCGGCCTGTGCACCCATATCTACGAGGGCGAAAAGGTCGTCCCGCTGACCGAGGAGCGTCGCGCCGAGCTCGTGGCCGCCAACAAGGCCATGGCCGACGAGGCCCTGCGCGTGTTGGCGCTGGCAAGCCGCACCTACACCGAGGTCCCGAGCGACTGCAGTCCCGCTGCGCTCGAGCACGACCTGGTCTTCTGCGGCCTGTCCGGCATGATTGACCCTGTCCGCCCCGAGGTCGCCGACGCCATCCGCGAGGCCCATGACGCCGGTATCCGCACCGTCATGATCACGGGCGACCACATCGACACCGCCGTGGCCATCGCCAAGCAGCTGGGAATCGTCACCGATCGCAGCCATGCCATCACCGGTGCCGACCTCGATCGCATGAGCGACGAGGAGCTCGACGCGCACATCGAGGACTACGGCGTGTACGCCCGCGTCCAGCCCGAGCACAAGACCCGCATCGTCGAGGCCTGGAAGTCGCGCGACCAGATCGTGGCCATGACGGGCGACGGCGTCAACGACGCCCCGTCCATCAAGCGCGCCGACATCGGCGTGGGCATGGGCATCACCGGTACCGACGTTACCAAGAACGTCGCCGACATGGTGCTCGCCGACGACAACTTCGCCACCATCATCGGTGCTTGCGAAGAGGGCCGTCGCATCTACGACAACATCCGCAAGGTCATCCAGTTCCTGCTTTCGGCTAACCTTGCCGAGGTGTTCTCGGTGTTTATCGCCACGCTCATCGGCTTTACCATCTTCCAGCCGGTGCAGCTGCTGTGGGTGAACCTGGTCACCGACTGCTTCCCCGCGCTCGCGCTGGGCATGGAGGATGCCGAGGGCGACATCATGAAGCGTAAGCCGCGCAACGCCAAGGACGGCGTCTTTGCCGGCAATATGGGCCTGGACTGTGTGGTCCAGGGCCTGATTATCACCGTGCTGGTGCTGGCGAGCTTCTTTGTGGGCGTGTACTTTGACATGGGCTACATCCACATCGCCGATATGATCGCCGGCAATGCCGACGAGGAAGGCGTGATGATGGCCTTCATCACGCTCAACATGGTCGAGATCTTCCACTGCTTCAATATGCGCAGCCGTCGTGCGTCGCTGTTTAGCATGAAGAAGCAGAACAAGTGGCTGTGGGCATCTGCCGCGCTGGCGCTGGTGCTGACGGTGATCGTAACCGTGCAGCCGACGCTTGCCGAGATGTTCTTTGGCCCCGTGACGCTTGAGCTCAAGGGCGTTATCGCCGCGCTGGGCCTTGCCTTCCTGATCATCCCGCTGATGGAGATCTACAAGGCGATCATGCGCGCAGTGGAGAAGGAGTAGGTCGAAAGGTCAACCTTCCCACCGGTCCGACCGCCTGCGGGGTTTCTTCTTCGCTGGTCCTCGCGCTTCGCGCTGCGGGATCGCTCAGAAGAAACCCCTCCCGGCGGGCGGGCCTTCGGATAACCTCTCGGGACCATTGACTAAGGGAAAGTATGTGAGCTGGTCGAGCGTTTGCTCGACCAGCTCTTTTTTGTGGGTAAAATACCTGCTCAGTTGTGTGGTTTTGTGCTGGGAGGCGCTTGTGGGCAAGGCTAAGGCTAAGGCGAAGAAAAAGACGACGGGGGCGCGGGCTAAGCGCGATCGTCGTCGGAAGCTTGCGACCGAAGCCCCTGCGTCTGCTGAGGAGCTGCTGGCAAGCGTGCCGGGGCTTGACGCGCTGCAGGATGTTCCGGCGTTCGATGACCTGCCGGTCGATGCGGCTCAGCAGGCTGCATTTGACGACTTTTGCGCACACGCCGAGGAACCCGAGCAGATGCAGCTCGGTGCCGTGGTGCGCCTGGACCGCGGGTTTCCGCTGGTGGCGACTGCCGATGACACCTTTCGTGCCGAGCATGCCGTGGGGTTTGCCAAGTCGCGTGGCGAGGACGAGGTTCTGCTGCCCGCCGTGGGCGACCGCGTGGCGGTGCGTCGTGCGCCCGGGCACGACATGGGCGTGATCGAGTGCGTGCTGCCACGCCGCACGAGTTTTGAGCGCTGGCGCGGACGCGCTCGCGGCGAGCGTCAGGTGCTTTGCTCCAACGTGGATAGCGTGCTGATCGTGCAGGCGCTCGGCGCCGGCGAGGTACTGCTCGACCGCGTGGCACGCTCGCTGGTGTTGGCACTCGACTGCGATGCCGAGCCGGTGGTGGTGCTCACCAAGGCCGACCGCTGCGACACCGATGAGCTCGAGCGCGATCTGGACCGCGTGCACCGCTTGGTGGGTCCGGACGTGCGCGTGATCGTGACGTCCTCTGCCGAGGGTCGTGGCCTGGACGAGGTGCGCGCCTGCGTGCCCGCCGGGAGTTGCGCCATGATCTTGGGTGAATCGGGTGCCGGCAAGTCGACGCTGCTCAACGCGCTGCTGGGTCACGATACATTGGCGACCGGCGGCGTGCGTGAGCGCGATGACCAGGGTCGCCACACCACGGTCGCGCGCGTGATGGTGGCGCTGCCGGGCGAAGCCGGCGTTATTGCTGACGCGCCGGGCCTGCGCAGTCTGCCGCTGGTGGGGCATGAGCGGGGTTTGGCACGCGCGTTTCCCGAGATCGTCGAGGCGTCGCGTGCGTGCCGGTTTGGCGACTGCACGCATACCCACGAACCGGGCTGCGCCGTTCGCGAGGCCGAGGATGCCGGGCAGATCGACAGCCTGCGCCTGGAAACGTTCCAAAATCTGGCGTCATCCATGCGCGTGAGTGCACAGATGCTCGATCCCGATGTCCATCTGTAATTGAATCTACCTATGACAGCCGTCTCCCAATGGTACGGGAGGCGGCTTTTTTATTGCCGATGCGTCCCTAAACGTGCATTTATCCGACGTGCTGACCAAAACCTTGCCACGAGCTTGACGGGCCGGTCAGCTTTTGGTCGGCAATTGGTTTGACACTTAAAACCAAGATTGCGATCGCGTCGTTTTGCCTCTTGCTCGCTCGGACAATGGTGGTACGGGCATCCGCCCGGTGCTACCTTGAGAGGAGCGGCCGTGAACAAGAGCAAGCGCATCGCCATCAGTCTGATCGCGGGCGTGCTCGCCGCGCTGCTCTGCATGGCCTACGCATCGTCGATCCGCTCGCAGGCCGAGCAGGCCCAGGCCGAGACGCTGACCAAGTACGGCGGCGATCGCGTTGAGGTGTGCGTCGCGGCGCGCGATATCGATGCGGGTGAGACCCTCGATGAGACCAATGTCATAACCCAGGAGTGGCTGGCGAGCCTGTTGCCGCGCGATGCAGCGACCGAGTTGCGCCAGGTGCGCGGCGACGTGACGACCTCGCGCATCCCTAAAAATGCCGTGATTTGCGATGTCTACACCAAGGCCGAAAGCCACACGCTCGAGGTGCCCAAAGGCAAGGTCGCCGTTTCGGTAGCGGTCGATGCCGAACATTCGGTCGGGGGCGCCACGGGCGTGGGCAGCTACGTGGACGTGTACGTGCAAAAGGACGGCGTAACCGATCGGCTGTGCGGCGCGCGCGTGATCGATACCAGCGAAGAGGCCGGCGCCATGCGCGAAGGCAAGATCGAATGGGTGACGCTGGCGGCCGACCCCGAAGACGTTAAGGAATTGCTGGGGGCCTCGGGCAAGGGGACGGTCAGTTTGACGATTCCCGCCACGGTGCGCGGCAAAAAGAGCGGAGGCGACGAGTGATGAAGGCGATCTGGCTTGCATGCTGCGCGTGTGGTGATTACGGATTGCTGCAGCGGGAAGTCGAGGGCCGCGATGCGGGCGCGCAGGTGCTTCGCGTGGGCGACCTGGATGGGCTGGTGTCCATGGCGCGGGCGTTTCCGTCGCGTCGTGGGGCGGCGATTATCGCGGCAGCCCTGTTCGATGCCGAAGACGTGCGAAAGACTGTTGCGCGCCTGACGGCCGAGGGCCGCGTGAGCCGCGTGGTCGTACTGATAGAGACACTCGATCCTTCGGATATCGAGGGGCTGTTTCGCGCGGGGGCGACCGAGGTTATCGCTGCGCGCAGCATATGCGGCAACGGGCGCGCGGGCGAGGGAACGGTTGATTACGACCGGTGTATGACGATTGAGCCCGATGCTTTTGTTGATAGGGAACCCGGGGCGCCTCGCG
This sequence comes from uncultured Collinsella sp., assembly GCA_900540975.1. Classification (GTDB taxonomy): domain Bacteria; phylum Actinomycetota; class Coriobacteriia; order Coriobacteriales; family Coriobacteriaceae; genus Collinsella. The sequence continues at coordinate 5,385 of UQHY01000029.1, forward strand.
CTACAAGAGGCCCGCGTGTTGATGATTATGGAAAAGCGGAAGCCGAGCATGGTCGGTGTCCCCGGGATCCCCTTGCATACGATGAAGTCGGAGAGCCGGTGCCGTATGGCGAGGATCTTTTGGATGCTGATATGGGATACGTGCATGGCGTGAGCCTGGTCGATGAACTCGACGAGGTGGAGGGGCTTGCCGGGAGCGACAATGCTCGTGCCGATGCGACCGTGAAGTCTCCAGACTCGGCCCCGCAGACCGAACAACCTGCCATGCCGGCTTGGGCGCAGCATATGAGCGCTGCCGGGGAGACGGGGACGTTGCCGCCCGTGCCAGCGCCGCCTGCCCCCACGCCGCCGGCGGATGCCGCCGCTCCGTCGCATCGAGCCCCGGTTGTCTGCGCCGTCTCGGGTTCGGGCGGTTGCGGCAAGTCGACGATCGTCGCCGCCATGGCGCACGCGGCGTCGCTGCTGGGCCTGCGTGCTGCCGTGCTCGACTTGGACCTGATGTTTGGAAACCTCTACGACCTGTTGGGTGCCGATGCCCCGCATGACATGGCGACGCTTATCGAGCCATCGGCTGCGGGCGCACTTGCCGAATCGGACATCGTGGCCGCCTCGATGCGCGTGGCTCCGGGCGTCACGCTTTGGGGCCCGGTCGCCGCGCCCGAACAGGCCGAGCTCATGGCGCGTCCGGTGGAGCTGCTGCTCGACGTCTTGCGCCGCGAATCCGACGTGGTTCTTGTCGACACCTCGGTCTTTTGGGGTGACGCCGTGGCGGCCGCGGTGGCGGCAAGCGACCGTTGCCTGGTCGTGGGCGATCCATCGGTGTCGTCTGCGACGTCCGCGGCGCGCGTCATCGAACTGGCGAGCCGTGTGGGCGTGCCGCGTACGCGCATGAGCGCCGTATTCAACCGGTTTGGCGCGCGCGGCGCTGACGAGGATGTCGCCATGCGCTTTGAGATTGCCTGCGCGTTGAGCTCCAAGATCCGCATCGCCGACGGCGGGCAGGACTTGGCGGCGCTCATGGCATTCGGCCGTGCCGACGAGGCAGTGGGCCAGACCAGCGCTTTTGCCACCAGCGTGCGCGAAGCCACGCGCGAGATGCTCGTGGAGCTGGGCTGCGCCATCGGTCCCTGGAGTGACATGGTCACCGACCGCGCGACGCGCACCGAGCGCCCGCGCATCCGTCTTCCCTGGTCGCGCGAGGGTGATTCGCGATGAGTTTGCAAACAAGGATTAAGGAAGCCGGTACGGCCGCGGCGACAGTGCCTGTTGATGCGGGACGCCACCGTGCCGTCAAGCGCCGCACCAAACGCGCCGTGATGGACCGCATGGGTTATGACGAGGTGGCGCGTATCAGCGCCTACATCGATCCGGCGCTCGCCCGCTCGGAATTGCGTCCTGCGGTGGAGGCGGCGCTCAACGTGGAGGAGGCGACCGACCTGGCGACGCCCGAGCGCGAGACCATCATCGACGAGATTTTGGACGACGTGGTGGGCCTGGGCCCGCTGCAGCCGCTCATCGAGGACGACACCGTCACTGAGATCATGATCAACGGTTGCCGCTCGGCTTTCTTTGAGCGCGGCGGCGTCTTATATCCCATCGAGCATGCGTTTGAGGACGACGAGCAGATCCGCGTGCTCATCGACCGCATCATCTCGCCGCTGGGCAGGCGTATCGACGAGCGCAGCCCTATCGTCAACGCTCGCCTCAAGACGGGCTATCGCGTCAACGCGGTGATCCCGCCTGTGGCAATCGATGGGCCAATCCTCACCATCCGCAAGTTCTCAGACCGCATCTGTTCGTTGGACGAGCTTGTGGGCCTGGGGTCGCTACCGCTTTGGTATGCGCAGCTGCTGTCGTGTGCGGTGTCGCTGCGTCAAGATCTGGCGGTTGCAGGTGGCACGGGATCGGGCAAGACCACGCTGCTCAACGCGCTGTCGTGCGAGATATCCACCGGCGAGCGCATCGTGACGATCGAGGACTCCGCCGAGCTCAAGTTTGCGCATCACCCGCATGTGGTTCGCCTGGAGGTGCGCGAGGCTTCAATTGAGGGCGAGGGCGCGGTGACAATCCGCGACCTGGTGACCAACGCCCTGCGCATGCGTCCCGACCGTATTGTGGTGGGCGAGGTGCGCGGTGCGGAATGTTGCGACATGCTGCAGGCCATGAACACCGGGCACGACGGATCGCTCACCACGCTTCATGCGGGCACCGAGCAGGAGACCGTGGTGCGTTTGACGCTGCTTGCGCGCTATGGCATCGACCTGCCGAGCGAGCTTATCGAGGAGCAAATCGCCATGGCGCTCGACGGCATCGTGATGTCCGAGCGTCATGCGGACGGCAGGCGTTTCGTGTCCTCCTATTCGGGGGTGCGACGCGGCACGTCAGGCGGCGTGGAGCTTGAGCGCTACGTGACGTTCGATGCCGCCACGCGCACCTGGACGCTCGATCGCGAGCCTCCGTTTATCGCGGAGGGCCTGCGCTCGGGAACGCTCACGCAAGAGGAGGTGGACGAATGGAGATCGTTGTGCCCCTCGTCGTAGGGGGCTTAACGGGGCTTTCTGCCGCGGTGGCGTGCGGGACGGAGCCTCGTGCGCCGCGCGTGCCGCCGGCGGAGCTGGTCAGCCATGCGCTTGAGTCGGTTGCCGAGAGGCTGCCGCGCGAGTTGGTAGAAAACGACCTGCTAAAAAAGATTGCCCACTCTTGGGCGGCGCTGGTTCCGGCACATCGCGTTGGCCTTGTTATCGAGGATGACGAGGCGCGACTGGCATGCTTGCTGCTATCGAGTGGCGTCTGCGGCATTGCCCTGACTGTCGTATCGCTGTCGCCCATCGGCTTTGTCCTGGGGCTGCTCGCGCCGTTTGGCGTAGGTGCCGCTCGCGACACCTTCGGCCGTCGCCGCGAGCAACACGATGTGGAAGAAGCCATGCCCGAGGCCTTTACGGCGCTTTCCATGTCGCTCGCCTCGGGCCATTCGCTGGCCCAGGGCATGAGGTTTGTGGGGGCTCATGCGCAAGAGCCGGTGCATACCGAGTTTTTGCGCGTGGCGGCGGCGATCGACTGCGGCGTCTCGGCGACTGATGCGCTGGATGACCTACTCGTTCGCATCGATGCCCCCGGCCTTTCGCTTGTCACTTTGGCGCTCAAGGTGTCGCAGCGAACCGGCGCCCCGCTTGCCGACCTGTTATCCGAGGCGTCGAGCATGGTGGGGGAGCGCATTGAGCTCAAGCGCCGCTTGGACGTCAAGACATCGCAGGCTCGTATGTCGGCACACATGGTCTCGGCGATGCCGGCGGGTATGTGCGCGGTGCTGGCGCTGCTCTCGGCCGATTTTCGCCGCGGCCTTGCAACGCCGGCGGGTGCCGGTGCCGTGGTGCTGGGGCTTGCTCTCAACGCCGTCGCCCTGGTGGTCATCCGACGCATTATGCGGGTGGAGCTATGAGTGCCCTGGTCGGGGTCGCGGCGTGCCTGTGCGCGTTCAGCGTGTTTATCGTGACGGGTTTGGAGCGTGCGGACGCACACAAGATCGTCCAGGCCTGCAAACGTGAAGCGCTGCTGGTTGTTACGGCTGCTCGATCGGTGACCGATGCCCTGGCAGCACGGTTGAGGGGCATGCTCGGCACGGGTGGTACGGCGCAGGTGTCGCTTGGCGAGGTGTCCGAGATGATCGACGTGGTGCGTCTGGGGCTTTCGGCTGGCCTTTCGTTCGATGCGGCGCTTGAGGTTTTTTGCGCCAATCGCCGATCGACGTTGGCGCTCCGCCTTGAGCGAGCCTGCATGGCATGGCGGGTGGGCGTAGGGACGCGAGAGGATGAGCTTCTGGCGGCCGCGCGCGACCTGGATGTGCGGGCGCTCGAGACCTTTGCCATCACAGCGGGGCAGGCGCTTGCTCTCGGTGCCCCGCTTGCCGAGACGCTGGCGGCCCAAAGTCGCGAGATTCGCGCGGCCCATCGCGCCGCGGTCGAGCGCGAGATTGAGCGTGCGCCGGTCAAGCTGCTGATTCCCACCGGCACGCTCATCTTGCCGGCGTTGCTTCTGTCCATATTGGGCCCGCTGCTGGGAGCAGGCGGGATGATGTAGGGAGGAATACATGAATACGATGACTGACGTTGTTGACAAGGTCTGGAGCTTGGCGTTTTGCCAGTCAATTCACGCTCGCCAGCGTGCCGAAGAACTGCTGCGGGAGGAGAGCGCGCAGGGCACCACCGAGTACGCCATCCTAGTCGGTGTGCTCGTGGTGATTGCCATCATTGCCATCGTCGCATTTAAGGGCAAGGTCCAAGATTTATGGAGCGCTATCAGCGAGGGCATCAACAGCCTGTAGAGGGCGCCCGTCCCGTCGGCGCGTTGCTGGTGCTCGCCTGTGCGGTCGTGGCGGTGGCAGTGGCGGTTTGGGGGCTTAACGCAGCACGGCAACAACGTTTAGGGGCTGCCGCGGATGCGGGATCGGGTTCGCCTGCGGCGTCTCAAATAGACGATGCGCGAGACGCGGCCGATGCGAATGCCGCCGTCACGGCGCAAACGTTCTTGCAAGCACTTGACGAGCGAGCGGACGCTGCAACGGGTTCATCTGCAAACAATGCCGTCGCTGTTCGTCTCGCATGGTCCGAGCGCCGACCGATGACCGAGGCGGCGGCGGATATGCTGCGTGCCTATCGCGAGGTGCCCACGGCGCAACTTGCTCTGAGCGGCTATCTCGACATCAAGGGCAACGTGTGGGGCGCCATCGTGCGTGACGGACGCGGCTGGGTCGATATGGTGACGGTTGCCGCGGATGCTGGTGATACTTCGTGTTGCCTGCGCGTGGTCCGCCTGACCCCGCAGACAACGAACTCAAAGGAGGGGTCGTGAAATGCATTATGTCCTGTGCGAGGAATCTGCCCAGGCAACGGTCGAATACGCCATCGTCACGGTGGCACTGCTTTCCATCGTACTGGCGATCGCAGGGCTTTGGCGTGCCGGTGCCGATGGGCGCTTGGCGGCGCTGGTCGAGCGGACGGCATCTCACGGCGTCACCTCGACATCGGTTGTCGACGCTGCTGCGGGTGCTAAGGACATCGTGCTGTATTGATGTTGCGCGCGAGGACCGGGCTCAGTCTACGGTCGAGGCGGCATTCCTACTGCCGACGTTTCTGACGCTCGTCCTGTTGGCGCTGCAGCCGGTGTGCCTGCTCTATACACGCGCGGTCATGGAGTCTGCCGCCGCCGAGACCGCGCGGCTCATGACCACGACGACGGTGGGGGATGACGAGGATATTAAGGAGTTTGCCCGCCGCCGTCTTGCCGCGGTTCCCGACGTTTCGATTTTCCATGCCGGCGGGCCCCTGTCGTGGGATATCGAGCTTGGTCGGGCCGATGCGGGCGGCGTCTCGTCCGTTTCCGTTACCGGCGAGGTTAAACCGCTGCCCGTGATCGGTGCGTTTGCGCAGGCTATGGGTAGCGCAGGCCAAAACGGCTATGTCGAGCTTAAGGTCGACGTCTCGTATCGATCGCGTCCCGAGTGGCTGGAGGGAGATTATGATTCATGGATTGCTGCATGGGATTAAGCGCTGCCCGTTGAAGGTGACGAGGGGGCTTGCGGGCCGTTGCCGACCGCGTGCTCGCTGCAAGCGAGGCGGCTTTATGGGTCGAGCCGGGATCGACCTGTTTATCGAAGACGGTGCCTATACCACGCTCTCCTCTGCGGTGGTCATCTTGGTGGTGCTCACGTTGCTGTTTTCGTCGACGGCAGCGATATGGAGCATGTCGCGCGCGGGGGACACCCAGGCGGCTGCCGATAGCGGCGCGCTGGCAGGCGCCAATGTGGTGGCGTCCTACCATACGGCTGCGACAGTGGTGGATGCGAGCATATTGAGCTTGGGCCTAGCGGGGTTTGCCACGATCGGCACCGGCTTGGTCGCCATCCTTATTCCGGGTGCCGAGCTTGCCGCGGGCGATATGGTCGACACGGGGATCGAGATCATTAAAACGCGCAATAAGTTTGCCAAAAGCGCCTCCAAGGGCCTGCAGAAAATCGAGACGGCTCTACCGTATCTGGTTGCCGCGCGAGCTACGCAGGCCGTGTCGGCGCAGGATACCGAGGGTGCGACCTATACCGGTACGGCGCTTGCCGTGCCCAAGACGTCCGAGTCGGATTTCGTTGCGCTCGAGGGGTCCGAGATCTCGACCGATGTCATTAAAGACACATCGAAAGATCTGGAACGCGCAGCAGATGAGCTGCAGAAGGCCTCGGAGGAGACGGCGAAAGCAAAAGAGCGCGCCTGGCTTGCGGATTGCGGCGGGTCGGATCCGGCTTCGGTCGGCAGTTGCTCATGCATGTGGGAACGCGCGAGGAGTTTGGCGAAGCTTTCGGATATTGAGAATCCGCACTATGCCTCGAGCGTCACATGGGAGCCGCAAGTGGCGCTCGATCGCGCGAAGGCCTATTACCGCTTGCGCCTTGCAAACGAGGCGCCTCAAGGCTCAAGCGTCGAGACGAAGGCGGAGTCGGCGGCGCGCAAGGCGTTCTATACCTATGCGAGCGCAGAGGTCAATCGCGCATATATAACCGAAGACGGAGACCGGACCACTTCCTATATTCCGTTGTTGCCGCGCAACACTGACGAGGTGCGAGCGACGGAACTCTATACCGATGCGGCGTGGCCAACTAGTACCAACGATGGCAAAACGTATCTGCATTATGGAACGAGCTGCCCCAACTATAAGAAAGGGACGCCAGGCGGGCTAGCCTCGGTCGCTGCTTATGACGGGCAGGACAAATGCAACAGATGCCATTTTGGTGTTTCGTCGCTCGGCGCCGTTGCGGCTCCTTCGACTTCTATCGAAAACGGCTTCGAGTACCACTTTGATGAGTTCAAAGGCGCTCTGGAAGACTACGTCGAATGCCGCAACAAAGAGCTCGAGCTCATGCGCCAGACCGAGGACGAGGCAGACCGTGCGGGCAATGCGTTTGACGAGGCCATTAAAGCGCTTTCGGGCGAGCGTCCGCGTATCGCCCCGCCCGGCCGCAATGGCGTGGTTGCCCTTGCGGTTTCGGGTGCCATCTCGAGCCCCGATGAGCTCAACTCTTCGTTTAACACGACAGTCAGGCTTGGCGATCGCGGCGCGATCTCTGCTGCGGTGCTGGCGCCCGATGACGCGACGGCGCAGAACAACGTTCTCTCGCGGTTTTTCTCGACGCTGGAGGAGCGTTCGGGTGGCGTTGTCGGCGTACTCGATGGCGTCATGGATGTTTGGGGACGGCTGCTTGTGGGATACGGAGACATCCAGGGCTCGGCCGACGAGCTTATGGATGAGATGATCGATGACCTGGGAGGGGACAGTGGCGCGCTGGGCTCCATTGCGTCGTGGCTCGGCGATACCGTTTCGGCGTCCGTGGCGGCGCTGGGCTTGGAACCGTGCGATTTGCGCCTGCGAAAGCCGGTGTTGACCGACACCGCCAACGTCATCAAGAGCCCGGGGTCTGACATCACAGGTCTTTCTAATGCGCAGGACAAGCTACGAAGTATTCCGCTGGGCGTGACCGATCCCAAGGCGCTTTGCGAGGCGCTGGAATATCAAGTCGAGCGCACCATCAGCGGCACGGTGTTCACGCTTGCGGAGATTCCGCTGCCCGGCGGCGGTTCCATCCCACTTACCGTCGATGTCGCCACGCTGGCGGGTGCCTTGGGCGGTGGGTCGTAATGGGCATCCGCACGCGCCTGTGCGAGGAGCGCGCCCAGGCGACGGTCGAGATGGCCGTGGTCACGCCCGTCCTGCTGGTTCTGGCGCTTATCGTGTACAACGTCATGGTCTTTGCCGGCGCGGTCGCGCGCTTCGATCGCGTGGTGCCCGATATCGTGCTAGCGCATGCCGTGGCGCCGAGCGGGGAGGGCGATGACAGCTCCATCGATGCCTCCGCGACCGTTCAGGCTCAGATCCAACATGCCATGGAAGGCTATGACTTGCAGATTGAGGTCTCGAGCGAGCAGGGTGTGACGACATCGGATGGCGGTCTGCTTTCGCTTTCCGGCACGTTTAGGACCTATACCTGTACCATGCGCTACGAGCCGTGGCCGAGCTCGCTCAGCATCGCCGGCGTTTCGCTGGGGGCACCGGCAAAGTTGTCGCACGAGCGCGCAGTGACGGTCGATCCGTGGCGTCCGGGGGTGGTTATGTGACCGCAGCCTCATCCTACATTGCCTACGCGCGGGCGCTCAACAGGCTGGGTTGGACGCCTGCCGAGTTTGTGGTGGCGGAGTCGTTTGCCGTGCGTCTACGCGGCATGCTGGGACGGTCTCCGATTGCTGCCAACGGGTTGCCGCTCGTCATGGCGTTTCCGCGCTGCTCTTCGGTCCACACCTGCTTTATGGTCTATCCCATCGACGTTGCCTTTATTGACCGTTACGGCAACGTCCTCGCGCGCTACGAAAACGTCCGTCCTTGGCGCATGTGTTCCTGTCCCGGTGCCTGGGCGGTATTGGAACGCCCTTCAATCCTCGCTACACCTCCCGCCCTTCAACAAGTGCCGGCGTAGGAATTGGCGACAGCGGACTTTCGTCATACGAAATTGGGTAAGATGGAGGAGAAGATGCATGGATGTTGAGATCCATCCCAACGCCAAAAAACACTTGACGGAAAAGCAGGTGCTTGGTGCCTGGTTCGCGGTTACTGAGTGCATTCGCCGCGAGTCGGAGGATGAGCCGCCGAGATGGCTTGCCATTGGATGGCTTCCAGATGGTCGAAGTGTGGAACTTGTTGCGGTCGAACTAATTCGTGGATGGCTCATTGTTCATGCCCTGTCTCCGGTTCAGAAGAAATTCTGGCAAGAGATCGAGCGAGCTCGGCAGAGGGGTCGATGATGAGCAAGGTGTATACGGCTGCCAATGGTCAGGTTGTAACGGATGAAATGATTGACGCGTGGTGCGAGTCGTACGAGCATGGCGGGTTTCCGGACGGCGAGCATACCGTTGGGGGGATCGTGCACGGGCGGCCTCCGCTCTCAAGCGAAGGGACGGCAACGCTATCGGTCAAGATTCCCCTAGGGATGAAGGAGGCGATTCGTCGTCGGGCGGCGGCTGAAGGGATGACGCCAAGTGAGTTTGCCCGTGCAGCCCTGAGCGAAAAACTTCTTGCGGCGGGTTGATGTCTCTAACGTGCTGTTCTATAGGGTCGGACTTGTGGCTGGCACCGTGCCCAAAAACTTTTTTTCAAATTCTCGGTTGACCGGAGCGCGTCCTTGGTTATACTAATCAAGCCTTGAAACAAGGCACACCTCAAATGGCTGGGTAGCTCAGTTGGTAGAGCAGAGGACTGAAAATCCTCGTGTCAGGGGTTCGATTCCCTTCCCCGCCACCTTGAATTGACTAGGACCTCTGCAAAGGGGTCCTTTTCTTTTATGTGGACCATGCACGGAATCGAACCCCGTGAGGGCGCGGAGCTGAGGAAACGCGCAAGCGTTTTCCAGCGTAGCTCGCAAGGCGCGCAGGCGCCGCAGCGGTCCGTCCGCGCAGCGCGCGGACGCGATTCCCTTCCCCGCCACCTTGAATTGACTAGGACCTCTGCAAAGGGGTCCTTTTCTTTTATGTGGACCCGCGGAAAGCGCATCCCATTATTGAGCGAAAGAATGGAATGCGCTTTCCGGCGCCTGCCCTCGGCGTGTATGCGCATCTCGGTACGTCATCTTGACCCCGCTCGCCCCAGACATTCCTCCCGCTTTTGCGCCACTTTACAGACCGTTCGGTCGTCTGTCCGCACGCGCGGGTATACTCAAAACGATACTTTTCCTATGCAATACGATGCAGGTTTGGCCTGCACGATCCGAAGGGGGCAGTGATGGAGAGGATACTCGGCGTTAATCTCTCTGGCTGGTTTATTCCCGAGCCTTGGGTGACCCCGTCGCTATACGCGGCGACCGGTGCATCCAACGCGGCCGAGCTGCAGGAGGCCATGGGCACCGCCGCCTATAATGAGCGCATGCGCCGTCATTACGAGACGTTTGTGAGCGAGGACGATTTTCGCCGCATGGCGCAGATCGGTCTCAATGCCGTGCGTCTGCCGGTGCCCTGGTATGCCTTTGGTTCGCAGGAGTCCGATGCGTCCTACATCTCGGTTGTCGACTACATCGACCGTGCAATTGAGTGGGCTGCCAAGTACGACATCCGCGTGCTGCTCGATCTGGCGACGGTGCCCGGTGGCCAGGGCGATTCCAACGATTCGCCCACCACGCCGGAGGCTGTTGCCGAGTGGCATTCGTCCACCAACGGCCGTCATGTCGCACTCGACGTGCTCGAGCGCTTGGCCGATCGCTACGGCGAGGCCGAGAGCCTGCTGGGCATTGAGCTGCTGGACACGCCGCAGATGAGCGTCCGCAAGAGCCTCTTTACCATGACGGATGGAATTCCGGCCCACTACTTGCGCAATTTCTATCGCGATGCCTACGAGCTCGTCCGTTCGTATATGCCCGAGGACAAGATCGTCGTCTTCTCGTCTTCGGGGCATCCCAGCGAGTGGAAGCATTTTATGCGCGGTGCCAAGTACAAGAACGTCTACATGGACCTTCACCTGTACCATTACCGCGACGAGTATGCGCTCGACATCACGAGCCCCCGCGGGCTGACGACGGCGATTTCGCGTAACAAGCGCGAGCTTAAAGAAGCGATCTCGACAGGGTTCCCCGTGCTGGTGGGCGAATGGTCGGGCGCGGCGATCTTTGCCAACTCGTCGGTTACGCCCGAGGGCCGCAATGCCTACGAGCGCGTGTTTATCGCCAACCAGCTGGCTTCGTTTGCGCCGGCTGCCGGTTGGTTCTTCCAAACGTGGAAGACCGAGAAGCGCATTGCAGCATGGGACGCCCGCGCGGCACTCGGTACGCTCGAGCGCGGCATGATTGAATAGGTTGATATGACGCAAAACAGCGCCCATACGGGCAAACTCTATGTGGTCGGCACGCCCATCGGCAACCTGGGCGACCTGTCCCCGCGCGTTGGCGAGGCCTTTGCCGCCGCCGATGCCATTTGCTGCGAAGACACGCGTGTGACGTCGAAGCTGCTGATGCACCTGGGCATTTCCAAGCCGCTTGTCCGTTGCGACGAGAATGTGATCGCCAGTCGCGCCGCCGGCCTGGTCGACCGCCTGCTGGCGGGGGAGACCCTCGCCTTTGCCTCGGACGCCGGCATGCCGAGTGTGTCCGACCCCGGCCAGGTGCTGGTCGAGGCAGCGCGTGAGGCCGATGTGCCCGTAGAAGTTATTCCCGGGCCCTCTGCTTGCGTCACGGCGCTCGTTTCGTCCGGCATTCCCTGCGAGCATTTTTTCTTCGAGGGCTTTTTGGACCGAAAGCACGGCGACCGCGTGCGCCGTTTGCAGTGCCTTGCCGTAGTACCCGGCGCGCTCATCTTCTACGAGTCTCCACATCGCATCGTGGCGACGCTCGAGGCCGTGGCGGAGGTCTTTCCCCAGCGTGAGGTTGCCGTCTGCCGCGAACTCACCAAGCTGCACGAGGAGGTCTTGCGCGGGCCCGCTGCCCAGCTCGCCGAGGAGCTGCGTGCTCGCGGCGAGGTAAAGGGCGAGATTGCGCTGGTCATCGCGCCGCCGAGCGAGGACGAGGAGGCTGGCATCGTACCGGTTGGCGCCGCGGCAGCGGATCCCGACGAGGCCCTGCGCGAGGATATCCGCGCCGCGCTCGAGGAGGGGGAGCCCGCCTCTGCGGTGGCCAAGCGCCTGTCTCAGAAGTATTCGCGCCGCAAGCGCGATGTCTATGCCATGGTGCTCGATATGCAATAGATGGAGGATATCCAGCCCTTGCGCTAGAATCATCCCCTGTATGCAACGTTTTTCTGGAGGACAAACCCCATGGATCAAAGCAAGCCTTCGTTCTTTATCACGACGCCCATCTACTACGTCAACGCCGATCCGCACCTGGGCACGGCTTATTCCACCATCATCGCCGACGTTCAGGCTCGCTATCGTCGCTCCGCTGGCTACAACGTTAAGTTCCTGACCGGCATGGACGAGCACGGCGAGAAGGTCGCCGAGGCCGCAGCCAAGCATGGCATGACGCCGCAGGAGTGGACCGACAGCCAGGCTCCGCACTTCAAGGAGCTTTGGAGCAAGCTCGAGATTTCCAACGATGACTTCATTCGCACCACCGAGCCGCGCCAGCATCATGCCGTGCAGTACCTGTGGGAGCGCATGAAGGAGTCCGGTTACCTGTATAAGGGCAGCTACGACGGCTGGTATTGCGTGCCTGACGAGACCTACTTCACCGATACGCAGGTCCAGAAGGGCGACGAGGAGTACGGCAGCGTCGGCCAGCACCTGTGCCCCGACTGCCACCGTCCGCTTGAGCGCGTGCAGGAGGAGTCCTACTTCTTTAAGCTTTCCGCCTTCCAGGACAAGCTGCTCAAGCTTTACGACGAGCACCCCGACTTTGTCGAGCCTGCGTTCCGCATGAACGAGGTGCGCAGCTTTGTCGAGGGCGGCCTTAACGACCTTTCCGTGAGCCGCACGAGCTTTGACTGGGGCATTCAGGTCCCGTTTGACGAGGGCCACGTGACCTACGTGTGGTTCGATGCGCTGCTCAACTATATGACGGCCGTCGGCTACGGCGTCGACACCGACGAGGCGCGTGCCGAGCTGGCCTATCGTTGGCCCGCGCAGTTCCACATCGTGGGTAAGGACATCATCCGCTTCCACTGCGTCATTTGGCCCGCCATGCTCATGGCCATCGGTGAGGCCCTGCCCGAGCACGTCTTTGCCCACGGCTTCCTGACCGTGCGCAATGCCGAGACCGGCAAGGCCGAGAAGATGTCCAAGAGCCGCGGCAACGCCATCGCTCCGCAGGACGTTATCGACATGCTGGGCGTCGAGGGCTATCGCTATTACTTCATGACCGACGTCGTCCCCGGCACCGACGGTGCCATCAGCTTCGATCGCATGGAGCAGGTCTACAACGCCGACCTGGCCAACAGCTGGGGCAACCTTATCTCGCGTTCGCTCAACATGAGCGGCAAGTACTTTGACGGTTGCGCGCCCGCCAAGCCCGCGTCGTTCGATGCGTTCGAAAACCCGCTGGCAAAGATCGCCGATGGCCTGGTCGAGCGCTACATGGCCAAGATGGACGTGCTCGATTACGGTGGAGCTAAGGACGAGGTCATGGAGCTCATCCATGCCGCCAACCACTACATCGAGGACTCCGAGCCCTGGGCGCTTGCCAAGGACGAGACCAAGGCTGACGAGCTGGCATTTGTGATCTACAACCTGCTCGAGGCTATCCGCATTGCCGCTCACCTGCTGATGCCGCTCATGCCCCAGACTTCTGCCGAGGCCCTGCGCCGCCTGTCGTGCGAGGACGAGGCCGCGAGCGACGACCTCAAGGGCATTTGCGCTTGGGGCTTGCTTGCCGGTGGTCAGCCCGTCGAGAAGGGCGAGCCGCTGTTCCCGCGTCTGGGCTAAGCCGCCGCGCGCCATATCGGCAATTTGCTGTTTAGATGTAAGGGCATGGCCGCAACGGTCCATGCCCTTTTGTTTCAAGACGCCGCCACCATGCTAAGGAGGCAACTATGACAACTTCGCCTTTGGCAAACCCCACGGCAACAAGGGAGCTGCTGGAGGAGTTTGGCCTTGCGACCAAGCATCGCCTGGGCCAGAACTTCCTGATCGACAACCATGTAATTGAGCGCATTTGCGAGCTTTCCGAGCTTGCGGGCGATGAGCGCGTGCTCGAGGTCGGTCCGGGCGTTGGTACGCTCACGCTTGCGCTGCTGCAGGAGGCGGCGTGCGTCACGTCGATCGAGGCCGACCCCGAGCTCGAGCCGGTGCTCGATGCCCATGCCGCTGACTACGCCAACTTCCGCTTTATCATGGGCGACGCGCTCAGGGTGACGCCGGAGCAGATTGAGCAGGTTGCGGGCGGTGAGCCGACGGTATTTGTCGCGAACCTGCCCTATAACGTGGCGGCGACGATCATCCTGCAGTTCTTCCAGACGATGCCCGCGCTCAAGCGCGCCGTCGTCATGGTTCAAAAGGAGGTTGCCGATCGCATTGCCGCAGTGCCGGGCAATAAGACCTATGGCGGCTATACGGCAAAGCTCGGCCTGTATGCGCAGGTGACGGGTCGCTTTGAGGTGCCGCCGCGTTGCTTTATGCCGGCACCGCACGTGGACTCGGCCGTCGTGCGTATCGACCGTGTTGACGGCGTGGTGCCCGAAGGACTCGATCGCGAGTTTGTGGCCCGCGTGATTGACGCCGCATTTGCTCAGCGTCGCAAGACCATCCGCAATTCCATGAGCGCCAACGGCTTTGCCAAGGACGTGCTCGATGCCGCCTTTGAGGCTTGCGGTATCTCACCCACCACGCGCGCCGAGACGCTCGATGTTGCTGACTTTGTCCGCCTGGCCCAGGAGCTAATCCATGACGCCTAATGCCGAACGCGTGACGTTTACCAAGAAAAAGAAGACGGTTGCCTGCCCCGTGCCCTTGGCACCGCTTGCCGACACGCATGCGCATCTGCTTTCGTTTTGGGGCAAAGAAGTGCCCGAGACGCTCGTGCGCGCGAAAGCCGCGGGCGTCGACCTGTTGGTGACGATGCTCGACCCCATCGCCGACAAGCGCAGCGTGACGGACTATAGCGACTGGCTGGTGCGCGAAATTCTACCGATGCGGGATATTCCGCAGATCAAGTATCTCGCTGGCGTTCATCCCTATGGCGCGCCGGATTATACCGACGACATTCACGCGCAGGTCGTTGCCGCGCTCGATAATCCTTTGTGCGCCGGTATCGGCGAGATCGGCCTGGACTACCACATGGATTACGATGACGACATCGCGCCGGCGCCCCATAGCGTGCAGATTGATTGCATGGCACGTCAGCTCGAAGTTGCCGTGCGCCGCAATGTGCCGGTGGAGCTGCACCTGCGGCACGAGGACTCGGATGGGGAGCGCACTTCGCACGTTGATGCGTACAACGTGCTGCGCGAGGTAGGTGTGCCTCAGGCCGGTTGCGTGCTGCACTGCTTTGGCGAGGATCGAGCCACGATGGAGCGCTTTGTGGGTTTGGGCTGCTATATCGCCTATGGCGGCGCGGCCACCTTTAAGCGCAACGACGACGTGCGCGAGGCATTTGCGGCGACCCCGCTCGATCGCATTTTGTTCGAGACGGATTGTCCCTATATGGCGCCGGAGCCCATTCGTGGTCTTGAGTGCGAGCCGGCAATGATTTCTATCACGGCAAACACGCTGGTCAACGACCGTGTCGATCGTACCGGCGAGGATGCTGAGGCAATCGCGCGAGCAGCTTGGGAAAATGCCTGCAAACTTTTTCAAAAATAGTTCTTGCGTTCGCGATGGTGCTCCGTTATTCTAATCCCTGCACGCGGGCGTGGCGGAATTGGCAGACGCGTACGGTTCAGGTCCGTATGGGGGCAACCCCATGAAGGTTCAAGTCCTTTCGCCCGCACCATTAAATGAAAGAGCTCCCAGTAATGGGGGCTTTTTTGTTATGGGCCTCCTGTTGGTGTCACGTGGCTGCTTCGTGCGGGTATCCTAATGCCAACGTGTGCCTATCAGAGGAGAGACCATGCTGTTGTCCGGTATTATCGCTGCTCTTACGAGCTTTCTACTTCCCATCATCATTTTGTTGCTGCTGCTCCCCAACGCCTGCTATGTCGTTGAACAGCAGCATGCCGTGATCATCGAGCGTCTGGGCAAGTTTAACCGCATCGTCAACGCGGGCTTCCACATGAAGGTGCCCGTGATCGACCGCAAGGCCGCCACGGTGAGTCTGCGCACCATGAAAAACGGTTTTGGCATCGACGTTAAGACCCAGGACAACGTGACCATCGGCCTTGAGGTCTCTGCTCAGTACCACGTGAGCTATGACATGGGCGCCGGCCCGGCAGATTCGGGCATCTACAAGAGCTACTACATGCTGCAGGAGCCCGTCGACCAGATGCGTGATTTCATCACCGACGCCCTGCGCTCTTCCATCCCTGTCTATACGCTCGATGAGGTCTTTGCCAAGAAGGATGACATCGCCAAGGACGTTAATGCCACCGTGTCCGAGCAGATGGCTGCCTACGGCTTTACCCTCGTGTCGACACTCATCACCAAGATCGCGCTGCCGACCGAGGTCGAGAACTCCATGAACGACATCAATGCTGCCCAGCGAAAGCGCGCTGCTGCGCAGGAGCTCGCCGAGGCCGACCGCATCAAGCGCGTCACCGAGGCGACCGCCGAGGCCGAGGCGATGGAAAAGGCGGGCGAAGGCATCGCCAACCAGCGCAAGGCCATCGCGCTGGGCATCAAGGATTCGCTCGAGATCATCCAGGAGACGGGTGTCGGTAACGACGAGGCCAACCAGCTGTTCATGTTTACGCAGTGGTCCGAGATGATGACAGAGTTCGCTCGCACGGGTAAAACATCGACGGTCGTACTGCCGAGCGATTTCTCGCAGTCGGCCTCGATGTTCGAGCAGATGCTGACCGCCAGCAAAGTTCAAAACGATTCGAAGGAGTAGACGCGCGTGAAATACACCGTCGTTTGCGTCGGTAAGCTCAAGGAGCGCTTTTGGAAGGACGCGTGCGCTGAGTACACCAAGCGCCTAGGTGCCTATGCCAAGGTGGATATCCGCGAGGTGGCCGATATCGACCCGGCTAAGGCGGGCGGCGTGGATGCCGCACGCGACAAGGAGGGTGCGGCGATTCTCGCAGCCCTGCCGCCTCGAGCGCATGTGATCCTGCTTGCCATTGAGGGCAAAGAGCGCTCGAGCGAGGAGCTTTCGGCGCGGCTCGACGATCTTATGCTGCGTGGTAACAGCGACATCGCCTTTGTGATTGGTGGATCGGACGGCGTGAGCGATGACGTGCGCACACGAGCCGACGAGATGCTCAGCTTTGGACGTATTACCTTGCCGCACAACTTGGCGCGCGTGGTGCTGCTGGAGCAAATCTACCGCGCCTGCAAGATCAGCCGTGGCGAGCCGTATCACAAATAGGTCGGCAATACGAAACAATGCCGTGGGACAATAGCCTTCGTTTTGAAGAGCGTGTCTGAGAGGACTATGAGATATGAAGATCGGATTTGTCGGTTTTGGCAATATGGCGAGCGCTATGGCCGATGGCTGGATCGCCGCCGGTGTGGCTGCGAGCGATATGTGCGCCTGCGCGGGCCACTACGACGCCTTGGTCGAGCGTTGTGAGGCACGTGGGATGGTTGCCTGTCGTGATGCGGCGGAGGTTGTCGCCGCATCCGATATCGTGGTTGCTGCGGTCAAGCCATACATGATTGAGAAGGTCTTCGCTCCGCTCAAAGAAACCCTTGCCGACAAGGTTGTCCTTTCGGTCGCCTGGACCTGGGATAGCGCCAAGTGGGAGCAGGTCCTGCCGGGTGTCGCACACATCTCGACGGTGCCCAACACACCGGTTTCGGTGGGCGAGGGCGTTATCGCCTGTGAGAAGGCTTCCACGCTTAGCGATGAGCAGCGTGCCACGGTGCTCGGTCTGCTCGGAAAGCTTGGCACCGTCGTCGAGCTCGATTCGAGTCTGCTGTTTGTGGGCGGTACCGTGGGCGGTTGCGCACCGGCATTTGTCGCCATGGCGATTGAGGCCTTGGGCGACGCGGCCGTCAAGCACGGTATCCCGCGCGCCGATGCCTATCGCATTGTGAGCCAGATGGTGCTGGGCACGGCAAAGCTACAGCTTGCGACTGGCCAGCATCCTGCGGCGATGAAGGATGCCGTATGCTCACCCGGTGGCGCCACCATCAAGGGCGTCGTCGCGCTCGAGGACGCCGGCATGCGCAGCGCTCTGGTCAAGGCCATCGACGCCACCCTCCAGTAAAACCCGCCATTTAGGGACAGGTTTATTTTGGCAGGTTTTTTCCTGCGGTTTTGTTGCATGTACGAAAAGCGCCCCGCAACTGGCTCAATTCCAGTTGCGGGGCGCTTGCGTTTGCCCAGATAAAACCGACCAAAATAAGCCTGTCTCTTTTTGGCAGGCTAGTCCCAGAAGCCGTCTTCTTCGTCCTCGGACTTGGGGCCACGGTCGACATACATCTTATGGGTGCGCTTCTCCATTACAAAGGCAAGAATCGCAAACAGTAGGATGCCGCCGGCGAAAAGGATGGCAAAACCGGTGCGGGTGCCAAACAAAAAGGAAAAAACTGCGTCCATTGGGTGCCTTCTTGCGTAGTTGGGTTGGGTCGTAAACGCTCATAAGTATATACTTGCCCATACATGTACAAGGTTGCAACCTAAATGGAATGTATATCGCCGGAGGATCTAATGCTTGATATCAAGTTTGTTCGCGAGAACCCCGATGCCATCGATACCGCCATGGCAAATCGCCAGACGTCTTGGGATCGCGAGAAGTTCTTTGAACTCGACGACGAGCGCCGTGCCGTCATCACCGAGGTCGAGGAGCTCCAGGCCACGCGTAACGCCGAGTCCAAGAAGATTGGCGCCCTGATGAAGGAGGGCAAGAAGGACGAGGCCGAGGCCGCCAAGGAGGCCGTGCGCGCCGTCAACGAGAAGATTGACGGTCTGGCCGAGCGCCGCACCGCTCTCGAGCAGGAGCAGTACGACTTTATGGCTCACCTTCCCAACATCCCTTGCGAGGCCACGCCGTACGGCAAGGATGAGGACGAGAACATCGAGCGCCGTCGTTGGGGCACCCCGCGCGAGTTCGACTTCGACTTTAAGCCGCACTGGGACCTGGGCACCGACCTCGACATCCTCGATTTCGAGCGCGGCAACAAGCTCTCCGGCAGCCGCTTTACCGTTCTCGGTGGCGCCGGCGCCCGTCTTGAGCGCGCCCTCATCAACTTCTTCCTTGACACGCACACCAGCCGTGGCTTTAAGGAGTGGTGGCCGCCCATCGTCGTCAAGCGTCAGACCATGTTTGGCACGGGTCAGCTGCCCAAGTTCGAGGACGACGCCTATCACGTCTCGGGCGACAACTTCCTGATCCCCACCGCCGAGGTCGTGCTTACCAACCTGCACGCCGGCGAGGTTCTCGATGCTGATACCCTGCCGCGCCGCTACACCGCCTTCACCCCCTGCTTCCGCGAGGAAGCCGGCTCCGCTGGTCGCGACACCCGCGGCATCATCCGCCAGCACGAGTTCGACAAGGTCGAGATGGTCAAGTTTGCCAAGCCGGAGGAGTCCGACGAGGAGCTCGAGAGCATGACCGCCGAGGCCGAGTTCCTGCTTCAGCAGCTGGGCCTTCCGTATCGCGTGATTAGCCTGTGCACCGGCGACCTGGGCTTCTCTGCCCGTCAGACCTACGACATCGAGGTCTGGCTGCCGAGCTATAACGCCTACAAGGAGATCAGCTCCTGCTCTAACTGCGGCGATTTCCAGGCCCGTCGCGCCAACATCAAGTATCGCGACCCCGAGAACTTCAAGGGCTCGCGCTACCTGCACACCCTCAACGGTTCCGGCCTGCCGGCTGGCCGCACCATGGCCGCCATTCTGGAGAACTACCAGAACGCCGACGGCACCATCACGGTCCCCGAGGTTCTTCGTCCTTACATGGGCGGCCTCGAGAAGATCGAGCCGGTTGCGTAGGTTGCCTGCATAAGCGATTTGCAAGGGCGCTCCTTTCTGGGGCGCCCTTTTTGTGTGCGGAGCTTTACCATATCGCGCGGACAGCTCAATAAAAAACACACGAACAAACGTTCTGTATACAGGCATCTACCTGCTATGCTTTTGTTAAATAGAAGCGAGAGGAAGGGGATGCGATGGAGCTGTTTGATGAGCGGGTAGTTTTGTTTGAGAGCGATGAAGGTGGGGAACGTCTCGCGGTTACGTGTGAGCCATCCGGTATGGGTGGTTTGGTGGTGCGGCAGACGAGCGAGGGCCCGTTGACCCAATGGTGCTTTGAGGAGTCGCCGCATGTGGTCGAGACCTTTGTGACGCACGAGGGGCTTGTGGCGCTTGAGCGGTTCTATGGAGTTGGGACTTCTAACCAGGTCGCGCGCATGTTGAGCATCTCGTTTGCCGATTATGACTGTGCCCAGCGGGTGCGCTCGCTTTTGAGGGAGCTCGGTGCCGGGTTCGATGTGGTTGAAAAACCGATTGATCGCATGGGGGACGCTGACGCATGCGGAACAGCGTGAGGAACATATTCTCAAAAAAGTTTGAGATTGTGCTTGACTCCAACTAACTAAAGTGGTTTTATATGTCTTGCGCTGCGGCGTTACCTCAGCTGGATAGAGGGTCTGACTACGAATCAGAACGTCATAGGTTCGAATCCTATACGCCGCACCAATCGAACTTGAAGCCTCCGGCAACGGGGGCTTTTCTTTTATGGAAACACCGCATGGATTCGAACCTCGGTCGAGGTGTGAACAGCCTAATCATCACTCCGTAAAATTTTTTCAAATTGTCGCTTGACCCATCGGGGGCTCGCGTGCATAATAATCCGTGCGTTGCGGCGTTACCTCAGCTGGATAGAGGGTCTGACTACGAATCAGAACGTCATAGG
>UQHY01000030.1:0-25791 GCA_900540975.1 uncultured Collinsella sp.
CGTTAAAGGCGGGCGGCGGCATTGTTCGTACGGGCGTTGCCGAGCCGCAAGATGACGACCCGCTTATCTGGGAAGCCGCCCATATTGTGGTGGAATCGCAGCTGGGCTCCACATCTGGCCTGCAACGCCGCCTCAAGGTTGGCTATGCGCGCGCCGGGCGTATTATGGACATGCTGGAAGAAAAGGGTGTCGTCGGCCCGCCCGACGGCTCTAAGCCGCGCGAGGTCCTGCTGGACGAGGAGGGGCTCGCCGCGCTGGAGTCTGTCGACGCTGAGATGGCACGTGAAGATCGTGAGTTTGGAGGATTCTGATGGCTGCACGCTTTGGTGACATGCTGCTCGAGCAGCGTCGCCGGATGGGCCTTTCCATCCAGCAGGTCGCCAACACCATCAAAATCAGGCCGCAGATCATCGAGTTTTTCGAGACCGGTAACTTTGCATCGATGCCCCCGCGCGGCTATGCGCAGGGCATGATTTCGAGCTATGCTCGCTTTTTGGGGCTTAACCCGCGCGAGGTCGTCAACGCTTATTTTGATGACCTCATGGCATATGAACGCGAGACCTCGCAGCAGGGCGGTCGTTTTCAGGATGCTGCTGGCTACGTTAACTCGCGTTCGTCGGTCGATAACGGACGCTTTCTGATGGTTCAGGGTGGTCGCTCGACGCGGTACGGCCAGCGCCCTCCGCAGGCGGGCTATATCACCGAGACGGGCTCCAGCGAGGAGATTCGTTCTCAGCGAGATCGCTTTCGCAGTACGCCCATGCCTGATGACCGTGCGCTTCCCGCCGCTCGCGGGTTGAGTCGCGATCCCCGCGCCGGTTACGGCGACGGTGGCTACTCCGGTCGTGGTTATCGCGGAGTTTCTGCCGGGCGTTCCCACGGTGGTTACGCCGACGCCGATACCACGCAGGTGACGCCGCGCCTCCGTTCGCAATCGCAGCCTTACGGGCAGCGCTCTTCGGCGCCTCGCTCTGGCCAGCGTGGCTATCAGAACCGTGGCGAGCTTGCGCCGCGTTCTGGCCAGCGCGGCTCGCAGAGCCAAGGCGGCTATCGTGGTCGTCCCGATAGCGGTCGCGGCCGTATGCCGCAGGGGAATGGGCGTGGCGGCTCCAGTCGCGCACGCAGCGGCGGGCGCGTCTCCCAGAACAACGGACTCGATCCGCGTATCGTTTACGCCGGCATCGGTGCCGTTGCGCTGCTGCTGATTTTGCTCATCGTGGTCCTCCTGCGTGGCTGCGGCTCTCCTGCACCCGAGTCGACGCCCGAGACGCCCACGGCCACCAAGACGACGACCAAGAAGTCTTCCAAGAAGACCGAATCTGTTGACGAGGATGAAGGCACCGACGAGGCGACGGATTCTGCCGATTCCGATGCCGCCAAGGCGACGGCGAAAAAGGAAGAGGACGAGGTCATCAAGGTCAAGGTCTCTGTTGCCAAGGGCAAGACCGCCTGGATCGAGGTCAAGGTCGATGGTAAATCGGTCTATGGCGCCCAGGCTACCGGTCCCTTTGAGCAGGAGTACACGCCCGAGTCCTCGATCGAGATCACCACGTCCAAGCCCTCCGATGTCACGGTTACCAAGAATGGCGAAAAGGTTCGCTACGACACTAAGACATCGGGTGTGGCGCGCGTGACCATTACCGTTCCCAAGAAGGAGACCACAGACTCCGAGGACGGCGAGAGTACCGACGGCACCGATACTGCCGACGGCACCGACGCCCAGTCTGCCGACGGCGCCGATGCTCAGTCTGCCGATGGAACCGACACGGCATCTGACGGTCAGACAGCGAACGATTCAGATGACTATTCGTACGACAGCTACTAAGGCTCCCCGTACCGAAAGGAAGAACCATGGCTAAAGATTCCAGCTTTGACGTTGTGTCCGAGGTCAACATGCAGGAGGTCGATAACGCCTTCCAGCAGACGACTCGCGAGATCTCTCAGCGCTATGACCTTAAGGACTCCGGCGCCACCATCGAGCTTTCGAAGGGCGATAAACTCTTTACGATCAATGCTCCGGCCGATTTCGTCTCCAAGCAGATCATCGACGTGCTGAGCTCTAAGCTCATCAAGCGCGGTATCGACCTTAAGGCTGTCTCTTGGGACGCCCCGCAGGCAGCTTCGGGCGGTACCGTGCGCGTGCTCGGCCATATTGTCGAGGGCATCGACCAGGCGACCGCCAAGAAGATCAATAAGGACATCAAGGATCAAAAGCTCAAGGTCAAGGTGACCATCGAGGCCGATAAGCTGCGCGTTTCCTCGGCTTCTAAGGACGCGCTTCAGACGGTGATCCAGTTCCTGCGCGACCAGGACTACGGCCAGCCGCTGCAGTTTACCAACTACCGCTAATTTACTCGAAAGGACCGTTCTCCAACATGGATACTCCGTTGGGTTCTGTACTCTACATCACGCTTGGCTGCGCCAAGAACGAGGTCGATACCGACCGCATGCGTTCGCTGCTGACCGCTGCGGGCTACGAGGAAGCATTCGATCCGCAGGATGCCGATATCGCTATCGTCAACACGTGCTCGTTTCTTGCCTCGGCGACGTCCGAGAGCATCGAGACCACGCTCGAGCTCGCTAACGAGGTGCAGGACGGCGTTCGCGCCTGCCCCATCGTCATGTGTGGTTGCGTGCCGTCTCGTTACGGCGATGACCTGCCCGACGAGCTTCCCGAGGTCGCGGCCTTTGTGAAGGCCGATGAGGAAGACGGTATCGTCTCTGTCATCGATGGCGTACTGGGTGTGGAGCGCGAGATTGCCGCCTATATCCCGCAGGTCAAGCGTACCGTCGAGGGCGCTGTTGCCTACGTCAAGATCTCCGATGGCTGCAATCGTTTTTGCAGCTTCTGCATGATCCCCTACATTCGCGGTCGCTATCATTCGCGCAATGCCGAGAGCATTATCTCCGAGGTGCGTGACCTGGTTGCCGGCGGTGTGCGCGAGATCGTGCTGATCGGCCAGGACACGGGTATTTGGGGCACCGACTTTGCCGACGAGGACGTCGCCGAGGGCTCGCCGCGCAATCTGGCGCAGCTGCTGCGTGCCGTCGCTGAGGCCGTGCGCCCGCACAATGTTTGGGTCCGCGTACTCTATCTGCAGCCCGAGGGCATGACCGACGAGCTTATCGAGACGATTCGCGATACGCCCGAGGTGCTGCCCTATATCGATATCCCCGTGCAGCACTGTGACGCGCGCATCCTTAAGGCCATGCGTCGCTCCGGTTCGCGCCAGGAGCTCGAGGATCTGTTCCGTGATCTTCGCGAGCGCATCCCCGGGATCGTGATTCGCTCCACGGCCATGGTCGGCTTCCCGACCGAGACCGACGACGAGTTCCGTGACCTTATCGACTTTATGGACACCGTCGGCTTTGACTACACGAGCGTCTTTGCCTACTCGCGGGAGGAGGGTAGCCTGGCCGCTAAGATGGACGGACAGGTCGATGAGGAGGTCAAGCTCGAGCGAGCCCAGGAGGCCATGGACCTGGCCGAGTCGCTCGGTTTTGCCGCTACGGCAGCTCATGTGGGCGAGCGCGCCCAGGTTATCGTCGATGGCATCGAGGAGACTGAGGACGGCGCCGAGCTGATCGGTCACGCCTGGTTCCAGGCGCCCGATTCCGATGGCGCGGTACATTTGGACGCCAGCGAGGCGTCTGTGGGCGATATTCTGACCGTCGAGTTTACCGATAGCTTCTGTTATGAGCTTATCGGCCATGTTGTGGAGTAGGAGAGCGTCGTGGCAAACGAGAGCAATAAGGAACTGACGAGTGTTTGGACGCCCGCCAACATCGTGACGTGCGTTCGCATCGCCTTTATCCCGGTGTTCATGATCGTCTCGGCCCTGTCTCAAGCGAGCGTTGCCGGTACGGACTGGAGCACCTTCGACGGCCCGCTCGCCGCCGCTGCCTTCATTTTGTACGTGATCCTGTCGTGCACCGATAAGGTCGACGGCTATCTGGCGCGCTCGCGTAACGAGATTACCGATTTCGGCAAGTTCTTGGACCCCATCGCCGACAAGCTGCTCGTTTTCTCGGCCTTGCTGCTGTTCCTGGATTTTGGCGCGGTGACCGTGTGGTCCGTGTTCATTATCCTGTTTCGTGAGCTGCTGGTGAGCGCCCTTCGCATGGTCGCGAGCGCTGCCGGCGTGGTCGTTGCCGCCGATAAGCTCGGCAAGTACAAGACGGCGACCACGATGGTCTCCATCTGCGGTTATCTGTGCGTTTTTGCGATGGCCGGCCTTCAGTTGGGGCCGGTGTCGCTGGTGCTCGGTGTCTATTCGGTGTCGCGCTTCCTGTACGTCATCGCCGTGATTTTGACCATTGTCTCGGGCGCCCAGTACTTCTGGAACTGTCGCAAGATCGTCTTTTCGGTCTAGGTCCTGGTGGGTATGACGGAGTCTTATTTGCAGATCGCCGCAAACAACGAGGAGCTGGCGCGCGATATTGTCGAGCGCGCGAGTGCTCGTGGTGTGAAGGTGTCGACGGCGGAGTCGCTGACGGCGGGCATGATCGCCTCGACGATTGCCGATATCCCGGGTGCCTCGGCGGTGCTTCGTGGCGGTGCGGTGACCTACTGCGATGAGATCAAACATCGCGTGCTCGGCGTCGAGCAGGAAACGCTCAATCAGTTTAGCGCCGTGTCGCACCAGACGGCGCGTGAGATGGCCGCGGGCTCGTTGGACCTCTATCAGAGCGATATAGCCGTAAGCGCAACGGGCTACGCTGGACCCGGTGGTGGCACCGAGCAAGACCCCGCCGGTACGTTCTATATTGGCTGGGCGTATCGCGCGGCCGATGGTGGAGCGCCGGTTGTCGAGTCTGCACGCTGTCATTACGAGGGCGATCGGTCGTGCGTTCGTGCTTGTGCGGTCGCGGAGGCTTTGGGACGCATTGTCCGTGTGCTCAATTCTATGGAATAGACGTGGTTTAAGGGGCCTTTGGGCCCCTTAATTGTGGAGATAGAGACCTTTGACGGTATTGGTGTTTGCGCTGGTATAAGGCCTAAATTTGTTCGAGCACCTGTATTTGTGATTGGCGTGGTCAAGCGTTTGGTCGGTGATTGGTCGGCGTTTGGTCGGGTTTTGGAATGGTCGGGTACATATGATGAATCTGAACGGTTGACCACGAACAGCCGTTCGTTTATTATCGTTTCAGGTTGTTAAGAGGAGGGCTATTCATGGCCAAGAATTCAGGTCCCGTACGTACCGTTCATGCACGCACGACGGGTAAAGAGCGCGACGAGATGATCGCCACCACCAAGGCCGAGATCGAGAAGAAGTTCGGCCAGGGCTCTATTATGAGGTATGGCGACGGTGGTCCCGAGCTCGAGGTCGAGGCTATTCCGACGGGCTCTCTGGCGCTCGATGCCGCTTTGGGCATCGGCGGCGTGCCGCGCGGCCGTATCGTCGAGATTTATGGCCCCGAGTCCTCCGGTAAGACGACGCTTTCGCTCGAGATTCTTGCAGAGGCTCAGGCCATGGGCGGCGTTGTTGCATTTATCGATGCCGAGCACGCGCTTGATCCCACCTATGCCGCGCGCATCGGTGTTGATATTGATGAGGTCCTAATTTCCCAGCCCGATACGGGCGAGCAGGCGCTCGAGATCGTCGATATGCTTGTGCGCTCCGGTGCCATCGACGCCATCGTCGTCGACTCTGTTGCCGCCTTGACTCCGCGTGCCGAGATCGAGGGCGAGATCGGTGACACGACGGTGGGTCTGCAGGCTCGTTTGATGAGCCAAGCGCTCCGCAAGCTCGCCGGCTCACTTTCCAAGTCCAATACAACCTGCATCTTCATTAACCAGCTGCGCGAGAAGATCGGCGTCATGTTCGGCAACCCCGAGACCACCACGGGCGGCCGCGCACTCAAGTTCTTCTCTTCCGTGCGAATTGATATTCGCAAAATCGATACCATCAAGCTCAAGGACGAGGTTATCGGCAATCGCGTGCGTGCCAAGGTCGTTAAGAACAAGGTGGCGGCTCCGTTCCGTTCGGCCGAGTTTGACATCATGTATGGCACCGGCATCTCCAAAGAGGGCTCGATTTTGGATATGGCTGTTGAGTGCGGCATCTGCAAAAAGATGGGGTCCTGGTTTGCCTATGGCGAGGACAAGCTCGGTAACGGTCGCGAGGCCGCCAAGACGTTCCTACGCGAGCACCCCGATTGCGCCGACGAGATCGAGCACAAAGTTCGCCTTGCCTGCGGCCTTGAGTATGACGATGATGCCCCCTCCGAGGTTGAGTTGACCGACCAGCCTGCCCCCGAGGAGTTTGATGAACTGTACGCCATCGATGGCTCCGCGATGCTCGACGATGACGACGAGTAGCGGATGCCGACATGTCGTATACGGTGACCGAGGCCACGGTCGTCTTTCCTGATAAGAAGGCGGCCTCCTCGTTCTCGAGCGGTTATGCGTCTAAAAAGCCCTGCGCGCATATCGATTGCGATCTCGAGGGCGGATTTGAACGTTCCATTTGGATTCCCGTGCGCGTGGCGCGCCTGTACGTTAAGAACCGCCCCGACCTTCCCTGTGATTGGGATGACTTTCGCGAGGCTGTGCAGCTTATCGAACGTAAATGTGCGCTCACTATGGTGACCGAGATGCTTTCGCGCCGCGATCATGCCACGGGCGAGGTGCGCGATAAGTTGGCGCGCTATGGCTTTCGACAGCCTGCGATCGATTTTGCAGTTGCTCGAGCGACCGAGTATCGTTTTTTGGATGAGAACCGCTTTTGTTCGTACTTTATTGAAGAGCGTAAGCGTCGCGGCTGGGGACAGCGTAAGATCGAGGCTGAACTCAAGCGCCGTCATGTCGTACTTGACGATATCCCCGGGTATCCAGAGGATTATTTTGCCGTGGATGACGACTTGGCTCGTGCGTCGGCCTTGCTCGCTAAACGTCGCGTTCCCGAAGCGCGTGCATTCGAAAAGCTCGTCAGGTTTTTGATGGGTAAGGGCTTTTCGTATCACATCGCCGCCGATGCCGTTAAGGTGCGGCTCGATGCCTCAAGCGAGGAATGCGCCGTGTAAGCGTGCACATGGTACGCCCCTGCCGTTCACCGCTTGATAGGCGCCGTGCCGGGTGCGTTTATTTGACAGTTGTTGCGGTTCAACGTAGGATAAATACTGTCATTTGCTTTGTGATATGTGCTCATCTGTGATGAGTTTGTTTATTTGTTTATCTGTATCCGACCCGCATAAGCTGCGCCCATATTACTCAAATGTCGCGAGCCGTTCGTAAGGACGGTTCGCTTTGCTGTGTAACGAATCCATAAAAAGGAGTGAGCATGCCTATCATTGCAGCGCTCGTTGGCCTCGTTTTGGGTGCCATCGCCGCCATTGCCTACATGCGCACCGCCAAGCAGGGTAGTCTTCACGAGGCCGACGAAAAGATTCAGTCGGCAAACGCGCAGGCAGAGTCCCTGATCGGTGATGCAAAGCGTCAGGCCGAGACCCTCAAAAAAGAGGCTCTGCTCGAGGCTAAGGAAGAGATCATCAAGAACAAGCAGGCCGCCGAGGCCGAGGACAAGCAGCGTAAGAGCGAGATTCGCACGCTCGAAAACCGCGTGATGCAGCGCGAGGAATCGCTCGATCGTCGCAACGATGCGCTCGACAAGCGTGAGCATCAGCTGTCCAGCCAGGCTGGTCAGGTCGAGAAGCGCTCTCGCGAGCTTGAGGAGCTCTGCGCCAAGCAGACTTCCGAGCTTGAGCGTATTGCCGACCTTACGCGCGAGGACGCTCACAAGGAGCTGCTCGACAAGGTCCGCGGCGAGGTTACCCACGAGGCGGCCACCATCATCCGCGAGTCCGAGCAGCAGGTCCGCGCCGAGTGCCACAAGACCGCTCAGGAGATTCTCTCCCTGGCGATTCAGCGTTGCGCCGCAGACCATACCGCCGAGGTCACCGTCACTTCCGTGCATATTCCTTCCGATGACCTTAAGGGTCGTATCATCGGTCGTGAGGGTCGCAACATCCGCACCTTTGAGCAGGTGTCCGGTGTCAACCTCGTGATTGATGACACCCCCGAGACCGTTGTGCTTTCGAGCTTCGATCCGGTCCGTCGTGAGACTGCCCGTGTGGCGCTCGAGAACCTCATTGCCGATGGCCGCATTCACCCCGCTCGCATCGAGGAGATGTACCACAAGGCCGCCGACTTGGTTCAGCAGCGTGTGCGCGAGGCCGGCGAGCAGGCCGCCTTCGATACCGGTATCCACGACCTGCATCCCGAGATCGTCAAGACCCTGGGCGCTCTGCGCTACCGCACCTCGTTTGGTCAGAACGTACTGCAACACTCGCTTGAGGTCTCCGACCTTTGCGGCGTGATGGCCTCTGAGCTTGGTCTGGATGTTGTGACCGCCAAGCGCGCCGGCCTTCTGCACGACCTGGGCAAGGCCATCGACCACGATGTTGAGGGCCCGCATGCTGTCATTGGCGCCGAGCTTGCCCGCCGTTATGGCGAGAAGCCCGTTATCGTCCACGCGATCGAGGCCCATCATGCCGATGTCGACCCCAACACGGTGCTCGACGTTCTGGTCCAGGCTGCCGATGCCGTTTCCGCTTCTCGTCCCGGCGCCCGTCGCGAGTCGGCCGAGAACTACATCAAGCGCCTTGAGAAGCTCGAGGAGATTGCCAACTCTCACGACGGCGTCGAGCGTACCTATGCCATGCAGGCCGGTCGCGAGGTTCATGTCATGGTTCAGCCGGACAAGATCTCCGATGCTCAGTCCACGGTGCTTGCGCACGATATCGCCCATCAGATCGAGGAAGAGATGGAGTATCCCGGTCAGGTGCGCGTCGTCGTGATTCGCGAGAGCCGTGCCGTCGATATCGCTAAATAACATGAACGACGCGAACGAGCTCATCTCATTTATCGCGTCGATGTCGGGGGAGGGCAACCTTCGCGTCGAGGAAAACCTTGGCGAGGGGTATGTCCGCCTCCGCGTTTCGGAGGCCGAGCGCCGTCAGGCCAAGCATGACATTCAGCATGTAGAGGACATTGTCATTGAGATGCTGCGTAATGCTCGTGATGCCGGAGCCGATAAGGTCTATCTTGCCACGACCAAGGAGGAGGGTGTTCGCACCCTCCTCTTCCTGGATAACGGTTCGGGTGTGCCGCAGGATATGCAGGAGCGTATCTTCGATGCCCGTGTTACCTCCAAGCTCGAGAGCATGAAAATGGACCGTTGGGGTGTTCACGGTCGTGGTATGGCGCTGTTCTCTATCAGGCAGAACACGGATGAGGCACGCGTTGTTACATCGGGCGTCGATTTGGGTTCCGCATTTAAGGTGTGCGTTGCCACCGATCGTTTGGGCGAGCGAGCCGACCAGTCTAGCTGGCCTCAGGCGGTTAAAGACGAAGACGGTCGCTATGTATGCGCTCGTGGCCCTCACAACATCATTCGCGCAGCCTGCGAGTTTGCCCTTGAGGAACTGCGTGGCTGCGATGTGTATCTGGGCTCTCCGTCCGAGATTGCTGCGACCCTGTACGCTCAGGCTTCGAGCCGTCTCGATACGTCGCGCCTGCTCTTTATCGACGACGAGTGCGAGCTTCCGGTGATCGATCGTTTGGGCCTTGCCTCGGATGCCGAAGACTTTATCCGGATCTGCTCCGGGCTGGGTCTCGAGATGTCAGAGCGCACTGCCCACCGTATTCTGTCGGGACAGATTAAGCCCGTCCGCGGCGTGACCGCGCGTCTGCTGCGCGAGCGCGATTCCACCTCGCATGCGCCGGCTCCCGTCGATCTTGCCAAGGACCGTCGAGGCCTTCGCATCGCCAAGGATGACATGGCTCAGTTTTCGCGTGCTGTCGAGCGTGACTTTAACGACCTTGCCGCCCGGTATTACCTCAATCTGTGCGGCGACCCTAAGATTCGCGTTTCGCGTGATCGCATCACGGTGACGTTCGATCTCGCCAAAGAGGAATAAAATCTTTACCGAGTCCGCTCGGTACGATACAGTTATTGCAGTTAAAACGTACTTTTAAACGCAGGAGTTTCTTCATGGATTGCCTGAAGGTATCAAGCAAATCATCGCCCGCGTCCGTTGCCGGCGCCATTGCCGGCATGGTCAAAGATGGCGTCCCCGTCAACATTCAGTGCGTCGGCGCCGGTGCCGTCAACCAGGCCATCAAGGCCGTCGCCATTGCGCGCGGCTTTCTGATTCCGACCGGCTTTGATGTCTCCTGCGCGCCGGTGTTCTCTGATATTCTCATTAACGGGGAGTCGCGCACGGCAATCCGTCTCTCTATCTACGTTCACCAGATTAATCGGGCTGCTATGGATAACGTCGTTATGGACGACGTTAAGCCGGTTGCGTAAGCGAGCCATCTGCACGCTTGTAGCACCTATGCGCCCCGTCGATACCATCGTTAGGATGTAAGCTCATGGACCAGCGTTCCGTACGCGATATTCTTGCCGGTAAAACCTACTTTATTCGCACATTCGGCTGCCAGATGAACCAGCACGACTCCGAGCGCGTGAGTGGTTTGCTTGATTCGTATGGTTGTCTTATGGCGCTCGATCCCGAGCATGCCGATATTGTCGTGTTCATGACGTGCTGTGTGCGTGAGGCTGCCGATACGCGCCTGTATGGTCAGTGCAATTCCTGCAAGAGCCTTCCTCCTTCGCCTTCGGGTAAGCGCGTGGTCGCCGTGGGCGGCTGCATCGCCCAGCGCGATGGCGAGGGCTTGCTCACCAACGTCGATAACGTCAATGTCATTTTTGGTACCCATTCCATTGCGCACACGGCCGAGCTTATCGCCGAGGCGTTTTTGGATGGCAAGCGCCATATCCGCACGAATGAGCATGAGGATAGCGACGCCATGAGTATGCCGTGGCATCGCGAGACGCAGCATCACGCGTGGGTGCCCATCATGACGGGTTGTAACAACTTTTGCACGTACTGCATCGTACCGTACGTTCGTGGTCGCGAGAAGAGTCGTCCCTTCGAGGAGATCGTCGATGAGGTGACCGGGCTCGTGCGCCAGGGCGTGCGTGAGATTACGCTGCTGGGACAGAACGTTAACTCCTACGGTCGCGATCTCTTTGGCAAGCCGCGTTTCGCCGATTTGCTGCGCGCCGTGGGCGATACGGGTGTCGAGCGCATCTTCTTTACCTCTTCGCATCCTAAGGATCTGCTGCCCGAGACCATCGATGCTATGGCCGAGACGCCTGCCGTCATGCCGCAGCTCCACCTGGCTGTTCAGTCGGGTTCCACGCGCATCCTTAAAGAGATGAATCGTCGGTACACGCGCGAAGATTATCTGGGCCTGGTCGATCGCATTCGTAACCGTATGCCCGATATTGCGCTTTCGACCGACATCATTGTGGGCTTCCCGGGCGAGACCGAGGAAGACTTTGAGCAGACGCTCTCGCTTGCCGAGACGGTGCGCTACGCCCAGGCCTATACCTTCATTTACTCCAAGCGTGCGGGTACCCCGGCAGCTGAGATTTATGATCCCACCCCGCATGAGGTTATCCTTGAGCGCTTTAACCGTCTGGTCAAGGTTATCGAGACGACGGCGCATGAGTATAACCAGGGTGAGCTTCACACCGTGGTGCCTGCACTTATTGAGGGTACGAGCAAGAAGAACGACGCTGTCCTTCTGGGCAAGAGCCCCAAGAACCAGACGGTGCATGCGCCGATTCCTGCTGGCTATAGCATCGATCAACTTATCGGCAAAATCGTCGACGTCGATGTTGATGTTGCCAAGACGTGGTATCTATCTGGCTCCGTCGTGGGCGAGCCTCGCTAATGATTTCCCCCGGTGCAAGCCTTTCTGCCGTAGCGATCGTCGGTCCGACGGCGGTCGGCAAGAGTGATGTTGCCGACCGCTTGGCTGCTCGTCTGTCGTCTGAAGTGTTGTCGTGTGACGCGATGCAAATCTATCGCGGTATGGACATTGGTACGGCCAAGATGATGCCCGAGGAGTGCTCAGTGCCCCTGTGCCTTGTCGATATCGTGGATCCTGGTGTCGCATATTCTGCTGCGCTCTATCAGTCGGATGCCCGAGCGCATATCGAGCGTTTGCTTGGTGAGCAACGGCTTCCGGTCTTTTGCGGCGGTACGGGTTTGTATCTCAAGGCTGCACTTGATGAAATGGATTTTCCTTCGGGAGAACTCGAGGACGAACGCCGCGCGGGATATCAGGAGCTTGCCGGGCGCATTGGCGAGGAAGCATTGCATGCCCTGCTTGCCGAGCGCGACCCGGAATCGGCTGCCGTGATTCATCCCCATAACGTGCGTCGTGTGATTCGTGCGCTCGAGATGCACGATGACGGCGTGTCATATGCCCAGCAGAAGTCGAAATTCAGTGTTCCGCGCGAGCGTTATCATGCCTTGTGGTTTGGTCTGACGCGTAGCCGTGAAGTGCTCTATGAGCGCATTAACCTGCGTGTCGACCTTATGTTTGAGCAGGGGCTGGTTGATGAGGTCCGTGGCCTTATGGATCAGAGCTTGGGTGATGCACTGACGTCGATGCAGGCAATCGGTTACAAAGAGATTATTGATGCCTTGCGAGGCGCTATTACCATGGATGAGGCCCGTGAGCTTATCAAGATGCGTTCACGTCGCTATGCCAAGCGCCAGCTTTCCTGGTTTAAACGTGACGATCGCATCGTGTGGTTCGATATGGATGAGTTTACGATCGATGAGGTCGTTAATGATATTTACCATCGCATCGAGGCTGCCTAATGGCTCGTTTTCCTTTGGTCCCCACGGCGCCTGAACCTGAGCGCGCCATCTTGGTTGGTGTTGAGTGGCGCGATAACGTCTGGCCGCTCGACCGTTCGCTCGACGAGCTCGAGCGCTTGGCTCACACTGCTGGAGCCCAATGCGTGGCACGCTTGTCGCAGCGCCTGGTCAAGCCTTATCCCAAATCGTTTATCGGCTCTGGCAAGGTCGAGGAGCTGTGCGGTTTGGTGCATCGCATGGATGCGGATGTTGTTATCTTCGACGACGACCTGACTCCTTCGCAGCAGTCTTATCTGGAGAAGGCCGTGGGCGAACCGGTCAAGATTATTGACCGTACCGCATTGATTTTGGATATCTTTGGCCTGCATGCCCAGACGCGTGAGGGCCGCTTACAGGTGCAGCTGGCACAGCTGCAGTACCTGCTGCCTCGTCTGCGAGGTATGTGGAGCCATCTTGCTAAGGAACAGACGCGTGGCGGTATTGGCTCGCGTTTTGGTCAGGGCGAAAGCCAGCTCGAGGTCGACCGTCGCCTGATTCGCAATAAGATCGCTGCGCTTCGACGCGAACTAAAGCAGGTTGAGCAACGTCGCGATGTGCAATCGAAAAGCCGTATTGAATCGCCGGCGTTTCGCGTGGCGCTGGCTGGTTACACCAATGCCGGTAAGTCGACGCTGCTAAATCGTTTGACGGGATCCACGGTACTTTCGCAGGATAAGCTGTTTGCCACGCTCGATCCAACAACGCGCTCGTACCGTTTGCCCGGTGGTCGTGGCATGACGATCACCGATACCGTCGGCTTTATTCAAAAGCTGCCCCATGGCCTGGTCGACGCGTTTAAATCTACGCTTTCCGAGGTGCTCGGCGCCGATTTGATTCTTAAAGTTGTAGATGCTTCCGATGAGGATTACGAGCGTCAGCTCGAAGCGGTTGATCGTGTCCTTGACGAGATTGGTGCCGGTGAGCGCCTGACGCTTACCGTGTTCAATAAAATTGATCTGCTCGATAGCGTAGATCGCTTGAGCTTCCGCCGGCGCTATCCCGAGGCGGTGCTGTTCTCGGCTCAGACGGGTGAGGGTCTTGATGACTTAGTCGATCGTATCGCTCGTGAAGCGGCTGCTACGGACGTGTTACTCTCGGCCGATATTCCATATCGAGAGGGCGCGTTAATCACGCTCGTGCACGAACAGGGAACCCTTCTGCACGAGGAATATCTTGAGGACGGCGTTCGTATTGTGGCAAAGCTTCCGGCCCGTATCGCACCACGTCTTGAGCGTTACCGAACGGAATAAATCAGCTCCAATACACCCAAGATAATCGGTTGATGAAGCAGGTAGAACGGCAGTGCATGGCGTCCGAGGCTTGCGAGCGCCGGGATGGGATTCTCATAGGCCCATGCCGGTGCCTCACAGTTTGTTTTTTGTGCCGTGCGGGCGGCAAAGTAGCCTGCGAGGTACATAAAAAAGAATGGTACGAGTGGATAGTAATCGCCAGAGACAAAGTCTGGACCTGGGAACCCCAGCCAAGTTAGATAGGGGATAGGGTAGACCGCTTTAGGAATGCTCCAGGTACAGGCAAAGAGTATGAGGCAAATGGTTATACCCCATGCTGCCGACACCCTATCGAGAACCGGACGCGCGAGTGCGACAATGGCGGTGCACGCCGCCATGCAGAAAATGATGCCGAAGTTTACCGAGTCATCGACCGAGACGAGCGTCGTTGCAATCCATACGACCAAAGCGGCAGCGGCATATTTGGTGGCACGCTTAATGTTGTTGCGCGAGAGGGTGCACATCCAGCCGGCAATAAACAAAAACACCCAACTGATGCTGGCACGCCAGACGTCCTGGAAGATGGTCTGGGTAAACCAGGGCATCTTAAAACCATATAGGTAGGCAAGGTCGTAGCAGGTATGAAATCCCGCCATCGACAGCATGGTAAACCCGCGAATGGTATCAAAGACCGTGATGCGTTTTTGCATTACGAAAACCGGCGCATCAAACCGACGACCTTGCCCAGAATCGTGGGATTTGTCGCGTAGATAGGCTCCATAGTGTCGTTTTCGGGCTGCAGGCGAACGCGTCCCTGCTCCTTATAGAATGTTTTGACTGTTGCGGAACCATCGATCATGGCTACGACAATCTCGCCATTCATGGCACTCTTCTGCTCGCGAACGATGATGTAATCGCCGTTATAGATGCCGACGTTAATCATCGAATTGCCGTGGACCTCGAGGATAAATGACCCCTGGTCCGTTGCAATCTCGGTTGGGATGGTAAAGGTGTCCTCGATATTCTGCTCGGCAAGGATGGGAATCCCTGCAGCGACACGACCTACGAGAGGAAGCGATACGGTTCCGCGGGGCGCCGTGGGCTCATCGGACTTTGAGATGGATACGGAAGATCCGTCCTCGTCAAAGAGCTCGAGAGCGCGAGGCTTGGTGGCGTCACGCTTGAGCAAGCCGCGTGCTTCGAGTGCGGAGAGATGCGCATGTACGGTGCTAGGGGAGGAAAGGCCCACAGCCGAAGCCATCTCGCGCACACTGGGCGGATAGCCCTTCTCCTGCTGATATTCCTTGATGAAGTCGTAAATTTGCTGCTGCCGCTTGGTAATTTTGCGAGCCATCAGGGATTCCTCTCTACCCATACCAAACAAATGTTCTATTTTGCTTGACAGGAACAACTGTTCGAAGATAATAATAACCGAACACTCGTTCCCGCGCTAGACTTTTTTGTCCCCGCGGCTTGATAAAACAGTTCTCGTCAAAACAAACGAGAGGAGAACAGAATGAACGCAGCGGATATGGTCCAGGGAAACCTCGCTCTTAAGCTTGAGACGCCCGCCTCGCCTGCCTTCACGGTCGTGAAGGGCGGCCGGTCTCATTTTCAGGCCGTTGCCACTAAACCTGTCCGTACCCAGCGTGCGTCCGTTGCTTTGGCTCCTGTTGCCCTTAAAGCCTCGACGATTGTTGCTGTTGCTGTAGCGTTCACCCTGTTCTTCGTGCTCGCCACGTCAGTTTTTTCTGCTCGTCACGCTGCATATGCCGATTCCGTAGCCAACGTTACCTACGAGACGGTTCGTGTGCAGTCCGGCGATTCCCTGTGGTCGCTTGCCCAAGAGCATCCCATCGATGGCCTTTCCACGCAGGAGACCTCCGACATGATTCGTAGCGTCAATCATCTCGACCACGGCTCTCTTGATGCTGGTGCAGTTCTGAAAGTTCCGGCTCGTTCGTAAGATTTCCGCTCGGTCGCATGGTACCCTTGTTATCGTTTAAGAGGAGGTACCATGCGCTGTCCCAAATGCGGCAAGGCACATACCCGCGTTGTCGATTCCCGTATGCAGGAGTCGAACAATACGATCAAGCGTCGTCGCGAATGCTGTTCGTGCAATTATCGTTTTACGACGTTCGAGCGCTGTGAAGATCCCATCGAGGTCATCAAATCCGACGGGTCAAAGCAGCGGTTCGATCGCAACAAGCTGCTGGTCGGCCTGATGCGTGCCACGATTAAGCGCGATATCGATACGAAAAAGCTCAACGAGATCATCGATGATATCGAGGTGGAGCTGCGTTCGCGTACGCTGACGGCTGTAACGTCCCATGAACTGGGCGATATGGTGCTCAAGCGCCTGGCCAAGATCGACAAGGTGGCATACATTCGCTTTGCCTCGGTCTATCGCGATTTCAAAGACGTCGACGAGTTTTTGCAAGAGCTCGACAAGCTAAGGTGATTTCATGTCCAACATTACCGTTAACATTAAGCGTCTCGATCCCACGGTCGAGCTTCCCAAATACGCACATCCCACGGATGCCGGTCTTGACCTCCGCGCCAACGAAGACTGCACCCTCAAGCCCTTTGAGCGCCGATTGGTCTCCACTGGCTTGGCCATTGCACTGCCCGATGGCTACGCTGGCTTTGTCCAGCCCCGCAGCGGCCTAGCCATTAAGCAGGGCCTGTCTATAGTCAACACGCCCGGTCTCATCGACGCCCACTATCGAGGAGAACTTAAGATCATCCTCATCAACCTGGATCCCACCAACAATATCCAGATCAACAAAGGCGACCGCATCGCCCAACTCGTCATCCAAGAAGTCCCCACGGTCAATCTCGTAGAAGTAGAAGAACTAGACGAAACTGATCGAGGAGCCGGCGGTTTCGGTTCTAGCGGCGTATCCTAGTCGTTTACGTACTTTCCGCTGACCGGCCCGACCCGCCTATATATCATCCCATGCTCAAACATTCTCGCTTCGCTGCGAAACTGCGCGTGGGACGATATATAGGCGGGTCGGGCCGGTCAGCTGCGTTTACGCACTACAAGCTGCGCCGGATCCTCACATTAGAAGCTGCAAAGGTGAACCAAAGTAATTAATTGCAGTTTGCAGATGCGGCAAAGGGATTGCTCCTTTGTCGCATCTGCATATCAGAAAGATTGATTATTGTTTTCAAGCGAGTAGACGCCCGCCCACCTCTCACACATATCGTTCCACGCGCAGTTTCGCAGCGAGCGAAGCGAAGCGAGAATGTTTGAGCATGGAATGATATGTGTGAGAGGTGGGCGGGAGGGATGCGAGCGCCCCGCGAGAATGTTTGAGCATGGAATGATATATGGGCGGCTCCCGCCGAGCAGCGAACTTTCGGCTAGCGGATATGCGCAGGTTTTTCGCCCCAGTAGAAGCGGCAGAAGGCTCGTTTGCGCTTTTGGGGCTTGCCTGCAAGTTCCATGGTTGCGATGGCGATATCCTCGGCTGCGTGTGGACGGCGCAGCACTTCGCCGTTGATGAGCAGAGCCTTGAGCGATTCGGGATGATCGTGGAGATGGCGCAGTGTCACGATGAGCTCGCGTGCGGTCGTGACATGCATGCTGGCGCCCATGCCGGTGAGCATGGTGGTGTTGGCCTTTTCCTGGCCATATGACTTGCCCAGCAGAATCATAGGCAGGTGTGCGCACAGGCATTCGGTAACAGTGAGTCCGCCAGATTTGAGGATTGCCAGGTCACAGCCGTGCATAAGCGCCGCCATGTCATCGACGTAGTCAAGAACCGTGACGTTCTCGAGTCTCATGGCGTCGAAGAGCGTTTTGAGACGGGTGGCATATTCGGCATCCTTGCCCGGCAAAAAGACAAAGTGCATGTCCTCGAAACTGCGCAGGAAGGGGAGGGTGCGGTCCATCTCCGCGCGAAAGCGAACGTACGGTTGAGGCAAACTGGCGCCGGCCATCACCAGCACAACGAGCTTGTCTGTGGGGAGATTGAACTTCTCGAGTTCTTCCTCGCGGTTGTAGTCCGTATCAAACCCGGCGCGAATGGGGATGCCCGTAATGCGAATCTTTGCCTCGGGAACCTTACGGGGTCGGAGTGTTTCGGCCATAAACTCGTTTGCCACGCAGAACAGGTCGGTGTCCTTATGGGGCCACCAACCCTCGACCTCGTAATCGGTCGGTACGCAAATGACGGGATAGTCGATGCCCGTAATGACGCGCGCGCCGACGGCGACGTTGGCTGCCGTGATATGTGTGGCTACCACGGCAATGGGCCTGCGAGTTCGAACGTATTCGTTAAATGCGGGGAACATGATGCGCGACCATGCCGTGCCACCGCCCCAAAGCAGGTGTCCGGTAAGGGTATAACGCCAGGTCAAGTCATAGATTGGGCGCGTGGCGCCGGTAAACGAGGCGGCCGTTTTGTTGCCGTCGAATTTTATGCGTCCAAAATCAAGGATATCGAGCACTTCAATCTCAACATCCTCGGGGATGCCATTGGTGCCGCGGATGTGGTCGAATGCCTGCGCAATCGCATTTGCGGCGGCCTTGTGGCCCGAGCCGACCGAGGCGTGCACGATAGTCACGAGAGGTTTTTGCTGAGCCAAGAGCGTGGTTTGTCCCGATTGGGGAGTGCTGTGCGTGAGCAGGGGAGCGTCATCGCTCGTCTGCGTCTGATCCATCGATATCTCCCCTTCATCTTTGTTTCACAGAGAATCATTGTAGTGCATGAGTGTCACGTTCGCATAAATTTGGGTATGAGCGCAAAGAACGCCAATCTTTCGACAGGAGGTCTTTTCATGACTACTCATCAGCCGATCGATGTTGCGATTATCGGCGGCGGGCCTGCGGGCTACTGCGGCGGCCTTTTACGCGCGCGCGCCAACCTAACGACGACCGTGATTGAGCAAGGTATGTCGGGAGGACAGATCGCCACAACCAATGAGGTCGAGAACTATCCGGGCATTCCGCTCTTGAGTGGCGCCGAACTCGGCGAGCGGTTTCAGCAACATGCAGAGGGCCTGGGAGCACAGGTTGCATGGAGCATGGTTGCGGGTATCGATTACGATGCGGATGTGGCGCTGTTTACGGTGCATCACGATATGGGCGATACGCTGGCCTCGAGCGTTATCGCTTGCATGGGTGCCACGCCGCGATCTGCTGGTTTTGTTGGCGAGGATACGTATCGCGGTCGTGGCGTTTCTTATTGCGCGACGTGCGATGGCATGTTCTTTCGCGGTAAACAGGTCTTTGTCATCGGTGGCGGTAATGCTGCCTGCGAGGAAGCCCTGTTCTTGTCAGAAATCGCCAGCAGCGTGAGCATCGTCTTGCGCCGCGATCAGTTCCGTGCTCCCGATGGCGTAGTTCAAAAGGTGCTCGCAAAAGATAATATTTCAGTTAGGTACCAAACTAGTATTGTGGAACTTTCGGGCGAGGCCATGCCCACGACTATCACCTTTAAGGACAACGCTACGGGTGGCACTTATTCCGAGTCCTTTGATCCTGGTTCGTTTGGCATTTTTGTCTTTGCTGGCACGCAGCCCCATACTGAGCTCGTAGAGCATCTGGTTGATCTGGCGCCCGACGGCGGTATTGTGACCGACGAATCGATGGCCACCCGCACGCCTGGCTTATTTGCCGCCGGCGATATCCGCTCCAAGCGTTTACGTCAAGTTGTGACCGCCGTTTCGGACGGAGCCATAGCGGCTACCAGCGCATACGCTTTTCTACGCGGATAAGTACGATAATATATCTTATGTAAGGTTGTTCTAT
Organism: uncultured Collinsella sp.; assembly: GCA_900540975.1. Classification (GTDB taxonomy): domain Bacteria; phylum Actinomycetota; class Coriobacteriia; order Coriobacteriales; family Coriobacteriaceae; genus Collinsella. The sequence goes on from UQHY01000030.1 coordinate 19,717, forward strand.
ATTTTGATATGCGCTCCTGGATTGATGAGCAAATGCTTTTAGATCCGGGGGCGTTTTGGTATTGATTTTGGGAATCTCTTCGTAAGAGCTATATGAATGGTCGTTCTTACGTGGTTTGCAAAACCACATCATCTAGAATAGAAAATAGATACGAACGGAGGCCTCTAATGAACCACGCTAAACACGTTATCCCGATGTCCGATACATCGGTCAGCATTAAGCCTGAGGATATTCAACCAACGGTGCTACCCGATGCATTTATCCAGTCCGATACGGTGCGTAAGCTCAACACGTTGAGCCTTCCGCGTTATGACCAACTGCCGAATGTGACGCTCTACCGTGATCAGGTCATTGAGTATGTCGCACTCTGGATGGAGCCGCTTTCCATTTGCGTGGAGCAGCCTGTTATAACGCCTTCGATGATCAATAACTATGTGAAGGTCGGCCTCGTTCCTGCTCCCGTTAAAAAGCAGTATGGTCGTGAGCAGATCGCGCGCTTGATTGCCATCTGCATCTTTAAGCAGGTGCTTCCCATCGCGGCAGTCCAGGCGCTCTTTAACATTCAGCGTTTGAGCTACGATGCGCCGACCGCTTTCGATTATGTGGTCGATCAGCTCGAGGCATCGATTCGAGCGGCATTTTCCGTCGAGCAGACGCCGGTTCCCGATACGGCACATCAGGTTACGCGTGAGTCGCTGCTTGTGCGCAGCGCGGTTTCGTCCTTTGTTTCGAAGGCGTATCTGATGAGCTACCTCAAGTTCAATGGGTTTAATAGCTAACCGAGGTATAAGACGGGCGGGATAAAGAGCCACTGGCCCTTATCCCGCCCGCGTGTTTGTTTAATTGGACATTATCGGCCCGAAGCTACGCCCATGCCGTAGCCGATGATGAGGCCGTGCATCTCGGCATAATAGGAATCCAGACCGTTGCAGGGCATGATAATCGTCTTGGAGCCGGGCCAGTGCTCGACAATGCGGTCGGCAAGCGCCTGGGCTCCAGCTTCGTTCTCAACGTGATCGATGATGACCTCGCCGCCGGTGAATCCCTCGGCCTCCATGGTGTCGATAATCTTGGAGAGCATCTTTTTCGCGCCACGCGTATGGCCGACGAGTTTAATCTCGCCTTCCTCACTCGCCGTTCCCAAAATGCGGATATTGAGCTTGTTGGCGATGACGCCGGCTGCCTTAGGAATGCGTCCGGCCTTTGCCAGGTTCTCGTAATTGCACAGGCTAAAGAGGATCTTGCTGTTTTGCTCGAGGCTATCGAAGTAAGCGCAGGCGTCCTCAAAGGAAACGTCCGGGTTACTTGCAAGATATCGATCAAACAGCAAGAAGATCAGGTCCATCTTGCCGCCCGCTGCCCGCGAATTGACCAGGTGAATCTGACGATTGGGCTCCTCGGCAAGTACCATATCGCGTGCCGTAGCGGCAGCGTTATAGCTTCCAGAGACACCCTCCGAGATTGGCATGCAGATCGTCTTGTCGGCGAGCTTAAAGAGCCCAGCCCACTCCCCTACGCTTGGACAGGCGCTCGATGATGCGCTGGCTTCCGACTGAATGGCAACATTAAGCTCGTGAACATCGAGCGAAAGGTCGTCGACAAATTCGCGCTCCCCTACTCGGATTTTGAGGGGTGCGAATGCAAAGGTGGTATGGGATGCAGTCGGTTGCCAATCACGAAGATTGCAGCTCGAATCTGAGATGAGTGCCCAGCTCATTGAGGGTCCTTTCTAGTTGCTCCTCAACAATTATAGCTATCTTTTCGACAGATGCTGTGTATATCTAGTATTCAAAACTAGATTGTTGCTTACACGCAAAACGGGCTGCCGCGATAAAACAATGGACCTCGCTCCCCAAGGATGCGAGGTCCACCTTCGTTTGCTGAGCTACTACACTTAGTAGCGAACGAAAATGTAGTTGTTGTTCATGCCGGCGGCAACGGAGCTGATGATAACGCCCGTGCTGTAGTCGGAAGCATGGATCATCTGGCCGTTACCAATGTAGATGCCGGTGTGGTAAGAGTTAACCACGACATCGCCAGGCTGGGGATCGGATACGCGGGTCCATCCCATGAAGGTGCCCGTGGTTCCCAGGCGGCAATAACGGCCGGTGAGGCAGTAGCTTACAAAGCCGGAGCAGTCAAAGCTGTTCGGTCCAATACCGCCCCAGGAATACGCATAACCGAGCTTGCTGTAGGCGCGCGAAACAACGGAACCGCCGTCAACGGATTGGCTCGGTGCGGAAGGCGTCGGAGCCGGAGCGGGCGTCACGGGCTGCGGCGTGGGAGCAGGAGCGGGAGCAGGCGCGGGCGTGTTGCCGCCACCATTGTTGGTCGTGCCGCCACCATTGTTGGTGTTCTCGGTCGTACCGGCGGTGTCGTTGCTCACCGTGGCCTTTTCGGCGGTGCTGGCATTTATGCCAGCCTGCAGCGCGGCGTTGGCCTCGGCCTCGGCAGCAAGCTCGGCCTGCAGCTGTGAATCCAGGGAGTTCACAACACTCTGAGCCTCAGCCTGCTGGGCATTGAGCTCGTCGACCTTCTTCTGCGTCGCGGCGACGTTCTTCTCCTGCTCGGCCTGCTTATCGGTGAGCTGCTGCTTAAGGTCCTTGACCTCCTGAATGGTCTGGGCTTGCTTGTCGGAAACCTTGCCGTAGTAGAACAGACGGTTGAGCATGTCGCCCAGATCGTCGACGCCCGTCAGAACCTGAAGGAGACTCAGGCCGCCGGTCTTGTACTCACCGGCGACGTAGCTCGAAAGCTTTGCCTGACCGTCGGCAATATCTTGCTGCTTTTGCGTAATTTCGCCGGCAGTCTGATCAAGTTCCTGCGTCTGTGCGGAGAGTTCTTCATGAATTTGCTGGGTTTGGGTGCCAATCTGCTCGAGCTTGGTACGGGCAGCGGCAAGATCGGATGCGGTATCGGCGTAGGCCGGAACCGAGAGGCCCAGGCCCAAAACACAAGCGAGGGTTGCCGTAGCAGCGCAGCGTGCCATGTTTCTGTGCGTGTTTGCTGTGCGCATGAAGCTTCCTTTCCAATACTAGGGGTAACGGCTAGTCTACCGTCACCAGGCTAAAGAGCTCAACATCGTCATCAGACGACGTGAGCCTATCGCGCGGGTTGAGAAACGCAAGCTCAAGGATACAACCGTAGCCCACGAGCTTTGCGCCCATATCTCGCACCAGTTTACCTGTTGCCTCGACAGTTCCGCCCGTCGCGACCAAGTCGTCCAGAATCAACACGGTATCTTTAGAGCTGATAGCGTCGGCGTGGATCTCGATGGAATCCGTTCCGTACTCGAGTTCGTAGCTTGCGCTCACCGTTTTACGAGGGAGTTTACCCGGCTTACGTGCGGGAACAAAGCCGGCGCCCAGGGCGACGGCCACGGGCACGCCCACCATAAAGCCACGAGCCTCGGGGCCGACGACCTTAGTGATACCCATGCCGGCAAAATGCTCGGCGAGCGCATCGACCATGGCCTTCAGAGCCTCGGGATTGCCAAAGAGCGGCGTGATGTCCTTAAATACGACTCCGGGTTCGGGATAGTCGGGGATGTCGACGATTTGAGATTCGAAGTCGTACATTGCGTGACCTTTCATGGTTGCCGGGTTGGTGACGGCAGTTATTTACCCGCGGTGGTGGTGCCAGAATGCGAAGGCATAACAACCTTAAGCGGCTGCACGATCGAATCCTCGCGCGCAGCGACCGCGGGGGTGCCGGCTTCTTCGCTTTTGGCCTTCGTTGATTCGGAGCGTGCTATCTCCTCGTCTAGCGCATCGATGTCAGCATCCTCGACCACGGCGTTGAGCGACTCAAAGACACGGTTCTTAAGGAGCGCGGTGTGCACACCCTCGGTGAGGTCGTGCAGCTTCTTAAAAGCGCGCTCGAGCTTGGCGTCGCGCTCGTCATCGGAGGTATCCATGCCGAGCATGCTCACGAGCACCTGCTCAAACATCGAGGACTCACGGTTGGCCGACGACACATACTGACGCAGGTTGCGCGGCTCGATGTGAAAACGCGACAGCTCCGAGCAGTAACGGATAATCGGGAAATCTCGGCCATCGACAAGTTCGCGGTTCTGCGGGCTCTTGATGATGCGAATGAGGTCGTTTTCGGCCAAAGAACGGATAAACGAGATATCGACGCCCAACATGTCGGGGATCGTCTCGATGGGGTGCAGCTTTTGCTTGGTCTCCTTGGGCTCCGTCTTGAGCGGAACATCGGACAACAAACCAACCTCGTAGGCGAGCGTGGACAAGTCGGTGGCATTTTCCAGGCGCTGTTTAATGACGTTGAGCGGCATGTAGCGGGTCTTCTGCAGATGCAGAATGACCTCCAGACGATCAACGTCCTCCTTTGAGTACTGACGGTAACCCTTAGGCGTACGATGAGGGGTAATGAGCCCCTCATCTTCTAAAAATCTGATTTTTGAGTTCGAAAGATCGGGGTATGCGCCTCGAAGTAGGTTGACGACTTGGCCGATACTCAGATAGTTGCGTTCGGCCATTACCTACTCACCGGTTTCGATGCGCTCCGGCGTGCTCTCGTGGTAGATGAGCGTAAACGTACCGATCTGAACGGAAGAACCGTCGTGCAGCGGGGCGGCATTGACGATGGCGCCGTCGACCCAAGTGCCGTTGAGCGAGCCAAGATCTTCGATACGAGCGCCCAGCCCCTCGCGAATAATGCGTGCGTGGCTGCGCGATACCGTCATGTCGTTGAGGAAGACTCCATTTGCCGGATCGCGGCCGATCGTGGTGCAGTCATCCTCGAGCTCAAAGGCGGCACCGGTCTGCGGACCCTTGACGATGGATAGAACGGGGGCGGTGATGCGCACGTTGGCCATAAGGTCGGGAACGGTGACATCGCTCGAAGGAACGCGGAAAACGCAGGTGGCGTCCGCGGTCTTATCGTTCTGAGGCATATTGTTAACCATGTTGTCCATGACAACCCCTAACTTAACGCGGACATGCCGCAAGGAATGAACCGTACGTAATCATACCCCAATGAATCAGTCTTCGATTTCGGGGTTGAGAAAGTCGACGTCCTCGTCTTCTGGATGCGCGACGGCCTGTTTAATGGCCATTCCGCCCTTAACGGAGTAAATGACGGCGGTGAGCATGGAGAAGATCACGCCGCCGTAGACAAAGAAGATGCCGAGCGGCACCGAGCTACCGTTAAGACCCGGAAACGCCGTAAACGTGGAGGGCAGCAGGTTCCAGCCATCGATGACAGGGATGCCCAACAACATGAATGAAAAGCCGGTCATGAGCAGCGCTGTGGCAATTTTGCCGGGAAAGACGACGTCGATGGGGCGAGGGTGGTAATGGCGCACGATGAGCGAGCCGATACCCAGATAGATATCGCGACCGATGATGAGTACGCAGACCCAGATGGGCAACTCGCCGCGTACCACCAGACCCAGAACTCCCGTAAACAAGAGCGCGCGGTCGCAGATGGGGTCCATGACTTTGCCGAGCCACGAGACCGTCTTGGTCATGCGGGCTATCTGTCCGTCCATCCAGTCGGTGGAGGCGGCGATGGCATAGATCACGATGGCGATAACGCGGTTGTTGTCCGTCACAAACAGGTACAAAAAAACGAGCGTGAGGACCAGGCGCGTAAAGGTAATGAAATTGGAGATCGTAAAGATCTTATTCGACGGGTAATCGGAAGTGCCGATAAGCTCCTTTTTGATCTTCTTTTTGATGCCCACAGGACTCCCCCGCTGGTAAACGACAAAACTTTCGATACTATACCCGTTCCGGCGATGTCTATCCAGCGAAGCCATAGAGAGTCCAGACATGTGGAGGGCGCCTCTGGGCTGCGCTGGATTCTGCATTTGTGTACATTAGCCTCCAAACATGTCGAAAAATGTCGATTTTTGCGGCTGATGTACACGTTTTGATTCGGTAATTACATCGAGCGGGGACGTTGTTGCTGTAAGCAACATAATCATGGTGATTAAAAACAAAATAGGTCAGGCACTAGGTGCCTGACCTGCAAACTAAAGGCTGGCTCCAAAAGAGCCCAACGGCCGTTACGGCTTCGTTAGAAACGCGCCCCACCATCCCGGCCGTC
>UQHY01000031.1:0-24980 GCA_900540975.1 uncultured Collinsella sp.
CGGGATTGGTCAATCTCGGCCGACTATATTTGGCTAAATTATTCCGGCGCCAACAACGGCCCCAAGCATCGCATAAATGGCATATACGTTTTATCAACTATTTCTTGTTTTTAACCCATTTGCAGATACGCCAAATAAGCACTCCGAAGAGAATCCAAACGAGAGCGATCATAATGTCTGAGCGTGCAGGAATTGGGATCATTGAACTTCCTCAATTGATGTGAGTCTAGTTTGCATAGGTGTGGAGCGTGCTGCCTTCCATGGTCGCTTGCAACACGGCGATACCGGACGTTATCCCCATCGATTCATAGTTGAGTCGATATGTCGCCTGTTTCGAGTTCCATATAAAGGACTCGTTAGTTACCGTACAGCCGATAGTCGTATAGTTTTGTCCCCAAGCGCTGGTAATGAGCGAGTTCGCTATCTTGATCTTGAATTCGCGATAAATAAAAGGACTGTTGTAATAGATAGTCCAAGTTCCAGATGCGTTGTTGTAGTAACTGTCCCATATCAGGCTGGGTTCATTGGTTTTTTTAATTCCTATTACTGCAACGGTCCCATCCTTAAGCTTGATTTGATGAGACTGCTCGGGACCTTTCGTTAAATCAAAATCTTGGGTTGCGCCAGAAATTGCGACAGCATCGCTTTCTGCAGCATAAGCAGTCGAAGGGCTAAACGAGAAACATATCGGTAATATCAAAAGTATCGAGAGGAAAAACGAAGCTTTGAGTGTGCGTAACACTTTGACCACCTCCATACTGCGATGCCTAGTTAAATAGTAGCATAGATAAACAGTTTATTATGTAACCTAAAAAGCCCCTATCTGCCCGGCGCCCCTTCAAAGCGTGGGTCCCTGTAGACATCCTCAGCAAGGTAAACGCAGGGATGGTCGGGGTGTTCCCCTCAAAATTATTCCGCAGCGCGAAGGCCTCTCGTCTGTGGCTCCGTTGGAGCACAAGATTAAATCAGCGAATGCGATTATCCTGTCGAGGCTGCGCAGGTCCCCTTGGGGCTTCCCCTGAAAACAATCCGCAGATCGAATTGCCCCGTCGCGCGAAGCGCACGACGGGGCAATTCATGATCGAGGACGTTTTCAGGGGAAGCCCCAAGGGGACCGGTGAGAGCAATGAGGCAGGGCGCTACAGGTACTCGATTTGAGCGCCCTCGGTGTCGCACGTCAGAATATGCGTGTCACACTTAGGGAACTGCTCGCGCAGCTTGACCTGCAGGAACTTCGCCACGATGGTGTCGTCAGTCACGGCCATGAGGGTCGAGCCGGAGCCACTGATCCAGATGGTCTTGGCGCCTCCGTTAAGGCAGGTGTCGCGCACGGCGTTGTAGTCGGGGATGAGGCGGCGGCGATAGGGCTCCTGGATACGGTCGTCGTTGGCGGCGGCAATCAGGTCAAGGTCGCCGGTTTCCAGGCCGCGCGTCATGCCGGCGATGCGGCCCATTTGCCATACGGCGGTGGAGAGTGGAATCTCCTGCGGCACAACCTTGCGCGCTTCGCTCGTATGCACCTCGTAGGGCGGAATTACGGTAATAAAACGCAGGCGATCGCTCACCTCGTAGCGCAGGCACTGGGGGAGCGAATCGGTCGGCGTAAAGGAGCAGACGGCGCCGCCCAGGATGGCAGGGGCGACGTTATCGGGATGGCCCTCGACCTCGGTGGCAATGCGGACGAGCTCAGCGCGGTCGACGGTGTGGCCTGTCAGTGCGGCGGCGGCCATAATGCCGGCGACGACGCAGGTGGAGCTGGAACCCAGGCCACGGGCGACGGGCACGTCGGTCTGAATGTCGATAGCAACGGGAAAAGCCGGCTCGCCCCACGCGGCCAGAGCATCGACAAAGCTCACATAGACCAGGTTATTCTCGTTTTGGAACTCCTCGGGGCAGCCCGTGATGCTGAGCTTGTCGGCGCGCTCGAAGGTGAAGTGCGAGTAGAGGCTAACGGCCATGCCGAGGGTGTCGTAGCCGATGCCTAGGTTTGCGCTCGTGGCTGGGACGGTGATTTTGATCATGTGGGTCCTCCTGGCGTGCCTGGCTGTTTAGTTCGCTGCTTGGGCAGTCCTGCGCAAGACGGAAAGCACATTAAGTGCTTTCCTTTGCGTGCGGAACTCGCGACGAACTAAACAGCCAGGCACGCTGTGCGCGTTCGTCATCATCCCGGGGGGTTATCTGATGAAAGAAGGTGCGCCGGCTTTCGCCGGCGCTTAATAAGGGGTTTAGTTGGAAGCCATCTTTTTTGCTGCAGACTCTACGTAGTTGGCCATGTCGGCTACGTCGCAGACGTCTTCGAAGCGGACGGGCTTGGATTCGAGTTCGGCGAGCTGGGTCGGGGCGACCGTGTTGGTGGCCTGCTCGAGCACACGCATAGCCTCAAAATCATCCTCGGGAACGTCGAGGCCCAGGGCGTCGCAGCAGGCGCGCGGGAACTTGTAGGGGCTTGCGGTCGAAAGCAGCACGCGGGCCTTGGCACCCTCGGCGGGGGCGAGCTGCTCAAAGACGTGATAGCCGCAAGCGGTGTGCGGGTCGATCACGTAGCCGTTCGCGTCCCAGCAGCTCTTGATGGCAGCGCGGACCTCGTCCTCGCTGGCCCAACCGCAGCCAAAGACGCTCTGAATCTTGGCCAGCAGGTCGGCGGGAACCTCGTAGCGACCAGTCTGTGCCAGCTGCTCCATAAGGCCGGCAACGAGTTCGCAGTCGCTATCGGACAGGAAGTACAGCATGCGCTCGAGGTTGGAGCTGATGAGGATGTCCATCGACGGCGAGATGGTCGTGAAGAACGGGCGGTTACGGTCGTAAACGCCGGTGGTCAGGAAGTCGGCAAGCACGTTGTTCTTGTCGCTCGCCACGACGAGCTTGGCGACGGGCAGACCCATGCGCTTGGCGTAGTAGCCGGCCAAGATATCGCCAAAGTTGCCGGTCGGTACGCAGAACTCCACGGCGTCGCCGGCCTCGATGGCGCCGGCGCGCAGCAGCTGCGCATAGGCAGCAAAGTAGTAGACGACCTGCGGCACCAGGCGGCCGACGTTGATGGAGTTGGCGCTCGAAAGCACCGTGCCGGCGGCCTCCAGGCGCTCGGCAAGCTCCTTATCGGCAAAGATACGCTTGACGGCGCTCTGGGCGTCGTCAAAGTTGCCGCGGATGCCGCAGACAGCGACGTTGCCGCCCTCCTGCGTGGACATCTGCAGGTTCTGGACGCGGCTGACTTTGCCTTCGGGATAAAAGACGGTAATACCCGTGCCCGGAGCGTCGGCAAAACCGGCGAGCGCGGCCTTGCCCGTGTCGCCCGACGTGGCGGTGACGATCATGATGCGCTCAGCGCCGCCGTCCTTGGCAGAGGTGCGGGCCATGAGGCGGGGGAGCATCTGCAGGGCGACGTCCTTGAAGGCGCTCGTGGGACCGCCAAAGAGCTCCATCACATAGGTCTGAGGGGCGTCGGCGCCCGGTGCGGCGTCGAGTTTGACGAGCGGCGTAACCTCTTCGCTCGCGAACGTGCCACGGTATGCCTCGTCGACACACGTCGAAATTTCTTCGGCCGTGTAATCATTCAGTAACATTCCCAACACATCTTGAGCGATTTCAAAGTACGATTTATCTGCAAGCGAGCTGATATCGACCTGCTGGGTGCCGAGCTCGTCCGAGACAAACAAACCCCCGTCGGGAGCGATGCCGGTACGGATTGCCACCTTACTTGAGCACGATAAAGTGCGTCCTCGTGTACTATGATAAGTTCCCATATAACAGTGCTCCTCGGATGCCGTGGTCCCAATCGGTGAACCCATGGTATCAGAGCACGCAAAACAGGTTTGCAGAGGCTTTTAGAAAGGTAACCTCCACGCCATGATAAAAATTGCCAAGTTTGGCGGTTCGTCGGTCGCCGACGCCGAACACTTCAAGAAGATCAAGGCCATCGTCGATGCCGACCCTGCCCGCCGTTTTGTGGTGGTTTCCGCCTGCGGTCGCCGCTTTAAGGGCGACACCAAGGTGACCGACCTGCTCTATCTGGTTAACGCGCACGTTAAGTATCACGTGTCGTGCGAGGAGCTACTCGAGGACATCGGCCAGCGCTATTTTGATATCGCTGACGAGCTGGAGCTCACCTATCCCATCCGCGAGGAGTTTGCGGCCTTTGCCGAGCGCGCCCGCTCGGGCGGTTACTCCACCGAGGAGCTCGTGAGCCGCGGCGAGTACTTTACTGCTCGCCTGATGGCTGAGTACCTGGGCCTACCGTTCCTGGACGCCGCGACGGTTGTGGCGTTCCATCATGACGGTACGCTCAGCATGAACCGCACCTCCGAGCTGGTGCAGGAGTATGGTCAGCAGGGCGGCTTCGTTATGCCTGGCTTCTACGGCGCGACGCGCGAGGGCCAGATCAAGCTGCTCGACCGTGGCGGCGGCGATATTTCCGGCTCGATTCTGGCCAAGTGCCTTGGTGCCGACCTGTACGAGAACTGGACCGACGTCTCGGGCTTCTATTCTGCCGATCCGCGTATTGTTCCCGAGGCTCAGCCCATTGCGCGCGTTACCTACGAGGAGCTGCGCGAGCTTTCGTACATGGGCGCAAGTGTCCTGCACGAGGAGGCCGTGTTCCCCGTGCGCGAGGCGGGTATTCCGCTGGTCATCAAGAACACCAATGCGCCGCAGGATCCTGGCACCATCATTAGCGAGACGGCTGACGAGGGTGAGGCCGAGCCCATCATTACCGGCGTGACCGGCAAGCGCGGCTTTGTCGCCATCAACGTTGCTCGCGACCGCACCAAGCCCCGCGTTGGCTTTATGCGCCGTGCACTTTCGGTGTTCGAACGCTATGACGTTTCCGTCGAGCACATGCCCACCGGTGTCGACCGCTTTGGCGCTGTGGTGCAGGAGCAGGATGTGCACGACTCGCTGTACTCGCTTGTGGGCGACATTCAGCAGGAGGTCGAGCCGCTCGAGATCGAGGTTGTCGAGGGCTTGGCGCTCATCGCGACCGTCGGTCGTAACCTGCGCGGCCGCGCGGGTATCTCGGGACATCTGTTTGGCATGCTTGGCCAGGCAGGCGTGAGCGTGCGTATGATTTCGCAGAGCTGCGACGAGATCAACATCATTATCGGTGTCGAGGAGAAGGACTTCGACCTGGCGATTCGGACCATTTACCGTGCCTTCTCCGACGAGAACGGCATTGTGAAGGTCTCCGATTTGGAGGCTCCCGCGCCGGTCGATCCCACCCTGGTCGCGCTCAAAAAGTAGCGGCTGCTCGGTGGATTTTTGGGTCATGTCTCAAAAATCTACGGCGGGGCGTTTCGTTTCGGTTTCGTTTCGACGGGGCGGGTTTCGTGCCCGCCCCGTTCTTGTATACACTGGCAACAATAATCAGCCTGCTCGGCGTGCGGGCAAAAGCCAAAACCTTTAAAGGGGGAAGCATGAAACAGTATACGGTTGCTATTTTGGGCGCGACGGGAGCCGTGGGCACCCAGATGCTCGAGTGCCTCAACGAGCAGGAGTTCCCGGTCGGCAAGCTTAAGCTGCTGGCGAGCGCGCGTTCTGCGGGCAAGACCGTCGAGTTCCGAGGCGAGCAGATCGTGATCGAAGAGGCTTGTCCCGAGGCCTTTGAGGGCTGTGACATTGTGCTTGGAGCCGCCGGCGACGACATCGCGAAGGAGCTACTGCCCGAGGCCGTCAAGCGCGGCGCCGTCGTGGTCGACAACAGCCACGCCTTCCGCATGGATCCTGAGGTGCCGCTGGTCGTGCCCGAGATCAATGCCGACGACATCAAGTGGCATCACGGCCTTATCGCCAATCCCAACTGCGCGACCATCATCGGCCTGGTTCCCACGTGGCCGCTGCATCAGCTCGCCGGCGTGAAGCGCATGATTGTCTCGACGTATCAGGCGGCTTCGGGTGCTGGCGCTCCCGGTATGGCCGAGCTCGAGGCTCAACTGGCCGCCCTAGGCCGTGGAGAGGAGATTCCCGAGCCGCGTGCATTTGCCGCCCAGCTCGCGAGCAACCTGATTCCGCAGATTGGCGGCGTCAAGGAAGAGGGCTTTACCTCCGAGGAGATGAAGCTGCAAAACGAGGGCCGCAAGATCATGCACCTGCCCGAGCTGCGCGTGAACTGCACCTGCGTGCGCGTGCCCGTGCTGCGCTCGCACTCCGAGAGCATTACGCTTGAGTTTGAGCGCGACATTACGGTTGACGAGGCCCGTGCTGCGCTGGCTGCCGCTCCCGGCGTCAAGCTGGTTGACGATATGGCTGCCGAGGATGCGCACGACCGCTTCCCCATGCCGATGGATACGTCCGACCAGGATTTGATTTGGGTCGGTCGCGTGCGCCGCGACATCTCGAACCCCGAGGCCGCGCGTGGCATCACCTTCTGGTGCTGCGGCGACCAAATCCGTAAGGGCGCGGCAACCAACGCCGTCCAGATCGCTAAGCTGCTCTGCGAGTAGGTTGACCTGTCCGGCGGGGGCTGGGCTTAGTTTTCAGAACGTCCTCGATCATGTGTGGCGCCTTGTCCTGCTCCTTCGGAGCTGCGGACAAGGCGCCACACTGGTCTGCGGAGTGTTCTGAAAACTAAGCCCAGCCCCCGCCTGCGGCGACGCTGCTGCAAGCGATCTGCGATGGGGTCGTTGTCGGTTGGGGCCGCTGGGCTGATGTGGGGGCACGTGGCTGTTGCGGGCCCTAGTCCCGGCGGCGACCCCGGCGCTTCGCGCCTGCCGCCTTTTGGGACTGTGGAGCGCCGCCGGCAGCTGCGGCGCTGTTGCGCCTGCTGCCTGCGGGAACTTTGGGGTTGAGGCGGTAACTTTGGCGCGCCTGTGTTTGTTGCTTGTGAGGGCTTAGGGGTTGATGCGAATCGAAGGTGAATGGTTTTCCGGGAAGTGAACGACCTATTTTGGACTCTTGAAGCATCGGCATATTTTGGCCGCCATTTCCTGCGGTTTTATCGCATGAATCCTGCTGTTTTGCAATTAAAAAATGCGGATGCTTCGGGGCCCTAGTTTTACTCGTCCACTTCTCGGAAAACCATTCACCTTCGTTTTTGCCGGACATCGTTTTGGGCGTTGCGACTCGGTATCGGCCGATATTGAGAGGGAAAACGCCCTCTCTTGGACAATCGAGTCTGTCCGGACGCATCTGCGGGAGTTGTCTGCACAATTCGCGGTATTATGGTGCGGAGTTTTGAAAGGAGCCGCTGGTGGTCACGACGACGTTTGCCTCGCCTTTGGGCGAAATCTTGCTTGCCGCTGATGGCCGCGGTCTGACGGGACTTTGGTTTGAGGGGCAGGAACATTTTGGCTCCACGCTTCTCAAAGAAGATGCGGAGCACGTTGAAGGCGCCGATGCGGTTTCCGGTACTGGTGGCATGTCGCCGGTGAGCCCGGTAAATGGTGCGGCTTCTTCGGTGCTTGAGCGTTCCTGGGCTTGGCTGAATGCTTATTTTGCAGGGCAGGAGCCTCGGTTTACGCCGCCGTTGCATATGATTGGTACGGCGTTTCAGCGCGAGGTTTGGTTTGAGCTGCTTTCTATCCCGCGTGGCGAGGTCGCTACGTATGGTGAGATCGCCCAGCGTGTTGCGGCTCGACATCGTGCACCGGGAAACGAGGATCCCGTTGTGTCTCCTCGTGCGGTGGGGGGCGCGGTCGCGCGTAATCCCATTTCGATCATTGTGCCGTGCCATCGCGTGGTGGCGGCCGACGGATCGCTCAACGGATATGCCGGCGGGCTTGACCGCAAGGAATGGCTGCTGCGGCTTGAGGGCGCGTACGAGGAATAACGCCAGGGCACTTTGCATAGCCAAGACGCCGTGAAAGAACGGGATGTGCTTTCCGAATGGCGTTCCAAGCGGAAACCGTGTCCCGGAATACAGCCTCAGAGTGGGACGCTGTTTCCGGTTGAGACCACTTGCTTGGACATCTATCTACGCCCGCTCCTGCAGGGCGTAGATAGATTTGTCCATGTTGAACAGATAAGCCACGACGCAGGCAATAAAGAACATCGGCAAGTTGCCAAAGCCGAAGACTTCGCAGCCAATAAGGATGGGTGCGAGCAGAATCGCTGACAGCATAAGCCCCATAACGGCGATGTGCACATAGGGGTTGGGGAGCAGTCGCGCCGCAAGGGTCTTGGCGTGGGCAAGACACCAGGCAAAAGCTCCACCTACCATGCCAAACACGCTGCCCAACATCGCAAGCCGTCCAAGACCGGGGAGGTCAAGCGCGTGCGAGGCGGCAACGTCAAAACACAAGCGTTAACTGCGCACCCTGCTCAACGGGCTGCTCCTTGTGCTCGCTCAGAAGGACCATTCGGTCTTCGTATTGCTTTTCGGTCATTTCGATAACGGTGACCTCTCCAGCGCTTGGAAGATTCAGCTTAAGGCGAGCGATATGCGCCGCTGCGGATTCGCGAGTCACCAACAGGCGCGAATACACCGAAAACTGCTCCATATGGTATCCGTCGTTAATCAGAAACTTTCGAAAGTCGCTATACTGCCGACGCTCGGCTTTGCTCCCCGTTGGAAGATCGAACAGAACCAATAACCTCATAACTCTCATGGCTCCTCCCTATTCAACAGTTACCATCTCGAGCCCTTTTAGCTCGGGCAACAACAGCCTTTTGGGATCCTTTTCGAGAACGGCGGTTCTGAGTGAAGAGAGCGTTGTCTCTATGCACTGCTGACAGCCGCAACGTTTTCCGTCGATAGTCATGACGTGCTCAAACACGCGGGCGAGCAACGCTTTGTCGCGCTGGCCCAAAGGCTCTGCAACGCCGTAGCTCATAACAATTAGATCGACGAGAGGGCGGAACGGTTCAATAAGATCGTCGACAAGATTAAACGCGTTGTAAACGCTGTGATGGTGAAGCCCTTGGGATACGAGCCATCCACCGCCAACGGCTGCTCTTCCGATGCCTGCACGCAGGACGCTGTAACCATAATCGAGGGCGGAGCTCTGCATGCTGTTACGTCTGGTCCCTTCGGTAATGAGGGCTTTAAAGTACGCGGAGGCAGCTGCGCCTTCTCGATTGTCCGTGTCGCCCGAAAGAACGGTTTTGGCATAAGAGGGGAGAGGGCCTGCAGACAACCCCATTTCTGTGAGAACCGCCGCTTGGTTGAGTATCTTTGCCTGAACGATTCGTTTCCAAAGCTGCTTTTTAAACGGAAGGCTCATGGCAAGCTGATCCTCGACGATGCGCGCATGGCGCGAATGGGCGCCCATGGGGAGCATAAGACCATTGGGCATATGATCGCGCCCGCAGATCATGACGCCTATTCCCGCGTCGTTAAGCTGCGACATGCAGGCGACCGTCATCGTGGTTTGATGGGATTCGAGGATGACGACCCAAATGTCCTCGAGGGGAATGGTGGAGCTGCGGTCGTCCACGGTGATCATCAATAGGCCGTTCTTGATGCAGAGGTGGGCCTTGCTCTGGATAAGTATTGTCCGTTGGGCCATTTTGTCGACGACCTTCCCCGCATTAGCGCTACAATACAGCTAAGTCGAAAGCAGCTCACCTTGGGGAAGGGCGCGGCTCCAGACAAGGGGAGCCACTTAAGTGGCTTACCCGTAAAGTAACCCCCGTTCAATCCTCGGATTGGGCGGGGCGAACTTTTTTGGGCGAGTGTTAGCCAGTATTCCGTAAACGGTAGCTATGGATAGCATTTAGGCGGGTCCTTTTGAGCGTTTTTTCGCCTAAGGATTGATTCGATTGTGAAGAAAAGTACATAAATCGCTGTGCCGAATACGGCTCTTTTCTTGCGTGAAGCGCGACGTGTCGACGCATTTTGTCTCGAAAAAAATGAATCGCAGATGTAGATCTGAGGTCGAATCAGTCTTCTTTTTTTGAGGCTTGAAACAGAAAAGCCCCTGTTAAAGGGGCTTTTTTGTGCGCACATAGCGTATCACCTTGGGGAAGGGCGCGTGCTCAAGACGCATTAAGCTTTCAATGAACCTGTCATTTAAGCGTATCACCTTGGGGAAGGGCGCGTGCTCAAGACGGCGCTCGCGATTCGGTTGAAGAACTCCGAAGCGTATCACCTTGGGGAAGGGCGCGTGCTCAAGACGATGATGTTCCCGGCGATCGAGAAGGTGTCAGCGTATCACCTTGGGGAAGGGCGCGTGCTCAAGACTATTCGCTCGGAGATTTCAATATCCCCATCAGCGTATCACCTTGGGGAAGGGCGCGTGCTCAAGACCCATAACGCGCCCACCATGCCGCCCGGTTAAGCGTATCACCTTGGGGAAGGGCGCGTGCTCAAGACTCAGGATGTAGAGCCTACAGGTGAAGTGAAAGCGTATCACCTTGGGGAAGGGCGCGTGCTCAAGACATAGACAACTAACCAACATGAGCCGGGGACAGCGTATCACCTTGGGGAAGGGCGCGTGCTCAAGACTGCTGGCATCTTATATTCAACCTCAGTCGTAGCGTATCACCTTGGGGAAGGGCGCGTGCTCAAGACACGTTGTGATCGCACAAGTACTCAGCCTGCAGCGTATCACCTTGGGGAAGGGCGCGTGCTCAAGACCTGCGGCTCGACGTACGGAACCATCTGTATAGCGTATCACCTTGGAGAGGCTGCGGTCTGAAGACTAAGAGACCCTAGATTATCGAATCAGGGGTCTATTCAGAATAAGAAAACGCGAGGCAAAGATTAAATAGACTGGCCCTGATTGAGCCCCTAGATCTTTGCCCCGGCTTGTTGGGTGCGTGCCAATAATAAAGTCGATCAGATAAGTAATTCTCTGATTAGGGTTGGGATGGTTTCATTGTTGAGCCTGCCAATTGTTGGCATCTTGACCGGAAGCTTGGACAGAGTGTCAACAAAAGACCAGCTGACGGTATCGATATTTATTCCCCGGAATCTTCCTTTTTGATTGCCGATTTGAACCAAATCACCGAGATATATCTCAAGAGGGGCGCTATTTAATACATTTTGCGGAATAGCTTTCCATGCTTTTCTTCCTGTCGCAGCCTTCGCAATCCTGGGCACATACGTCCCATCCTTAAGTGCAGGAATATCCGCCTTGTAGACGGGGTCTGCGTACCAAGCGCCCTGTCCCTTCTTGGCCTCTGGGTCATGCCAGAGCCTCAGACACAGCATTTCGCTCACCTTGATGACCGACTTCTCGTCTGCCGACACAACGGCGTTGCCCATGACGATGTTCTTATCGGAGCTCGCCTTGCGAGCGAGGTCTTTACCCTGTGCGTTGACGCCGGCATAACGATAGACCGTCTGCTCGAACAACTCGCCCTTTCCCTTGCGCGGAACAAAGCGCGTGGGTACGACGAAATCGTGCGCCGCGCGCACTTCGTTCGCAAAGGTTTCCCAGGGCATAACACTTTCGAGAGCCTTCATGATGGCATCGCGGCGTTGGGTCTCGTTCATACCTCTGGTTATGCTCCAGTGTGTCTCTTGGTTGATTCGAGCGGTTTTAATCACGAGGCTTCGACTACATGCTGCAATCACACAAGCATCGGTGGCATGGTGACGATCGTCCGAGCGGTCTTTTTCGCCATTCGAACCAAAGTTAAGCCCCCACCTGCGACGCAGCCATGCGGTCGCTCTGCCAGTGGTAGGAACAACATGTGCCTTTGCGCCATCATCGGGGAACAGCAGACAGTCGGCGAGGTAAGCGCATACTTCTCGCGACATATAGGCGGTGTCGGTGAAGCTGCGTGCTAAGAATTCGCCTTCCTTGGTATCAAGGTCTTTTTCCAGCAGGAAGTTCTTTTTGCGACGGCTGAGTTTCTGGTTTTCCTGAACGCGACGCTCAAAAGCATCCCATGAAGGCGCACCGTCGTGGGACATCCATTCGTAAGGTGTCTGTTCGCGTTTATCCTGATTGCTTTTGGCGAGGACCAGGACTTTGTTGTTGCGTGAGTTTTCTCCCGTGCGAGAGAACGGCAGGATGTGGTCAATCTGCGTGTAGGTGTCGTCGCTAATTAGGCGATCGACTTCGATTTTAGCGCCCGTGTAAAGGTCGAAGCATTCCTGCTCTTCCCACAGGCGGTACTTCTCTATCTGTTTGCCCGTGACCTCATCTGCCGTGCAGCCACGCAGCTCAGCGATTTGCCCGGCAATGCGCTCGCGATTTTTCTCATTCTTCTTATTGGCCTTGGCAATCTCGTCTTTTGCGCGCTGAGGCAACCTGAGCTCTCGATCAAGCTCAACGTGGATTTCGTTTGGCACGCCCCACTTGCGGCAGACGGCGTTGACCACTTTTCGCATTTGCGACATGGAGCGAATGACGACGGGATTGTTATTTGTCCGACCGGTACGTTCGATCCAGGTCTCATAGGGCATCAGGCGATCGGAGCGCTCGAGCTGGGCGCCAGCGATGCGCAGCCCCAGCAGACCGCAGTCATTTTCGGCCTGCGTAAGGTTGAGGACCTCGGGCTCCTCGAGGCAATCGAGCAGCATGTCGAGTGCTTTTTTGGAACGGTTGCCATAGCCGTTAAGAGCTTTGGATGAATAGGGAAGCCTGCAAAGCGCCTCGATCTCCGCTTCCGAAAGCGGTAGCCCCTGAAGCTGCTCTTGGAGTACGGGGAGAGCTGAAGAGTATGCCACCGCCTCCATAACGGCATCGGCGAGATTACGGTCATCGCGCAAACGCTGCAGGAGAATGGGGTTGGCCGCATTGAGGGTATTGCGGAGCACGCGCCATCCCTTGGGCTTGTACACCTCGCGCGTTTTTTCGTCGGCAGCTGGAACTCCCTTAAAGTAATCGCCGGAACTAAGGTCGAGCGCTTTTCTGAGGGCGCCGAATTTAACAGCACAATCTTTGTTGCCTCGAATTGGCTCGCACGAGAACAGGATTGCAATGCACTCATCGCGCTCCGTTGCGCTCAGGGCGCGAGAGGTCCCGTTTTCGTGGATGATGGTGATGTTGCCGAGTGCGCCATAGGCTGAAACGAGTTCGCTCGTAAGCGTGCAGCGTGCAGCTCGTTTTTCTGTTGGGAAGTATGAGCAGTGGCCAACGAGGTCGTACGTGCGGCGGTCGAAGTCTTTGCGCGAACGCTCCCAATCGCAAACCTCGATATATGCGGCCTCAAATTCCGGCGAAGCGTATTTGGAGCCAAAGGAGCGTTGAGCATCAAATAGGATATGAGTTTCTTCGATAAGCTGGGCGTGTGTTACACACTTGTCGTAATTGCCGCCACGATTGCGACTTTGAGGCTGCTGAGCGAGCCATTCGCCAACGGTGCGGCACGAGGTCTCCGCAATTGCTTCCTTGTTGGCCGCAAGGGCAGATAGAACCTTGCCGCCTTCGCTTGATTTATCCTGATTGCCTTCTCCGTGGGGGATGTATCCACGGCGCTTGCAGAGGGAGTAAAGGACTAGTGCCCACTCGCGATCGTTGAGCAGGCGGTTAAGTCCATCAACGCGAAGCTTGAGCGGCTGCTTGTCGCCTTTTGTGGTGTGGAAGTACTCTTTGGTGGCGTCTTGGGGGATGAGGCCATAAGCCTTGAGGACTTGGAGACAGTGCTTCAGGCGCGCCTGGGTACGGTCAATGTTTCGACGGGTAGAGCGGAAGCCCCTGCGAATAACCGCAAGACTTTGGCCCGTTTTAGGATGAGTTGGAGAGTCAAATAATCTGACGCCCAAATCCAGGATTTCATGATTGGCTGTGTCGATAAGTGCGAATCCGCAGCTTGCAATTCCTGGATCCATGCCAAGCACAAGATGCCTGGGAAGTCCGAGCTTCCCAATTTCGCGATTGATGGTGATCTCCATGGAGCACCCCTCTCTAATAAGAACTCTAGAGAACAGTACCATCGCGTGAGGACATGGGCCGAGCTTGTTAGCCGAGCGGTCATTTTGTTAGGCAAATGGAAATGATTTATACAGCCTTACATATCGGTTACCGGATGATGCCGTTTGTTGAAACTGAATCCCGACTGAATCCCGCCCTGAGATTGAATGGCGGGACAGTTACGATGCTCGGCTTGCTTGCAGGTTTGTAGAGCTCCTTGCATTCCTTCTTAAAGTCGAACGCCATGTTGGCGCCTTTCTGCGTATTGGCCTGCTTAGATAGCGGAATCATATCATAGAAACGAACAGCTGTTCGAATGATTTGGCTGACAGATAGAGATGCGTGCGTTGTGTTTGGCGGTCGGCCTGACCCCGTCGATGATGTCTCTGCCTCCCCGTAGCCTCATCTATAGCTGCCGTTTCCCCATATAAAACCTGCCAAAATAAACCTGTCCCTTTTTGGTAGGTGGGAAATGGGTAATACTAAAGAGTTATCCGACCAGATGGGAATTAATCGATGGCTTATATCGAATTCAAAGACGTCATCAAAGCGTACGGCGAGGGCGATGCCCGCATTCACGCGCTCGACGGCGCGAGCTTTACCGTTGAGCGCGGTGAGCTCGCCATTATCCTAGGCGCCTCGGGTGCCGGCAAGACCACGGCGCTCAACATCCTGGGCGGCATGGATACGGCGACCTCCGGCACCGTGACGGTGGACGGGCGCGACGTGAGCTCTGCCAACGAGGCGCAGCTCGTGGAATACCGCCGCGCCGACGTCGGCTTTGTCTTCCAGTTCTACAATTTGGTCCCCAACTTGACGGCGCTCGAAAACGTCGAGCTCGCGGCGCAGATCTGCCCCGATTCACTCGATGCCGAACAGACGCTTCGCCAGGTTGGCCTGGGCGAGCGCCTCGCCAACTTCCCCGCGCAACTTTCGGGCGGCGAGCAGCAGCGCGTGTCCATCGCCCGCGCACTGGCCAAGAATCCCAAGCTGCTTTTGTGCGACGAGCCCACGGGTGCACTCGACTACAAAACTGGCAAGCAGATCTTGCAGCTGCTGCAGGATACCTGTCGCAAGCAGGGCATCACGGTCATTATCATCACCCATAACTCCGCGCTGGCGCCCATGGCCGATCGCTTGATTCGCTTTAAGAACGGTCGCGTGGAGAGCGAGACGGTTCAGCAAAATCCCGTGCCTATCGAGACGATCGAGTGGTAGCGCCCATGGACCAAGATCGCCAAAACAGACAAAACCACGATGCGGAGCACGCGGGTCGCGACCGGGAGTTCGCGACCTACCGCACTGCTCAAAGCTCAAACGATATGGTGCCGACGGTATTTCGCCGTGGCATCTACCGCACGATTCGGGGCAGTCTTAAGCGCTTCTTGTCCATCGTGGTCATCACCGCGCTCGGCGTGAGCGTGATGTGCGGCCTTAAGGCGGGCTGCGAGGATTTGTGCGATTCGGTCGATGCCTACTTTGACCAGCAGAATGTCTATGACATTAACGTGCAGTCGACCTATGGCCTTACGCGCGACGATCTCGCGGCTATCCAAGAGGTCGACGGCGTCGAGACGGCCGAGGGTATCTACACCGAGACCGCTTACACCGCCGTGGGCACAACGCGCGAGCGTGTGGTCGTGCAAAGTCTCTCCAAGGAGAATATCGATCAACCGGTGCTGGTGAGCGGCGATTTGCCCGAGAGCGCCGATGAAGTCGCGGTGACTTCGAAGTTCCTGAAGGCTTCGGGCAAAAAGCTCGGCGATACGGTGAGTTTTGCCGCCAATGACGCGAGCTCGTCCAACCAAAGTGCCAAGGATCAGTTTGCCGCGGGCGATTACACCATTACGGCCGAGGTCCTCGATCCTACCGATGTGAGCTCCGACTCGACAGTCAACGCCTTTCGCGCTGCTTCGGCTGCGGACTATAAGTTCTATGTGAGCGAGGATGCCGCGACATCTTCTTCCTACTCCGCAGTCCACGTGATCGTCGAGGGAGCCAAGAGTCTTAACTCCTATTTAGATGCCTACACGACAAAGATCAACGAGGTCAAAGGCAACATCGAGAAGATCCGCGAGGAGCGTGAGAAGGCGCGCGTCCAGGAGTTGACGGTTGACACGCCGACAAGCTTGGATACGGCCGAGCGTCAGGCCGCCATGCTCTTTGGGATCGAGCAGGATAACATCAACCGTATGGCCGAGGGCAGCGAGGAGCGCGTCCAGGCTCAGGCCGAGTTGGACCAGCGCCGCGCCGCCGCCGACCAGCATTTTGCCGATGCCCGCGCCGAGCTTTCCGATCTGGGCGAATGCACCTGGTACATTCAGGACCGCGGTAACATCGCAAGCTACTCGAGCGTCGAGAGCGACAGTTCTTCGATCGAGGCCATCGCCACGGTTTTCCCATTTATCTTCTTTGTCGTCGCTGTGCTCATCAGTCTTACCACCGCCACGCGCATGGTCGAGGAGGAGCGCACGCTTATTGGCCTGTACAAGGCGCTTGGCTATTCACGCGAGCGCATCCTGTCCAAATACGTGGACTATGCGCTGTGGGCATGTCTGATCGGCGGCGTGCTCGGCAACATCATCGGATTTGTGGGCCTGCCGCTGTTCCTGTTTACGGTGTTCGACGACATGTACTCGCTGCCCCAGATGCTGCTCTCGTACGACATCGTGTCCTCAATCGTCTCGGTGGCGCTGTTTGCCGTGGGCGTGGTGGGCGCTACGATTATCGCCTGCCGCCACGAGATGGCCGAGACCCCGGCCTCGCTCATGCGTCCCAAGGCCCCACGCGCCGGCTCTCGCATCTTGCTTGAGCGCATCGGCTTTATCTGGCGCCGCATGGGCTTTTTGAACAAGGTGGCAGCACGTAACCTGTTCCGCTACAAAAAGCGCGCTTTTATGACCATCTTCGGTATCGCCGGCTGCACGGCGCTCGTGATCTGCGGTATGGGCATTCGCGACACGTCGGTGGCGCTTTCGCCCAAACAGTACGGGCATATCACGCGCTACGACCTGCTGGCGGTCGCCAATCCCGACGATTTTTCGCAGACGTGCGCGGCATTGGATGAGCGCAGCGCGGCCAATGATTTCAACGTGACCGTGACCTCGACCCTGCCGATTATGACCGACAACGTCACCTTTACGTTTGGCGGCAAGAGCGAGACCGTGCAGCTGATCGTGGTGCCCGATGACCGCACGAGTGACTTGGGCGATTACGTGCGCCTGGAGGATGAGTCCAAAGAGCCGCTGTCTTTGCGTGACGGAGACGTGTATCTGAGCAAAAGTTCACAGCTGGTACTGGGGATTCAGCCGGGCGATACGGCTCACGTCCAGGATTCGTCGCTCAATGTTGCCAAGGTCAAAGTCAGCGACATTTCGCTTAACTATCTGGGCAACACGCTTTACATGACGCAGGGCACCTATGAGCGCGCGTTCGGTCGAAGCGCACGTCTTAACGGCGTCTTTGTGCTGCTTAAGGGTTCGTCGGCCGACCAGATTGCGTTTAGCAAGAATCTTAAGAGTGACGGTTGGCTTACGATTTCGAGTACGGCCGAGCATTGGGAAAACTATGAGGCGAACTTTACGATTATCAATTCGGTCGTTGTGCTCGTGACCTTTATGGCAGCGTGCCTGTCGTTTGTGGTGGTGTTTACGCTGTCCAACACGAATATCTCCGAGCGCGAGCGCGAGCTGGCGACCATTAAGGTGTTGGGCTTCCGTCGCGGTGAGGTGCACCATTACGTCAACAAGGAGACGTTGATCCTCACGGCGATCGGCGCTGCGCTGGGCGTGCCGCTGGGCGGCTTGCTGGCCGAGAGTTTTACGTACATTTTGCAGATGCCGTCGCTGTACTTTGATGTCGAGGTCGAGCCGCTAAGCTACGCGCTATCCGTGCTGCTGGCCTTTGGCTTTACGTTTATCGTCAACCTCGCCACCAATCGTACCCTCAACAAGATCGACATGGTCGGCGCCCTCAAAAGCGCCGAGTAACCTGCCAAAAAGGGACAGGTTTATTTTGGCAGGTTTTATCTGGGCAAACGCCGGACACCTACGGGCGATCCGGCGTTTGTTGCTTTGATATGCTTTGCTATCTTCTGCTCGCAGGCGTGGATGAGAGGCTCTCTTTAGCCTTCGAGATTGGGCTTGAATGGGTCGTATGCCACAAAACGGGCCTATCTACTACGTTTAATTGGATACTCTCAATCATGCCAGGAAAACGAAAAATAAAACCGCAGGTAAAAGGCCTGTCGATTTTCAAAAAAGGCAGGTATGGTCGGCTCTCTCGAGTTAAACGTAGTAAATAGACCCTTTTCTTGGCGCGTGGTCAGCTCAATGCTAATCTCCGTGCCGGAACTGGCCCAGTTGTTTGTAAGTTGCGGTGATATAGGGACTGTTTGGCGCTTTGGAGCCTCAAAACAGTCCCTATATCACCGCAACTTGGAAGGGGCGGGCGGTGTCGGATGAGTGGCGCTGGCTGGTTGGGGCGGTTTAGGCCTGTTTGCGGCACTTCCATTGTTTGCGACACCAGCGCATGAGCGCCTTTACGATGGGAATCGTGATGAGGATGATCCATGCAGGATGGGGCTGTCCCAAACAGAGCCACATGTAGAGGAACCAAGCGATGGCGGCTGCTGGATAGACGCATTCAGTGAGCTTTGACAAATGGCGTCGATCGATAAAGTCACCAATCGCGTAGTAGACGGGAACCAAAAAGACGAGGAAAAGCCCCATGCCCCATGTGCCGTAGACAATGCCGAGCACCAGATAGGCGAGAGTGACAAGTGCGGGGAAGGGGAATTTGTTCCATGCACGTCCGACCTTGGTGTGGAAATGCTTGCCATGATGGTCGAGCTTGTCGTGTGCTTCCTTCCAGCTGGAAAACGTCTCGCCGTCGATGGTGACGGTGCCGTCGTCATTGGTACGCACGCTATGTCCATCGTCCTCAAGCGTATCGATATGCACGCCGCCCGGCCCCACATGCACCTCTTCGCCCTTGCGCTCGTTGGTCACATGGATGCCGCTCCAACCAACATGGACTTCCTCGCCTTTATTGGGATCAATGACGTGGATACCGCGCGCGAGGGAAATATCGACAAGTGGTTTGTCACCGCAATCGACGTGCTCGGCAGAATCCTCAGCCTCGTCAGCCACATCCGCCGTCTCGGTGTCGGCGCTACCGTCCTCCGGGCCGTCGGCATCGTTGGCCGCCTCCCCATATAGCAGCTTGTCCAACGACACGCCATACAGCGCGGCGAGCGCAATGAGGTTATCGGTATCGGGTGAGGACTCGCTGCGCTCCCATTTATTAACAGCCTGGCGGCTTACGCCCAGCTGGGCAGCAAGCGCCTCCTGAGAAAGCCCGGCAGCTTTACGGCGATCGACGAGGCGCTGTGCCATCGCAAGATCCATGGTGGTTCCTTTCGTTTGATGGTCGAATCGAATGAGCCGAGTATGCCGAGAACAACCGGTAGCGACCACCATTTCTAGTTAGAATCTGCTCAAACCCTACCGCAACTACCGGTAGCAACCCCTAACGACCAGCCATTTTAGGACAAATGTCAATGCAAGTAGCAGCCAAGAGCTCCCACTCAGTAAATTGCGGTGGAATAGTTCCTAAATTCAGCCATTTGCGGGCTAAGCAGGAACTATTTCACCGCAACTGAATTTCAGGTCAGGCACCCGCAGCAAGAAGGCGAATAGCCTCGGCCTCCCTAGTTACCGCAGGAGGCCCCAGGGCTTACCTCCCAAATCTTTCCGCAGGACGGAAGGACCCCGCCGCGCGAAGCGCACGGCGGGGTCCTGACATGTCCGAGGACGATTTGGGAGGTAAGCCCTGGGAGCTCCGATGGGGGCGGTTCCAGCCGAGGCTATTCGTCGCCGAAGCTGATGCCCAACGCCTTGGCCTCGCGCACCAGATCACTCTGGGGGTCGACAAACTTGAGCTTGCCGGCGACATCCTCGAGCGGCATGTGGCACATTTTGCCGTCGCGCAGGGCAATCATGTAGCCAAACTCGCCACGCAGGCAGCCAAGCGCGGCCTCGACGCCGCACTGGGTCGCAAAGATGCGGTCCTGAGCGTCGGGCTGGCCACCGCGCTGCGTGTGACCGGGGATGGCGACGCGGGTCTCGCGACCGGTCTTGGCTTCGATCTCCTTGGCGATGTCGTACACGATTGACGGGCTCGTGCGCTCGGCGAGCTTCTTCTTGTACTCCTTCTTGGACAGTGCCGCGTCCTCTTTGGAGATGGCGCCCTCGGCGACGGCCACGATGGTAAAGCGGCTGCCGGTCTCCATGCGATGCTCAATGGTCTTGATGACGTTATCCATGTCGTAGGGAATCTCGGGAATCAAGATGACATCTGCGCCGCCCGCGACGCCGGCATACAGCGGGATCCAGCCAACCTTGTGGCCCATGATCTCGATAACGAACACGCGCCCGTGACTCGACGCGGTGGTGTGGATGTCGTCGATGCACTTGGTAGCGACGTCGATGGCGCTCGTAAAGCCAAACGTCAACTCGGTGCCCCAGGTGTCGTTATCGATGGTTTTGGGTAGGGCGATAACGTTGAGGCCCTCTTCGCGCAGGCGGTTGGCGGTCTTGGTGGATCCGTTGCCGCCCAGCATAAACAGGCAGTCGAGCTGCAGCTTGTGATAGGTGTGGACCATCGCGGGCACCTTCTCGACGCCATCGGCTTCGGGAATGTCCAAGCGCTTGAACGGCGTGCGGCTCGTGCCCAGGATGGTGCCGCCGCGGGTGAGGATGCCGCTAAAATCGGCGGGCGTCATGACACGGAATCTGCTGTAGATAAGGCCCTGGTAGCCATCCTCAAAACCATAGATCTCGATAGATTCTTCGCTATTGGTCATAAGCGTTTTGACGATGCCGCGCATGGTGGCGTTGAGTGCCTGGCAGTCGCCGCCACTGGTAAGAAGACCGATCCTAAGCATGATGAATCCTTCCGGGCAAGTTATAACATGCGCATAAGTTTACCCCCGCACACTGTTGATACGGGGGTAAAACGTGTTAGCTCAAGCGTATGGAAATGTAAACAACGTCAGGCGAGCGTAAGGCCGACGGGTCTGGCTCCTTACAGTGCGAAGGCGTCGACGTCGCCCCAGTGGCGGCGCAGCGTAATGGCGGCGGCGGGTTCGGTATTGTCAAAGACGACCGACCATTGCGTATTGCTGGTGATGTCTTCCGGATTGGGTTCTTGCGCTGCGGCGCGCAGGGCTTCCCAGACAATCGTTTCGTCCTGGGCACCGACATGGGCGTCAAGGACATCGGCGATCGCGACGGCGCGCTCTTTACCATGGCCCAGCTCGCCATTCTTTTGGTTGGACAGCACTTCGTCGTCATAGCAGGCGTAGAAGTTCGTAACCTGGCGTACAGGAGTCGCTTTGAAAGCGCGGTCCGGATCGCGCGGATCCCACTCTACTACGTGCGCGTCACCGGCGGCGTCGTTGATAAAGAAGTGGTAATCGCGTCCTGCCATGGCGTGCATGTCGTAGGCGAAAAGCAGGTCGACAGCTTCTTGCGTGGTGGCGGCACGGTCGAGCACCAGACGGATGGCGAGCGAGGTGTTGATGACGGGCCGTTGCGTGTCCTGGTCACAGGGCTTGGAATCCAGGGTGAGTACGGCAATGGACACGCCGCATTCGTTAATACCGTCGAGCTGGGCAAACGGGCCCATGAGTGCCGCGGCGCGTCCGGCGACGGAGTCAAGTGGAGTGTTATCGCCCAGGTTGTTAAGGGCGGCAAGCCCGATGGAAGCATAGCCGCCGCGTGGGTGATTGCGCACCAGCAGCGCCGAGGTGTCGTCCTTAAAGTCGTAATTGCGACCGGTGCGCACGCGGCCTTCGGCATCTACGGCGACAAAAGCGCTGCAGGCAAACTGGGGCGCCTGGACATGTGCCGGCACACCGGGCAGCACCTGCGCCACCACGGCATCGATGTAGGCCTGGTCGTCGCGCACGCCAGCGGCGATGATGCGATCGAGATCGTAGTCGTAGGCGATGTCGATTGCGTACAGGTCATAGCCATCCGCGTAGCCGGTCAAGCGTTTGAGCGACGCGGCGGACTTGATTTGCTTGTGATAAACGATACCGGTGGCAGCGGCAAGGCCGACGGCGACTCCCGCGACACCGCAGGTGATGGCAATGTTACGTGGCTTCATGACGGCTCCTCTCGTTCTGTTAGCGCAATTGTCGCAAAAGGAGCGCGGGCATGATGGCTCAACTTGGTGAGTGGCGCGGAATTAAGCACGGAATGAAGAGTGCGGCGCTGGCGTGGCGGGGTATGCTGGAGGGGACCATCAACCCAGCGAAAGGGGAGAGCATGACGGATCAGGAAACGCCCGAGCGCGCGCATGTGACGGCCGATGATATCGAGGCCGCCAACGACCTTATCGACTTTATCGAGGCATGCCCCAGCATGTTCCATACGGCGGCGACCATTATGGCCGAGCTCGACGAGGCGGGCTTTACCTACCTGCCCGAGAATGCGGCGTGGGACATCGAGCCGGGCGGGCGTTATTACACGCAGCGCAACACCTCGAGCGTTGTTGCCTTTAAGGTGGGCGAGGACCTGGCCGCGACGTGGGGCGAGGACGGCGTTGCCGGTGACTATCATTTTCAGCTCACGGCGTCGCACAGCGATTCGCCGACGTTTAAGGTCAAGGCCGTGCCCGAGCTCGATGGCGCAGGCGAGACGCTGCGCCTGAACACCGAGGCCTACGGCGGCATGATCGACTACACCTGGTTCGACCGCCCGCTGGCGCTGGCCGGACGTGTGCTGGTGCGCGAGGGCGACCGTATCGAGAGCCGCCTGCTTGCCACCGAGCGCGAGGTCGCTATTATCCCGAGCCTTGCCATCCACATGAACCGCGGCGTTAACGAGGGCTTTGCTCCCAACCGAGCCGTCGACCTGTGCCCGCTCATCAGCGCCGGCGAGCTTAAACAGGGAGATTTTGACGTACTGATCGCTGACGAACTGGACGTTGAACCCGAGCAGATCCTAGGTCGCGATCTGTTCCTGGTCAATCGTCAGGATGCGCGCATTTGGGGCTGGGCCGACGAGTTTATCTCGACGCCCAAGCTCGACGACCTGGCCTGCGCTTACACCTCGCTGCAGGCATTTTTGGGTGCCGAGAATGCGCATGACATCTCGGTCTTTTGCTGCTTTGATAACGAGGAGGTTGGCTCCGAGACCAAGCAGGGCGCCATGTCGACGTTCTTGGCCGACGCGCTGCGCCGCATCAACGGATCGCTGGGCTTTGACGACGAGTCGTACCATCGCGCACTTGCCGCCTCGATGCTTGTGAGCTGCGACAATGCGCATGCCGTGCACCCCAACCACGCCGAGAAGTGCGATGCTCGCAATCAGGTTGTGCTCAACGGCGGCATTGTCATTAAGGAAGCCGCCAACCAGCACTACTGCACCGATGCCTTTAGCCGCGCGGTGTTCCAGGCCATCTGTGATGACGCCGACGTACCCACACAGGCCTTCGCCAACAAGAGCGATATGGCCGGAGGCTCCACACTCGGCAACCTGTCCAATATGCAGGCGAGCATGCATGCCGTGGACGTGGGCCTGCCGCAGCTGGCCATGCACTCAAGCTACGAGACCGGCGGCGTACGCGACGTGATGTACGCCATCCGCGCCCTCACCGCCTTCTACGAGCGCGACCTCCATATCAACGGAGCCGAAAGCGCGGAGCTCTAAAACCTGCCAAAGAGGGATGTTGATTTCGGCAGGTTTTATCTGGGCGAATGCAAAGGGTGAAACCGAGCTAGATCTGTGATATGTGGCCGCCGAGGTGCAGTGTGCCTCGGCGGCTTTTTGTGTACAGAGTACGGCTAATGCTTATAAATGATATACATGCTTTACGTATCTACCATAGAGTTTTATGATAGTTTTGAAGTATTAAGGAGGGGTCATGACCACAACAGCCGCTCAGATCAACGTGCGTCTCGATGCCGATCTTAAAAGGAGTGGGGACGCCGCTCTCTCCAGGGCCGGTATGACGCCGAGCCAAGCGGTGCGTGCGCTCTGGCAACTTGCGGCATCTCTGGCTGATCGGCCCGGCGCGCTCGAGGATATCCTGCTGCCCAGTCGTGCCCGGGCGGAACAGCGCGAGCGCGAAAAGGCCGCCAAACGTAAGCTCGAGCTCATGGATCAGGGGTCGAAGCTGTTCGCTGCCGCTTGCCGTGAGTCGGGAATCGATATGGTCAGGGCTCAGCCATCGGACGACGAAGAGCTCAAACGGAATGCCTATGCGGATCGCTATGGCGAGGAGATGAGCTGGCTCTATGAGTGAGACTCCAAGGCGTATCTTGGTTGACACCAACGTGTGGCTCGATTACTTCATTCCCTCACGACGTGGTCGTTCGGTGGCGATTGAGTTTTTACGCGATGCATGCACGGCGCAGGTGGATTTGCTGTATGCGGCGACATCGTCCAAAGATCTGTTCTATTTGATTTCAAGCGAACATAAGGCATGGTATCGGCGCGAGCATGGCTCACTATCCCAAGATGCCGCCGTGGCGGCGACATCACTTGCATGGGATTGCCTCGACGTGTTGTCGCAACTTGCCACGCCGGTACCCTGCGACCTGAGTGACATATGGATGGCGAGCAAGCAGCGTAATCTCCATAGCGATTACGAAGACGATTTAATCATTGCGGCAGCGATGCGCTCCCAAGCAGATTTACTGGTCACCAACGATGTCAAACTCTGTTCACACGCGCCTGTCGCAGCAATGAGCGTAGAAGACGCAAAGAATTACTTAGCAACGCTCTAACAATTTGAAGACCCCACAGGTTGAGCAAAAGTCAGCGAGAGCCTGCCGTTTGAGCCAAGGTGCCGTGAAATGAAAAGGCGCTGACCTTCTGGTCGCGCCTTTGAAATTGAACGGCAGATTGGCCAAACGGCGGGCTCGCAGCGTCGACCGGTCCGCCGTTCGTTAGAACGGCGGAACCCATGGGGCTCGCAGCGTCGAGGGGTTCCGGCGTTTGGTAAAACGGCGGAACAAGATTAGTGCTCGATCCAACAACGTAAAGTTTCGCCGGCCTGCAGGTGACGCAGATTCTCCGCGGCAATGTCGACGACGTTGTTGAGTGTGGCTGCCAGGTGGAACCAACCGGAGACGTGCGGCGTGATGAGCATGTTGGGCGCATCCCACAGCGGGCTTGTCGCGGGCAGCGGCTCCGGGTCGGGGGCGGCGGACGCCGGGCCGGGGCATCAAGC
>UQHY01000032.1:0-24579 GCA_900540975.1 uncultured Collinsella sp.
CGAACCCTTTGCCGCTCTGGGCCGCGCGCGCCGCGCCCTCGCCGTTGAACTCGGCGGGGCGGGTGTACTGCGCGTACTCGAGCAGGCCTCCGTCCTCGGCGGTCGAGAACGACTCGTCCACATTGCTCATCTCGTCGCCCAGGGCGCCGGGAATCAGGCGTACGACAGCATCGGCAACGACCATAGCGGGAAGTTCGCCACCCGTAAGCACATAGTCGCCGATCGACAGACGCTCGTCGGCATACGCATATGCACGTTCGTCGACGCCCTCGTAGCGACTACACACAAACAGCAGGCGCTCACTTTTGAGCAGGCGCTCGGCCACATGCTGCGTAAAAGGCTCGCCACAGGGGGTAAAGAACACCATAGTGGGCTTGGGACCCTCGGAGCTAATAGCCTCGATGGCCTCTGCGATAGGCTCGACCTTCATGAGCATGCCCTGCCCGCCGCCGTACGGCTCGTCATCGACGGTACGATGGCGGTCGTGCGTCCAGTCACGCAGGTTATAGGCCTTAAAATCAAAAAGGCCGGCCTTGCGGGCGCGGCCCAAGATCGATGTGGACATGACGGGCTCAAACATCTCGGGAAAGACCGAAAGGGTCTCGATCAGCATGTTATCCTCCCTACTTGTCCATATCGATCAAACCGTCCATAACGCGGACGGAAATTGTCCCCTGATCGGGAAGATCGAGCACAACCTGCTCGATCACGGGAATCAGCACCTCGCCGTACCGATTGCCCTCGACAACCCAAACATCGTTGGCGGGCGTCGACATGATCTCGACGATCGTACCGAGCAAACCGAAGCGCTCGTCGACCACCTCGCGACCCATCAGGTCGGTATAGGCAGCGTCGAGCGAATCGAGCTCAAAATCGTCACGATTTGCCAGCACGTAGCATCCCGTGATGCCCTCGGCGGCCGTCAAGTCGTCAATGCCCTCAAACGAGACCAGATCGCCATCGCCCGTATCGGTGACGGATACGACCGTGCAAAAACGGTCGCGCTTGAGCGCCGGCGGCGTCAGGGCGACGCGCATACCCGGCTCTAATACAGAAGGAAGCCCCCGCAGCGGCTGCGCGAGGACCTCCCCCTTCCTTCCGTGCGGCTTGACCACACGGGCGATGTTTTTGTACTGGGACCTCAAGGTCCTAGCCCAGAACCTCTACCTCGACAGCAGTGTCGAGGCGAGCGGCCAGTGCACGGGCGAGCGTGCGAATGGCCTTGATGGTACGGCCACGACGGCCGATGACCTTAGCGACGTCATCCTCGGCAACCGAAACCTCAATCGTGGAGGCGTCGTCACCGTCGATGACCTCAAGGCTCACGGAATCCGGGTCGTCGACGATCTGAACAACGAGATATTCGACGAGATCGGCGATGCGATCTGAGAGCATTGCCTCACCCTCGAGCTGTGCAGCGTCAACCTCAGGCACGATTTACTCCTCGGCGCCCTCAGCGGCCTCAGCGGCAGCCTTAGCGGCCTCGGCCTCTTTGGCGAGCTGCTTCTTGGACTTCTTGACGACGGTCTCGGTCTTCTCGCCCTCGTTGGCGGCCTTGACCAGAGCAGCGACAGCGTCGGTGAGCTGAGCGCCCTTGGACTGCCAGTCAGCGATCTTCTCGAGATCGAGGTTGATGGTCTTGGGGGCGGTCATCGGGTTGTAGCGGCCAACCTCCTCGATGATACGACCGTCACGCGGGGCGCGGGAATCGGCGACGACGACACGGTAGTACGGACGCTTCTTAGCGCCGTGACGAGCAAGGCGAATCTTGACTGCCAAAGGAAACTCCTCCAACCAAGCAGCTTTAGGCTGCAACTACAAACAAACAGTTGAACATAATACGCCATCGACGCGGGCAGGTGAAGTCCGTGAGACCAACTTCTTCGGTGTAGTCGAAGGCAAATCCATATCTTAGACAAGAATTCGCGATTTGCAAGCACATCCACGCACCCCACATGAGCTGCGCGGTATACTCATGCCATGAAAAGACGCGAACATACATACGGTTATGAGGATGCTGCGGGCGTCACGCCGCCGCCCTGGACGGGGCCGGCGGTGGGCCTCATGGATCTCGATGCGTTTTTTGCGAGCGTGGAGATGCTCGATCATCCCGAGTGGCGCGGCAAGCCACTCATCGTGGGCGGCGATGCCGATTCCCGCGGCGTCGTGTCCACCTGCTCATACGAGGCACGTCGCTTTGGCGTGCACTCTGCCATGCCCTCGGCCGAGGCACGGCGCCTCTGTCCGCAGGCCATTTGGACGCATGGGCATTTCGATCGCTACCACGAGGTCAGCGCTCAGGTCATGGCGATTCTCGCCGACGAGACCCCGCGCGTTGAGCGCGTATCCATCGACGAAGCCTTTATCGATATCACACCGGGTCGCTTTGCACCCGAGGACCCGCTGCTGGTTGCGCGGCGCATAAGCGACCGCGTCGCAGCGCTGGGAGTGACCTGCTCAATTGGCGTGGGCTGCAACAAGACGGTCGCAAAGATCGCAAGCGAGCGGGACAAGCCATTTGGGCTGACCATCGTGCGCCCCGGAACCGAGCAGCGCTTTTTGGCTGCGCTGCCGGTATCTGCCATGAGCGGCATCGGGAGATCGGCCGAGGAGCGGCTGCGCCGCATGCGCATCTACACGCTCGGCGAGCTATCCCGCGCACCGGAATCCACCTTGGCCTCTATTTTTGGCATCAACGGCGAACGCATGCGCCAGCGTGCGCTGGGACTCGAACTCTCCGAAGTCACGAGCCTCGATGAAGAGCGCGAGGTCAAGTCGGTCAGCAATGAACGCACCTTTGCGAAAGATTTGACTGAGCGTGAGGACATCGAAGCGGCGATTGCGCTGTTGGGAGAGTCAGTGGGACGCCGCCTGCGCCGTCAGGGACTAACGGGTGCCACGGTGACACTCAAACTCAAGTATTCGTATGGAAGCGGTCGCTCGGCACAGCGCCGGCTGCCCCATCCGACCGACGATGAGAACATCTTCGTGGCAGTGGCGCTCGAACTGCTCGACAACATCTGGCAGGAAGGCATGCATGTGCGCCTGGCGGGCATCGGCATGAGCGACTTCGACCACCAAGGCGGCATCCAGACCGACCTGTTCTGCGAAGTCGATGATCGCGGAGCCCAATCCAGCGACCGCCGCGACCTCTCCGTCGCCATCGACGCCGTCCGAGACAAGTTCGGCGACACCGCCCTATCCTTCGGCCGCCAATCCCGCTTCAACGATTAACCGCCTTTGGACAAAAAGAAAACCGGGCAGCTGCGAATGATGCAGCTGCCCGGCGAACGGTAAAGGTTAGCTAAAAAGCCCGTCCCAAATGAGCTACTAGAGGAGGTCGAGGGGAAGCTGGGGGGCGTCGCCCCAGAGCTTTTCGAGGCGGTAGAACTCGCGCGCCTCGGGAGTGAAGACGTGGACGACAACCGAACCGTAGTCCATAAGCATCCAGGTCTTCTGCTCGCGGCCCTCGATGGAGAACGGATGCTCGCCGCAAGCCTCGGCGACCTTCTCCTCGATCTCGTCGACGATCGAATCGACCTGGCGGTTGTTGGTACCGGTGGCAAGCACAAAGTAGTCGCACACATCGGAAAGCTCGGTCAGGTCGAGCACCTGAACGTCCTCGCCCTTCTTGTCGTAGGCGGCCTGCGCGGCGGCGCGGGCGACATCCTCAGCGGCGACACCGCTCGCGGACAGCGAGGCGGCAGTGCGGTCGGACGTGGCAGCGAAGCTCTTGTGCTCCACACGTTCAAGAATCTGCTCGTCGGTCATGGTCTCGTCGGCCATGGAATACCTCTTTCTAGACAGCCCGAGCTAGCGCAGCTGGGCGTAATGGTTGTAAATCGAAATAGCCGTGGGATAAAGATAACGCCCGGTCTGGATCACATAGACCAGACCCTGCGCAAAACAGGAGAAGAACAACTCGTCGAGCGAGGACTTCCCCACCATCTTGCGCAGCGCATGGGCATAATCACCGTGGCGGTTGGGTTCGATGGCATCGGCCACAAAGACCACCATATCGAGCGGCGTCATGTCGCAAGCGCCCACGGTGTGACGGTCGACAGCCTGAAAGACCGCCGGCGACAGCTCGGGAAAAAGCTGCGGAAGCTCATAGGCGGCAACCGGGCCATGCAAAAGCGGCGTCGCGGCAGACGGAGAGCCGGCAATCTTAATGCCGTAATGCAGAGCGCGCGTGACCAGCTCGTCGTCGGAGAGCACCTTGTCCCAGTCATGGATCAGGCCAGCGGCAGCGGCATCAAAGCGGTTGACACCGTACACCTCGGCTAGGTGCAACGCAGTCTCGGCAACCCCGAGCGAATGCACGTAGCGCTTACGCTTATCCTTCATGCGCACATCGAGCAACTCGTGGATGCGCGTCAAGAGCGCGCGCTCGTCGCCCTCAAACTGATCTTCTACCGACAACGTTCTCCCCCATCAATCAAAATCGTCTTGCCCAAGATCGGCATACAGGCCGCGTTTCCGGATATAGCCGAGCACGGACTCGCTCGTAAGATAGCGCACGCTCATACCGCGGGCAACCCGCTTGCGAATGTTGGTCGAGCTAATCGCCAGCGCCGGAATCTGGATATAGCGCACGTCGAATGGCAATCCCGATTCCTTAATCCGCGCCCGGGCCGTATCGATGTCAAAGCCGGGACGCGTCGCAGCAATAAAGGTTGCCAGTTCGGCAATCTCATCTGCATTGTGCCAGGTCACAATATCGATAATCGCATCGGCACCCGTAATAAAGTAAAGCTTCACCCGTGGCGGGTAAAACTCGCGAAGGGCGCGCAGCGTATCGGCTGTGTAGGTGACACCGGCACGATCGATCTCGAAGCGGCTTGCCAAAAAGGCCGGGTTCGCGGCGGTCGCGAGGACCGTCATGGCATAACGGTCCTCAGCAGGCGTCACCGGTTTGTCGAGCTTAAAGGCGGGAGAGCCGGCCGGCATAAAGAGCACGGCGTCCAAGTCGAGCGACTCGCGCGCCTGCTCGGCGGTAACCAAGTGCCCATAATGAATCGGGTCAAAGGTACCACCCATAATGCCGAGCCTAAACTCCTGCCCGTCTTCTAGAGGAAGCTCGGGCAGACCGATTCCACCGCGCAGTGACATGGCTTACTCGCCCTCCGGGGTCTCGACGTCTTCCGCAGCAACAGCGTCATCGGTACCGTCAATGGCATCCACCGCGTCGACAGCCTCCAAGCTATCGTCCGCGACATCCTCGACATCAACGACCTCGACGGCGACGTCCTCGCTACCGTCCTCAAGCTCGTCCTCGAACTCCGAGAAGTCCTCGGCGCCCTCAAAGTCAAAGGCGCGCTGGCAAATGCGAACCTCGTCGCCGGCACGGCAACCGGCCTTTTCGAGCGCATCGTCAACACCCATGCGGGAAAACTTATGCTGCAGATAGATGACGGCCTCCTCATTTTCCCAGTCGGTCTGGATAACCAAGCGCTCGATGGCGCGACCGACCACGCGGAAGGCACCGGGCTCCTCTTGGACAATACGGAACCGCTTCTCGCGCTGCAGGCGGCGACGCTCCCACTCCTCATCGCGCAGATCGACCGGCTCATCAGAGACCGCCAGCTCAGCGCGGAGCTTAGCCACCTGCTCGCCCACGGCAAGCATCAACGTGTTGAGACCGGCACCCGTCACAGCGGACACGGCAAAGAACATATGCCCGTCGTCGAGCGCCGCACGCTTAAGGTCGGCAATCTTGTCGGCCGTGCCCGGCGCATCGCACTTGTTGGCGACAACGATCTGCGGACGCTCCGAAAGCTCGGCACCATACTGCTCGAGCTCACGGTTGATGATGCGATAGTCCTCAACCGGATCACGATCCTCAAACCCGCCCGTCATGTCAACGACATGCATGATCAGGGCCGTGCGCTCAATGTGGCGCAGGAACTGATGGCCCAGGCCACGACCCTCGCTCGCGCCCTCGATGAGACCGGGGACGTCGGCAACGACGTAAGAATATTCGCCGGCACGCACCATGCCCAGATTGGGCACGAGCGTGGTAAACGGGTAGTCGGCGATCTTGGGGCGGGCGGCACTCATGCGTGCAATGAGCGAAGACTTACCCACCGAGGGAAAGCCCACGAGCGCGGCATCGGCCATAAGCTTCATCTCGAGCTCGATCCAGTGTTCCTCAGCCGGCTCGCCGAGCTGGGCAAACGCGGGCGCGCGGCGCACCGACGTCACAAAATGAGTGTTACCCAGACCGCCAGCACCACCGGGCGCCACGACAACGCGCTCGCCGTCGTGCACCAGGTCGGCAATCTCGAACATCTGGGTCTGCGTCTCGGGATCGAGCTCGCGGACTACGGTGCCCATGGGGACTTTCAAAATCAGGTCCTCACCGCTTTTGCCGTTGCGACGGGCACCCTGGCCATGCGTTCCGCGCTCAGCACGAAAGTGATGCTTAAAGCGGTAATCGATCAGCGAGGACAGCTGAGCGTCGGCCTGAATGACGACGTTGCCGCCACGACCGCCGTCGCCGCCATCGGGGCCGCCCTTGGGAACAAATGCCTCGCGCCTAAACGACATGCATCCGGCTCCGCCGTCGCCGCCGCAAACGTTAATTCGGCTGATATCGGTGAACTGTGACAACAGAATCGCCTCCTACAAAAAAGAGGGAGACCCTTGAATCCTAAAACTCAAGTGCCTCCCACATATGTGCTCTATGAAGGGTGAATTACGCGTTCGCGAGCGGGCGTACGCTGACCCTGTGCTTGATACCCTTGTGGAACTCAACGGTACCGTCGACCAGCGCGAACAGCGTGTCGTCCTTGCCACGGCCAACGTTCTCACCCGGGTGGATGTGCGTGCCGTGCTGACGGACGAGAATCGTGCCCGTGGTTACCGTCTGGCCGGCATAGCGCTTCGTGCCAAGGCGCTGACCGCGTGAGTCACGGCCATTACGGGAGGAACCGAGTCCTTTTTTGTGTGCCATTGTGTATACCTACTCTTTCGTTACGAGTGTAATCTACTCGGCGACGGGAGCCTCGGCAACAGCCTCAGCCTCTGCCTTGACAGCCTTCTTGGCGCGGGAGGTAGCCTGAACCTTCACGATCTTCAGCTTGGTGAGCTGCTGACGGTGACCCTTCAGACGACGATAGCGCTTACGCTTGTGGAACTTGAAGACCAGCTGCTTCTCGCCCTTGAACTGCTCAACGATCTGAGCGGTAACCTTGGCCTTGGCCAGCTTGTCGGGATCGGTGACGATCTTCTTACCATCGTTGAGGAAGATAACCGGCAGGGTGATCTTATCGCCCTCATTGCCCTCGATCTTCTCGACGGTGATGACATCGTCGGTGGCGACCTTGTACTGCTTGCCGCCCGTGTTAACGATTGCGTACATGTTTACTTGCCCTTCATGCATCAGTTAGTGCAACAGCCGAATATAGTAGCAGGCGATAATACCCCCGTCAACGAGTATGTGGAGCAAATCCACAAGTTCGCACAGGTATGGGGCTGACGAGTCGGCCCTCGTCGTCCTCGCATGCTTGATTCTGACGCTCGACATCGTAGGAGCAGATGGTCACGAGGTCTTGCATACCGGTGGAAACAATAGGTGCATCGACGCCCGGGGTCAAGCCCTGCAACAAAACATCAGCTGCGGAAAGCAAAATTTCCGGACGCATGGAGCCCTCGTTATCGGCATGGGTGTCGAGCATGAGCACCAGATGGTCCGGGCGCTCCCCTGCCGTAAGCTCGTAGCCCACCAGAGTGTGGTCAAGATCTAGGCGCTTGCTCTTCTTACCGCGTGCGTAGTCGATGCCGTGCCCCGCGCGCAGTGTATCGATAGCGCGACGCACCTCGTCGGCATCCACCGGTGCCTCAGGATCGAGATGCAGATCGATACGATAGGACAGACGCGTGAGTTGCGCCGTCAGCGCCGGCGTGCGCACGTCGATGTAGGCGGCCTCGATGGGGGCCAGATCGGCCGGAGAGGCAGCAGCCAGGCGCCCAAACGCCTCATCGAGCGCAACGAACTCAGTCATAAACAAGTCATACCACTCGCAAGTCGACGACGTTCCCACCGGCAGCGCCGACGAAAAGCCCACACGCATATGCGGAGAGAAGCCCTGCGTCACGGCATATGGCAGCCCCGCGCGACGCACGATGCGCTCAATAGTATGAATCACTTCGAGATGGCCCAAGTACTTAAGGCGGTCGCGCTTGCCATAGCGAACGCGAAGCCTAAAGAGCGTGGGGTTGTCGGTCAGGCGCTCACTCATGCGCGATCACCCACCAATACGTTCTTGGCATGGAGCGTGGGGCAGATTCCACAGCCGGTGCACGACGTGCGGGTGCAATCGGGCGTCGTGACGCCCTCCAGCGAGCGGCGGTATTCGCGCTCGAGAAAGCCGCGCGAGCAGCCGGGGCTCACGTGCTCCCAGGGCAGGTGCCAGTCCAGTTCGTAGGGCAGGTGCACGAGCTCGTTGAGATCGATGCCGTTTTTGGCAGCAGCCGACTTCCAGTTATCGAGCGAGAAATGCTCCACCCAGGCGTCAAAACGCGAGCCCGCACGCCAGGCGTCGATGATGACCGGTGTCATGTCACGGCCGGCGCGAGACAGCGCGGCCTCGACGAGCGAGGTCTCGGCATCGTGGTAGTGCACGCGTACGGCGCGGTTGCGCACGCTCGTGATGAGGAGCTTCTGACGGCGCTTGACATCGTCGTAATCGAGTTGCGGGCACCATTGGAACGGCGTGGCGGCCTTGGGAATAAACACCGACACCGAGATGGACACCGAGATGGAGCCGCGACGTGCCTTGGGAACCACGGAGCGGCCAAGCTCGAGCACGTGGTCGGCCAGGTTGGCGATGGCCACGATATCCTCGTCGCGCTCGCCGGGAAGGCCCATCATAAAGTAGAGCTTCATGCGGTTCCAGCCCGCCTCGAAGGCCGCCTTGGCCGCACGGTCCAAGTCCTCCTCGGTCACGTTCTTGTTGATGATGTCGCGCATGCGCTGACTGCCGGCTTCGGGGGCAAACGTCAGGCCGCCCTTCTTTTCGCCGGCGACCGACTCGGCCATATCCACGCCAAACGAATCCAAGCGCTGCGAGGGAATGGACACGCGAATGCCCGTATCTTCCAGACGGCGGTTAAGGCGACCGAGCACATCGCGGATGCAGGAGTGATCGGTGGTCGAAAGCGAGGTAAGCGACACCTCGTCATAGCCGGTCTTTTCCAGGCCCTGGATCACCGAGGACACAATCTGGTCGGCCGAGCGCTCGCGCACCGGGCGATAGGTCATGCCGGCCTGGCAAAAACGGCAGCCGCGGGCACAACCGCGCAGAATCTCGATCGACAGGCGGTCGTGAACGAGCTGCGCGTAGGGCACGCACGACTGCGACAACGGATTGGTAGCGCCAAAGTCCTCAACGACGCGCTTGTAGACCACCGGTGGGACGTCCTTGCCTTCGCGCGGCACGGTGTAGCCATGCGGCGAGCAGGGCTCGTCATAGCGCACCTCATACAGAGACGGCACGTAGGTACCGGCGACCGTCGCGAGCTGCTCGACAATCCGAGCGCGCGAGACGCCCTCGTCGCGCAAGCGGCGATGCAGCTGACAGATCTCGAGCAGCGACTCCTCGCCCTCGCCAATGAGGATGGCATCGAAGAAGGCTGCATACGGCTCGGGGTTATAGACCGAGGGACCACCGGCAATGATGATGGGGTCGTCCTCGGTGCGGTCGGCCGCCAGCAGCGGAATGCCGGCTAGATCGAGGGCCTCGAGAAAGTTTGTCACGGCCATCTCGTGCGGCACGTGCATGCCGACGATATCGAACGAGGCCACGGGTGCTGCGCCCTCGAGCGACAGCAGCGGGATACCAGCCTCGCGCATGGCATCGCCCATGTCGGGCCACGGCACATAGCCGCGCTCGCAGGAAATGCCCTCGGCCTGATTAAGGATGTTGTAGAGAATGGCGATGCCCTGGTTGGGCAGGCCGACCTCATACACGTCCGGATAGATCATGCAGCAGCGGTAGTCGGCATCGGCCTTGGAGAGCGTGCCCCACTCGTGGTCGATATAGCGACTCGGCTTTTCGACCTTGGCGAGCAGGGGCTCAATCAAATGAAAACAGTCTTGGTACACAGCGCGCAAAAGAAACCCCTAAGCAGCGAGATCAGATGCGTCCTCAAAGGGACCCATGGGACGAGTAGCGCCGGCAACCGTGGTCACCAGGTCGCGAACGCGCGAGAACGTGGCGGCGGCCACCTCGTTGGCACGGCTGTAGTCGATGTCGCGCTCGTACAGCGAAACGAGCGCACGGCCCATGCCATAGGTGCCCGCGGCGGCGGTCAGCGCCTTGACGGCAAACCCAATATGAGGCGTCTGCTTTACCAGAGCGCGGGTGACGGCGCGGATCACCAGGCCGCCGGCAAGCACGCCCGCGACCTCATAGCCGCGCTCGGGCTTTATGCCGCGTCCAAAGATGGCCGCGAGCTCAAAGAGCATGCCCACCTGCGCCAGCGCCATAACGGGATAATCGGCCCCCGGCAAAAACACCAGCGCGCCCGTCGCCATATTGGTAAGCGCGCACGAGGTGATGATGCGGTTAGCGGCAGCGATACGCATGAAGGCGAAGTTTGCCGCAAATGCCGTCTCCTTGTCCGTGCGATCGAGAATCCAGCGGGCAAGCGTCTCGAGCAGATACGTCTTATCGGTAGCCGCCACCGCGCCGAGCATGGGCGTGGACTCCTGGATAAAAGGCACCTCGACTGCGGACTCGGCCAGCACGCACACGGGGGCGCCGGCAATCACGAGTTCCT
The DNA here is from genome assembly GCA_900540975.1 of uncultured Collinsella sp. Taxonomy (GTDB): domain Bacteria; phylum Actinomycetota; class Coriobacteriia; order Coriobacteriales; family Coriobacteriaceae; genus Collinsella. The sequence continues at coordinate 10,786 of UQHY01000032.1, forward strand.
GCACGGCGCTCTCAAGACGGTCAGACCCGCACGAAAGTACCAGCACCACATCGGTATCGGTCTTGGGGACGATACGGTCCTCACCCAGGCGCTCAACGCGCACAATGCCCGACGTCGTCTGCGGCACGAAGGCATCGCGCACCGTCTCGACCAAAAAACGCGAGGCAGACGAATCGAGGTAGACGGACACGCGAACCGGCGTGTCGGAATCCTTCTTGGTGGTCGCGCCCATCTTAAAGACGCGGGTCAGCTTATCCACGGGAATCTTCATGGCAAACCCCTCCAGCGGTTACGCGGCGCCCGAACGATGCCGCCATATGGATTGTACGATACCCACCGTCAGCAACTGGATCATCATCGACGACGAACCAAAGCTAATGAACGGCAGCGGAATACCGGTGATCGGCATCATGCCGATGCACATGCCGATGTTCTCGAACGTCTGGAATGCCCACATGCCGACGATGCCCACGCACGATAGGCGCAAGAACAGCGACTCGCACTTAAAGGCGACGCGAATCGTCGAGAAGATGAGCAGCACGTACAGGCACAGCAGCAAAAAGGAGCCGCAGAAGCCAAAGGTCTCGGACAGGAAGGCGAAGACGAAGTCGGTGTGGAACTCGGGCAGAAAGCCACCGGCAGACTGCGTCGCATGGCCCAGCCCTTTACCGAAAAAGCCACCCGATCCAACCGCGATGAGCGATTGCTGCAAGTTGTAAGCATCGTCCGAATCGGCATTATCGGGGTCGATAAAGACGGTCAGTCGGTTCATCTGGTACTGCTTGATCAAAACGTCATGGCCCAAAAGAGAATCGAGCACCGAATCGAGCGCCAGGATGAGCGCCACCAAACCCACGAGCAACGCCAAGGTCGACAGCACCCATTCGCGGCGCGCACCGCTCATGCAGATCACAACGGCACCCGACACCAACACGACCAGACCCGAACCCAGGTCGCCCATGGCGACGACGGCCAAAAACGGAACGGAGAGCATGCCGCAGAGCTTAATGTAGTCGCGGGCGGTATCGATGCGGCCGTTGTACTGCGAACCAAGCGTGGCGATAAAGAAGATCGTGATGAGCTTGGCGAGCTCGACCGGCTGGAAGGTAAGACCGATACCGGGAATCTTGATCCAGCCCGTCATTCCTAAGCCGCCCGTATAGGACAATCCCGGAATCTTGGGCGAGAAAATCACAATGAGGTCGATGACGAGCAGCGCCGTCGAGAAGTTAGAGATGCCGCGCAGGTCGGTTCGCCAGACGAGTACCGCAAGCACCGCACCGATGCCGATACCCAACAGGTGGCGCGAGAATGAGGCGTCGGCCTTAAACTGCGAGGCCGACCAAATGATGATGGCGCCATAGGCAACGAGCGCCAACGTAGCCAGCAGCACGCCGATGTGCACCTTCTGGCGAAACGTGCCGCGTGAGGCCGAAAGCTGCTTGTTGACACGGTCCAGGCTGCTGCGGGAACCGGATTTGGTTGAGCGGAACAGGTCCGCCGGCGAAAAGTTCATCGCAACCTCCTATCGAACCGAGGAATCGCCCGTGGCAGAAGATGTGTCGGGCTCATCATAGATGGCGCCGAGGACATCGCGCACGACGTGCAGCGCGGTATCGGAGCCACCGCCGCCCTGTTCCAAGACAGTGACAATAACGTACTTGGGCTCATCGGCCGGCGCGTAGGCGCAAAACCACGCGTAATCGTCCTCGCCGCTCTTCTCGCCCGTGCCGGACTTGCCGTAGACCGTGGGGGTCAAGGAGTTAAAGTGCGCGGCGGTCGAAGTCGACGCCGAGTAAATCACATCGTGCATGCCGTTACGGACCAGCGCAAGATCAGCATCGCTATTAATGTGGGCCTCCAGGCGCTTCTTTTTGCCCTTACCGTTGTACTTATAGGCATCGCCGTCGCCATCGCGCGACACCGCCGACAAGAAGACGTGGGGCACGTACTGCTTGCCGCCGTTGGCGAGGCCCATGTAAGCGCAGGCCATCTGCAGCGGTGTCACCAAAATGTCGCCCTGGCCGATAGCAATGTTAGTCATATCGCCGGCATTCCACTTGCGGTCCTCGGCCGAGGCGTCGGTAAAGTAGGACTCTTTCCACTTGGCGTCGGGAATGCGACCGGTGCCCTCGCTTGGCAGATCGATGCCGCAGGTCTTGCCCAGGCCCCAACGGCGAAAGACCTCCTGCAGGCCCTCGGGATGCTGGTCGTTGTAGAAAAACGCCTTGCCCATATCGTAGAACACGGGGTCGCACGAGTTGGCAATGCCCGATTGCAGCGTCATGGTGCCGTGACCGGAATGCAGCCAGCAGTACTTACCCCATGACTTGCCCAGGCCCGTCCAATAGCCTGTGCAGTTCGTAGTCTGACCAGAGGTATAGGTTCCAAACTCAAGACCGGCCAGAGCCGAGAGCGGCTTGATGGTCGATGCCGACATGTACTGTCCGCTAATGGCGCGGTTGAGCAGCGGGTGCGAACCCTTGCCATCATTGAGCTCGGTCCACACGTCATTTGAGACGCCGCCGATAAAGACGGACGGATCGAACTTGGGCTCGCTCGCCATGCCCAGGATCTCGCCATTGTTGGGATCGAGACACACCACGGCGCCGTTGCCGGCATTGCTGTAGCCAGCGGTCTTGGCAAGCTCGATAGCGCTCGCCAGCGCCGTCTCGCAGGCCTGCTGGATCTTAAGGTCGAGCGTGAGCTTAATGTCAGAGCCGGCCTTCGCGGGCACGGCGCCGGCCTGACCGGTCACATTGCCCGAGGCATCGACCTTGACGGTCTGCTCGCCACGAATACCCTGCAGCAGGTTTTCGTAGTAGCTCTCAACGCCCGCCTGGCCCACGATATCGCCCGACTGGTACGTAATCTTGCCAGCAGAAGCATCATCATCGCCAGAGGTTTTCTTATTCTGAGCCTCGAGCTGCTCGGAGGTAATGGTGCCGGTATAGCCCAAGATATGGCATGCCGTCTCGCCATATGGATACTGGCGCTCGGTACGCTCGGCAATCTTGACGCCCGGGAACTCGCCGGCGTGCTCCTGAATATAGGCAACCGTGGAGCGACGGACGTCCGTCGCGATGGTATGCAGGCTCTGGGCGCCCTCTGTATTGTCCTGAATATTGCGAAGGACCGCCACGTAAGGCATTCCAAGCACGTTGGCAAGATGGCGAACCAGAACCTCATCCTCGGCAAGGTCGCGGTAGGCCACGACAGCAAGTGAGGGACGGTTCTGGACAAGCGCCACGCCATTGCGGTCGAGAATGCGACCGCGCACAGCGGGTGTGGTAACGGTGCGAGTCTGATTACTATTAGCCTGCTTCTCGTAATAGTCCGACGAGACCATCTGCATGCCCCACAGCTTGACGGCAAGTGCCGCAAACATCGCGCCCACACCCGTGGTGAGGATGGAAAAGCGGCCCTTAAAGGCGGTCGCCGCGGTATTGCCCTCGCCCTCGGTGGCGCGCGGGGCCGTTCCATGCTGTGTATCGTAGGTAAAACGGGAATCGCCACGACGCATGATGACCAGCGCGACCACGATGGCCACAACCAGCACGATACCGGCGATAATAACAGTCATCTGGGAAGACATCTACGGGCCTCCCCTATTTGAGCTTGCGGGTCTTGGGCTTAAAGCGCATACCCGTCTGGCGTCCGCCACGTGCGGAGAATCCATAGCCGGACTGCGGCACGACGCCGGACATCAAAAACGGAATGGCAACCAGACCCGTCAGGATCGAGGACGGCAGCGCATGGCCGAAGATCGCCACGACAAAGCTCGTCTCCAAACCCATAAACAGCAAGATGATGCTGTAGATCACATTAATGACGAGCGCAAAGGCGCCCACGGTGACGCCGCGCGCACTCGGGGTACCGCCCGTCTGACCGACGGCGCTGTGCACCAGGGCAAAAGAACCCACGGTCAGCAGGAGCGACATAACGCCCACCGGCACGGCAGCGGACAGGTCATAAAACAAGCCGCTGCAAAAACCGCACACGACGGCACGGGTCGGGTCGCCCGAGAACACGTTTAGGCACACCAGGATAATCATGAAGTTGACGCGACCGCCCGCAATGGAGATCTGCGGTGCCAGGCCTGCCTGCAGCAGCACGCACACAATGGCGGCGATCACAAACGTGCGGGAGCTCATCCCCTGCTCGTGTAGATCCATGGACATGCCCCCTATTCGCTCGAGCCGGAATCGGTCGTCTCGGACGTGTCGGAACTGTCATCCGAGCTTTCGTCCTTCGTCTTGGTCGCAGCATCGCGCGACGTTCCCTGCGGCGTGCTGTTGGCCGTGCTCACGTCCTCATCCGAGGCCGACTGTTCGTCGGTCAGCGAGGTGATGACCAGCACTTCCTCGTTGTTCTCGGCCGTCGTCTGGGCGCGCACCACAATGGTGTAGTACACATCGTTTGCCGATTTCTCAACCGACGAGACGGTGCCAAGCGGTAGACCCTTGGGGAACACGCCACCGATGCCCGAGGTCACGATGATGTCGCCAACCTTAACATCGGAGTCGACGCTCACGTACTCAAGACGCAGCGTGCCGTCAGCCTGACCCTGCAGCATGCCCTGGGCGCGCGTGTCCTGCACCATGGCGGACACACCCGAGTTCTCGTCGCCAATCAGGCGCACGGTAGAGGTCTTGGCCGATACCTCGATAATCTGGCCGATAACACCGGCAGAACTCGTCACGGGCATGTTGATGGTAAGGCCGTCGGCAGAGCCCTTGTCGATGGTAACGGTCGAAGTCCAGGCATCGCCGGAGGCACCGACAATACGAGCAGCGGTCGATTTGAGGTTATAGGTCGACTGCAGGCCGACCAGCCCTTCCAGACGCTCAGCAGTCTTTTGAGCCTCGGAGAGCTCGGCAACCTTAGAGGTCAGCTCCTCGTTTTGCTTCTTGAGCTCGTCGAGCGTGTCCTGCGACGCCGTAAGGTTAGAGAACACGTTGCCGATCGCATTGAAGGGAGCCGCCACAGCCGAACCCACAAAGCGCACCGGCGAGGTAATCGTCGTTACGCCCGAACGCACGGCATGAATCGGTCCTGCCTCGCCCTCGCGGATGTAAAACGTGAGCAGCAACACCGAAATCAGGCTGAAAACAATCAACGGGCGCATACCCGTTGATTGTCGCTTGGTATTCAGATTTGTGGAGAAACCCGAAGATCGTGCCAAATGGAATCCACCTTTTGGAAATTAAGCATTGGTCTGGACGAAGCCACCATCAAACGCATTGGCCTCGAGCACGCGGGCACAGCCGTTAACAACGTTATCGAGCGCCGTGGGGCTGACGTTGACCGAAACGCCGGTCTCATCGCGCAGACGCACGTCGAGACCGCGCAGCAGCGCGCCGCCACCGGTCAGCAAAATGCCGTAGTACATAAGGTCCGAGGCGAGATCGGGAGGCGTAGCGTCGAGTGCGTCCTTGACGGCCTTGGCCATCTCGTCGAGCGGCTTGTTGAGCGCGCGACGAATCTCCTCGCTCTCGATGCGCACGGTCTTGGGCAGACCGGTGATCACGTCGCGGCCGTTGACCTCGACGTCGAGCTCGTCCTTGAGCGGCACGGCGGAGCCGACCTTGATCTTGATGTCCTCTGCCGTACGCTCTCCGATGGCCAGGTTGTAGGCATCGCGAACGTGCGTGAGGATGGCTTGATCGAACTCGTCGCCGGCAATACGGATGGACTGCGAGACGACGATGCCGCCCATAGCGATAACGGCAACCTCGGTGGTACCGCCACCGATGTCGATGACCATGGAACCGGTGGGCTCCTCGACGGGCAGGTCGGCGCCGATAGCGGCGGCCATAGGCTCTTCGATCAGATAGGCCTGGCGGGCACCAGCCTGGATCGTGGCCTCAAAGACAGCACGTTTCTCGACCGACGTGACGCCGGAGGGAACGCAGACGACAACGCGCGGACGCGGAGTCCACGGATAGCGCTTCTCGGACGCCTTGTCGATAAAGTAGCGAAGCATGGCCTCGGTAACATCGAAGTCGGCGATAACGCCGTCCTTCAGGGGGCGAACGGCCACAATGTTGCCGGGCGTACGGCCGAGCATGCGCTTTGCCTCGATACCGACCGCCAGGATGCGCTCGTCGTTCTTGTCGATGGCGACAACAGAGGGCTCGCGAATGACGATGCCCTTGCCGCGCACGGAGACAAGCGTATTTGCGGTGCCGAGGTCGATGGCAAGATCGCCCGCATAGCTACCGAAGAACATATCCATCAAAGAAAACAACGCAACTCCTGATGTGTTGGATGATTGCTGGAAAACTACTAGCTCATCATACTAGCGCAAGCCCGGCACCTCACTTGCGGTGAAGCGCCGGGCAAAGCTAAATCCCATAAGGTCACTACTGGTTGTCAGCAGCCGAGAAATCCATATCGAGCGAGGAAACGGCCCAGCCGATATGGTTGTCGGAGCGCACGAATTTGAAGGTGTACTCCTGCTCGCCGCCCTTGGACAGCGATGCCTTCACCTTAGCGGTCGTCTCGGTCATGGACTGATCCATGCCCTCGACGGACACGGTGGCACCCTGCGGAATCGAAGAGATGATCATCGACTTAGCGTCCTCGGACAGGCTCGAGGCCAGGCAAGACTCGGCCTTTGCGGTGTCACCGTCGCCGGCAGCCTGGAACAGATCGGTAACGACAGACTCCTGAGACGGGAAGCCAAAGCCGCGCGTGTAGGCAAAGCCCAGACCGCCCGCGGCAATCAAAATGAGCAGAAGCAGCACGATGAAGACTTTGAGACCCGTGTGGCGATGGCGACGACGGACCTTGGCCTGCTTACGATCCTGACGGTCCTGCTGGACCATCTCGGACTCGGACAGCGTAAAGAAGCCGGTGTCCGAGGGATCGGGCATAAACTGACCGGTCGCGCCCGTAGGATCGAGCGGATCGACGGCAGGAGCGTCCATCGCGGGCGCCGGAGCCGTGGCCATAGCCGTCTGGGCAAACAGTGCGGCAAGCGAATCATGCACGCGGGCAAGCTCATCGGCCTGCTCGGAAGTGAGCTGGTAGATGCCATCGGCAGTAGCGGCGTTAAAGGCGTCGAGTGCGTCGGAGGGACGGCCGGCGGCAGAAAGCGCCTGACCCATGCCGGCATTGAGCGCACGCGTGTCGTCGCGGGGGCCGGCAAAGTCGATAGCCGTGCGGTAGGTCTCCACGGCATCCGCCGGACGGCCGAGCTTAATGAAGCAACGACCAAGCTCGCCGAGTGCGGCGGCAGGAGCCGGATTGGCGCCGTCGATGGCAGCCTGACGGAAGGCAGTACCCGCGTTGGCATAGTCGCCCGACTGGAACAGCGCATTACCCAGGCCCAGATAGGCCTTGAACGGCGTGGCATAGGAAGCATCCTGCGTAGCAGCAGAGAACGCCTGGGCGGCCGTCGTGTAGTCGCCCACGGCGGCGAGCGCCTTGCCGCGGTTGGTGAGCAGCGCGCCGCGCTTGCCATAGGTGCCGTCGTTGAGGGCGGCGGCATAGGCCTCGGCGGCCTCGGCATACATGCCCAGGTGCATCAAGGCGTTGCCACGAAGGTGATCGGCCTCGCCCATAATCTCATCGGGAGTTTTTGCCGCCCCAAGCATCTGAGCTGCAGCGGAAAAATCACCCGCGCGGTAAGCGGCGCGGCCCTGTTGGATCAGCTGGCTATTCAAGGAAGTCCCCTTTACTCGTGAACGATCTCAACATGGACGATCTCGTCGCCGGCACGCAGCTGCGAAATCACATCGAGACCCTCGACCGTGGTACCAAAGACGGTGTAACCGGAATCGAGGTTATGCTGGGCACCCAGGCAGAAGTAAAACTGCGAACCCGCGGAATCGGGGTCCATGGAGCGCGCCATGGCAAGGGCGCCATCGACATGGCTGTTACGCGGATTGGTGGCAAACTCGCCCTTGATGCAGTAGCCGGGGCCACCGGTACCGGGCATGCCGTCGGGGCCCTCAAGACCGGCAGCGACGTCGGCGCCGGACATATCGCGGGTATTGGGGTCGCCGCCCTGAATGACAAAACCGGGCACATAGCGATGGAACTTAAGGCCATCATAGAAACCCATCGTGGAAAGCTCGCAGAAGTTCGCGACATGAATGGGAGCGCCCTCGCCGTCAAACTTGACCTTGATGGTACCCTTCGACGTCTCGATAACGGCGCACTCGTCGCCGGCAAGCTGATACTCGGGCGTGTAGAGCTCTTTCTTAAAACCAAACATGTGGTTCCTTCCTCGTGCGTTTAAAGCATATTTGTACGAATTGTAGCAATAAGCATGCGCTTACATCAATTGCGCACGTAGGTTATGCCGACTATGGCGAACTAATTTTAGGAACGCTGCTGCGGTTTCCAGGAACCCACATTGGCGTCGTACTGGTTCAGCGCGCTGTTGCCGCCCTGTGCGATGGGTGCCAGGATCTCGCTTTGGTGGGAACTCATCGACTCGCCATCGGGAATGGCCAACGAGATATCCCAGCTCTGGCAGATCACGTCAACGCGCTCATACATCCACTCGGCAAGCTGCTTTAAGTGGGCGATGTCGTCCGCATAGACCGTATCGTCCTGATACTTAAGGTTGTTGAGCTCATCTTGCGTCTTTTTGATCTGGTCGCGCAGGGCGTAGGCACTCTGCGACAGCTCCTGACGGGTGGACAGTGGCGTTCGAAGATAACCATTGTTAAAAGAATCGATGACCTCGCCGATCTGGTCCTCGTCACCGTAGGACACGATGGTCTGATACAGACCGTCGAGCCTGGTATAGAGCTGATCATCGGTGAGCACGGTTTCTTCCTGGACCACCTCGGCAGAATCGTCCTGCTTGGTATCGTCCTCAGTCGCCTCGCCCTTTTGGCGCGTGGGGAAGGTCGTCTGCGCGGCCTGGCCAAACTGGTCGTAGAAGCCAGGCATGACACCCATGGGATCGGTCGTCACGAACCAATAGGCACCGCCGCAAACGACAGCAAGGACCGCGATGACGATGAGCGGCTTGGGGATATGACGCTTGTGCTTGTGATAGGCGTCCTCGTCGGGATGCACCTTGCGCTTGGGTTTTTGAGCATCGTCATGCAGAGAAACGGGCGTGGGAATATCGACCTTGGGGATACCAAAATCCTTATCGAAAGCCGGCAGCACGCAGGTCTCGTTAGGATCGGCGGCGTCCGAAAGCACCGCAGCGGCAGAAGCGGGCGCATGCGGCACCTCGGTATCGATCTGCTCTTGCGTTAGGCGCGGAAAGCCCGCCGTGCGGCCCGCTGCCAGGTCGGATGCGGCCGCGTCCTCGGAGAGGATACCCGGAGCAGGGCGTCCGCATTTTGGGCACGTGCGATCATGCGGAGAAAGACGGGCACCGCAGCCCTCACAGAACACGAACTCGGTGTGCTCGGGACCATCGCCCGGACCCACATAGGCGTTGCAGTAGGGGCAGAACGAGGCGCCGTCCTCGATAGTCTTAAGGCAATGCGGGCAGATCACGGCATCCTCTTTTCGAAGCAATTCAAACAATCGAGGTTAGAGCATAACATCGCCACGGCCCCACAGGAGCAAGGCACCAATTCAACATCGGCAGGGCGCGTAGTTACTTCTTCTTTTTGCTTGGCATCGAGACTTTGATGCCTTGGGCGGACTTGGTCACGCGAGAGCGATTGGCTCCGGTGCCCTTCTTTTTCTTGGGCTGGGCCTGGGCCACGCCCTCGAGTGCGCGGGCCTCGGCCTCGCGAGCGGTGCGATCTTCGCGGCGCTGCGCCATGTCGGCGGCGACGCGCTTGGCAAAACGCTCGGCCGTCGAACCCGTCGAGCTCACCTTGCCGCCACCGCGACCCAAGCGGACGCGCACACCGCGGCCAAAACCAGTTGCGGCATGACGACGACGCGGCTTGAGCGAATCCATCATCGTGGCGAGCTTAAAAAACACCGAGCAGGTAAAGACCACGATGACAGCCAAGATAACCATCTGGCCCATCGACAGGTTGGCAATGGACAGCAGCTCCGGGAATCCGATAACGCCCACCAAGATGCCGGCGACTACAAACACAAAGAGCACCACACGTAAGGGCGTGAGAGGCTGCGAGATGCGCCAGATCAGGCTGACGCTCGCCGCGCACGACGTAAGCAGGCACATCGTAGACAGCGTGAGCTGGCTAAAGCCAAACACGCGCGCCACAAAGATATCGAGCGCCGCAGCCAAAATGACTGCAATCGACGCCGGCAGCGCGCGCTTGAGTACGTTAGTCAAAAATGACCCCTTCACGCGAGCATTGTTGGGCTCCAAACCCAGCACAAAGCCCGGCGCGCCGATGCAGAAGAAGTTGATGAGTGTCATCTGGATAGGCTCGAAGGGGTACGGCGGCAGCGCGATGCACAGCGCCGCCAGGCCCATCGAGAACAGCGTCTTGGTCAAGAACAGCGAAGCCGAACGCTGCAGGTTGTTGATGGAGCGACGGCCCTCGGCCACCACGGCGGGCATCGAGGCGAAGTCGTTGTCGACGAGCACGATCTCGGCTACGTTACGCGCGGCATCGGAGCCGGCCGCCATGGCTACGGAGCAGTCGGCCTCCTTGAGCGCCAGCACGTCGTTGACGCCGTCACCCGTCATGGCCACGGTGTGCTCGCGGCGCTTGAGCGCCTGCACGAGCTCGCGCTTCTGCTGCGGAGTCACACGACCAAAGACATGGTAGCGGTCCACTGCGGCATCGAGCTTGGCCGGCGTATCGAGCGTCGTGGCGTCCACATAAGCGTCCGCCCCCGGCACGCCCACCACGCGCGCGATCGACGACACCGTACGCGGGTCGTCGCCACTGATCACGTTGAGGGTAACGCCCTGCTCGTTAAAGTAGCCAATAGTCTCGGCCGCCGAGGTACGAATCTCGTCGCGGATGGTCACAAAGCCCACGGGCTCGGCCTCGCCCACCATATCGCCATCGGGTGTAAAGCCGTCCACGCGCGCCACCACGAGCACGCGGCAGGTATCGGCAAGCTCGGCAACACGGTTCTCGACCTGGGCAAAAACACGATCAGAGAGCACAAACTGCGCCGCACCCATCACATAGGAGCCCTGAGCAAACGACGCGCCGCTCCACTTTTTGAAGGACGAGAACGGAATGACCGACAGCGGCTCAGACACCTCGACCGGGCGATCGGCGTAATAGTTGAGAAGCGCCTGGCAGGTCTCGTTGGCATCGGCCGAAGTCGCACGCGCGACGTTAGCCAGCGCAAAATCGAGCACCGTGGTATCGACGGGAACGACCGCCTCGTCCGAGCAGGCGCCTAGGCTCACGCCCTCAACCGGCAGCGGATACGTGCCCTCGACCTCCATGCGGCCCGACGTGATGGTGCCCGTCTTGTCCAGGCACAGCACGTCGACGCGAGCGAGCGTCTCGATGCAGTAGAGCTGCTGCGCCAGCACTTTGCGGCGGGCCAGGCGCACCGTGGCGATAGCGAGCACCGACGAGGTCAGCAGCACCAGGCCTTGCGGGATCATTCCCAGCAGGGCGCCCACCGTGGACAGCAGCGCCGACGAAGGCACATGACCAGCCAACAGCTCGGAGAAGCACCACGAAAGCGCGCTATCGCCCGGGGTTCCCGCGGCATCCCACAGCTCGCTCACACTCGAGGAAAACAACGCCAAACCGAGCGGGATCATGATGATGCTCGCAAAGCGCACGATGGCGTTAAGCGCGTTCATAATCTCGGAATTGACCTTTTTGACGTACTTGGCCTCGTTATTAATTCTGGCCACGTAGTTGTCGGCACCGACATGAATCACGCGGGCGCGCAGCAGGCCCGAGTCGATAAAGCTGCCGCTCATGAGCTCGGAACCGGGCTGTTTCTTAATAAGGTCGCTCTCGCCCGTCAGCAGGCTCTCGTTCACGAGTGCCTCACCCGAAACCACCACGGCGTCGGCGGGAATCTGGTCGCCGCGCCCCAAGCGAATGATGTCGTCGAGCATGATCTGGTCCAAGTCGAGCTCCACCTCGGCGCCGTCGCGCACCGCGATGGCCTTCTTCGAGGTCAGCAGCGTGAGCTTATCGACCATCTTCTTGGACCGCATGGATTGAATGACGCCAATAGCGGTATTGAGAAAAACCACAAACAGGAACGTCAGATTCTTAAACGAACCGGTCAAAATGACCAGGAACGCCAAGATCACGTTGATCAAATTGAACAGCGTGCAGAGGTTCTCGATGATGAGCTCTTTGACCGACTTGGTCTTGAGCTCCATGTTGCGGTTGATCTTACCGGCGGCGATGCGCTCCTCGACCTCGGCGGTCGAGAGTCCGCGCTCGATATCCGTTGCTGCCATACCACGTCCCATCACGTCGCGTCGGTATAAGAAAAACCGCCCGGACCATGCGAGGTTCGGACGGTCTTACGTTCGATGGTGCCCCATGTTGGATTCGAACCAACGGCCTTCTGCTCCGGAGGCAGACGCTCTAATCCCCTGAGCTAATAGGGCCAACGTTTGGCATTATACCCAAGTGCGCCACGGGCTATCAAAATAAAAGAAAAAGCTTTGCAATTCCGAGGAAGACGCGGCGCAACGGCCCACTTTAGAAGGCAAAAGCGAGTCGGATAGTATAAACTCTCATGCACCATATATACACGGCTCGCAATGCGGGCCGTTTTTGCAAGGGTTATCCATCGAGGTGAGAGGCACACCATGATTGCAATTTTAAAGCAGAGCGCCAGCGACGAGGCCGTAAGCCATATCGTCAGCTGGATTGAGAAAAAGGGCCTGAAGACCGATGTCTCGCGCGGCGAGAATGAGACGATTATCGGCCTGGTGGGCGATACGACCAAGATCGACCCGTTCCTGCTCGAGTCAATGGATGTCGTCGAGCGCGTGCAGCGCGTCTCCGAGCCGTTCAAGCGCGCCAACCGCAAGTTCCACCCCGAGGACTCCGTCATCGACTGCGGTCACGGCGTCAAGATCGGCGGCGACCAGTTCCAGGTCATCGCCGGTCCCTGCTCCGTCGAGGGCGAGAACCTCATCCGCATCGCACGCCGCGTGAAGGCCGCCGGCGCCACGATGCTGCGCGGCGGTGCCTACAAGCCCCGCACCTCCCCCTACGCCTACCAGGGTATGGGCCCCGCCGGCCTCGACCTGCTGTGCGAGGCGTCTGCCGAGCTCGACATGCCGATCGTCACCGAGATCATGGACCCGCGCGACGTGCAGGTCTTCTTGGACAAGAAGATTGACGTCATGCAGATCGGCGCCCGCAACGCCCAGAACTTTCCCCTGCTCAAGGAGGTCGGCAAGACCCAGACCCCGATCCTGCTCAAGCGCGGCATGTCCGGCACGATCGATGAGCTGCTCATGGCCGCCGAGTACATCATGAGCGAGGGCAACGACAACGTTATCCTGTGCGAGCGCGGTATCCGCACCTTCGAGACCCGCACCCGCAACACCTTCGACCTCAACGCCGTGCCGGTGCTGCACCACCTGTCGCACCTGCCCGTCGTCGCCGACCCCAGCCACGCCACCGGCTACACCCGCTACGTCGAGCCCATGGCGCTCGCCGCGACCGCCTGCGGTGCCAACGGCCTGGAGATCGAGGTCCACGACGAGCCCAGCCGCGCATGGTCCGACGGCGCCCAGGCCCTCACCCCCGATCAGTTCGACGACACCATGCGCCGCATCCGAGCCATCCGCGAGGTTGTCTGCCAAGAGACCATGGAGTAGCCCATGGGTACGGTGAGAAACGCGCGCGTTAACCAGGGTGGCCCCAAGTGCGCCGGCATCGTCGGCCTTGGCCTCATCGGCGGCGGCTTTGCCCGCGGCTATGCGCAGGCGGG
>UQHY01000033.1:0-24050 GCA_900540975.1 uncultured Collinsella sp.
CGCCATTGGGAATGTAGAAGGGGGAGGCCTCGCGGCCTCCCCCTTTTTTGCGTTTGGTCGATATGAGCTAAACGCCTCTATGGCTTAAGAGCCTTTTCTATTTGAAGAAAACAAAATGAATGACCAGCGCGATTGCCACGATGGCAATGATCAAGAGCGCAATTTGGAGACGGTGCTGTCTGCGCCGTCTGTTTGACGATGTAAATATCGATTTCCCCTGCTTAGGCGTCTCGAGATAGCGGGCGGAATGCGTTAGAGTTTGCTTGGGACGGGGCCCTCTACGATGTTGCTTTGTGGGTGTTTGTGTCTGCTCCTGGCTGCATGCGCTGTTTTTGGATAAGGGGGCATCTTTTAGATACACCGGATCGCTCGAGGCGACACCCATGTGTCTACGCGCTGAATGAGATTCTTCTAGGGTTTGATATCGATTGCGAGTTACATACTCAGGCTCTGCATCGTTAATGGGCTCTTGGGAAATATGGGGACGATGGTAGCGTATGGGCTGTGAGTAGGCAGAACTGTCGTTCTGCAGCGGCTCAAACGAATTGTCGGAGGTCTGATCGTCCATGATGCCCTTAGGTTGTCATTAACAACGAGTATGCGCTCATTGTAAGCCCCCTGCTTCGTTTTGACAGGCGCGTATTTGGTATTCAGGGCTCTGTTCAAATAACCTTAACTTCGTTAAAACCTTAGTCAACCAGACTTAGATATGCTTATAGAAAGAGACTTAAAAAACTTTATAGCAAAATGTATATATACGTAATCGTTGGGCATATATTAGAGCGTCAAACGAAGTCCCTGCCACCTGGAAGATGGCTCGGCAGTCCCTTAAAGGAGTGGTAGTCATGGCAAGCATGGTTCCTTATCGTTCGGTCTTTGGTGTTCGTCCCTCTGCTAGCTCGTTGTTTGATCTCTTTGATGATATGAGCGACCTAGCGAACAGCTCGATTGCCTCTAAGGCGTTCCCCGTTGACGTTGAGGATAAGGGCGATGGCTATGAGGTCAAGGCTTATCTGACCGGCGTCGCCAAGGACGATATCGATGTCGAGCTTAACGAGGGCCGTCTGTCCATTAGCGTGAATGTCGAGGAAGACGAGGAGAACGAGGGTAAGAACTTCCTGCAGAAGGAGTTCAGCTCGTACAGCGCGACGCGCGGTGTGTACCTGAAGGATGCTTCGAGCGAGGGCCTTTCTGCAAAGTACGCTGACGGCATCCTTACCGTTACGGTTCCTAAGATTGTCGAGAAGAAGAACGTTACGAAGATTTCCATCGATTAAGGCTTTCGGCTTTTAAAATCGGTGCCTACGTTAAGGGGGCTGGGAAGTGATTCCCAGCCCCCTTTGCTGTTTACTGTATGGTCATGGGCCGATATTGTCCGGCGGGACGTATCGTGAGTTTATGCAGCCCCTCAACGCGGGTGGCGGTGCTGCCAAGCTCGTTGTCGAGCGTTGCGTCGAGGGAGCTTGCGTAGCTTTTGACGGTCAGGCTTGGGCGATTGTTGTCTTGGCTAATGTGCATCGCGATAAGTTGCTCGGTGCGATCGGTTACCAACGCGCGTGCGGCATCGGCGGCCTGATCGTTGGAGAGATGCCCTTTTACAGACAGGATACGTTCCTGAAGAAAGCGAGGATAGTCGCCTTGACGCAGCATGGTTACATCGTGGTTGCTTTCGAGTGCGAGAATGCGACAGTCCTTGAGCGTATCGATGGCATGCTTCGACAACTCGCCGGTGTCGGTGGCAAAGCCAATTGAATCACCCTGAGCGTCAAACCGGTAGCCGACGGGATTAACGACGTCGTGGGATGTCGAATATGTTTGAATGTGGACTCCGGCAATAGAGAGGGCGTCACCTGGGTCGAATTCCTCGACAGGTAGATGTGCGAGGCTTTCTTTGGACGTGAGCGTTCCTCTGCTGGAAAAGACTGGGCCATTCCAATGCTTGCACCATACCTCAAGCCCCTTGATGTGGTCGCTGTGTTCATGGGTGACAACAAGGGCGTACACGTCGTCTACCGACAGTCCGAGTTCCGCCATGCGTTTGAGCGTTTCGCGGCGAGACAGTCCGTCATCGACCATAATGAGCCCCTGCGGGCCCTCGATGAGTGCGCAGTTGCCTTTAGAGCCACTGCCGAGGATATGAAGGTGCAGACGAGACATAAGATTCCAAAGGATACAATGGGTGCGGACGAATAGAGGAGGAAGCAAATGCCTACGGTATCTCAGCATTATGGACACCATGCCGTGCCTGGGGCAGTCGATGAGACCCGGACGAGGCAGCAGGCTGCTCCTGTCGTGCTCATGGTATCAGGCGGCGCGGACTCGACGGCACTGCTTCTTATGGCGTGCACATCAAAGCTGGATATCCAAGACGGACGCGGTGTTGCCCCCATTGCTCGCGAGCGCCTGCATGTGCTGCATGTAAACCATCATCTGCGCGGCAAGGCGTCCGATGGCGACGAGGCCTTTGTGCGTGAGCTCTGCGCGAAATATGGTTTACCGCTGTGCGTGGAGCACGCTTATTTTGATGGGGAGTCGGGCAATATTGAGGCCGCGGCCCGCGAGGTGCGCTATGCCGCGGCGCGGAGGTATGTTCGCGAGCTCTGCGCCCAGACGGGGGCACCGCGAACGGCGGCTCGTATCTGCACCGCGCACACGTCTTCGGATCGCGCGGAAACGTTTTTGATGAACGCGATTAAGGGTTCAGGGCCCGCTGGCCTATCGAGCATTCCTCGCCGGAGGAATATCGTGGTGCGCCCCTTGCTCGACCTAACTCATGGCGAGCTCGTGGGCTATCTACAGGTACATGGTCAGCCGTGGCGTGAGGACGAGAGCAATGAGGATATCTCGTATCTGCGAAACTACGTGCGCCATCGGGTAATGCCAGTGGTGGCACAGCGTAATGCGAGCGTGTGCAAGACGATTGGCGCCGCCTGCGAGATCCTTGGTGACGAAGATGCGTTTCTATCCCAGCTGTCGGCACAGGCGTTTCGAAGCTGCCTGCGCAAGGAGGCGGCGGGTGCGCTAGTGCTCGATGCCAGACGCCTTGCTGCGGCCGAGGTGGTAATCGCGCGGCGCATCGTGCGACTGGCGATCAAACGCATCGATCCGGACGCTCGTCCAGAGATGCGACATGTGGAGCGAGTCCTTTCCTGCGTTGCCGAGGGCGCAGGCTCGGTCACGCTTCCGGCGGGGATTGACGCACGCGTCGAATTTGGCATGCTGGCGTTTAAGGCTCCGGTGGCTCGCGAGGGCCTGGTCGCGGACTGGGTTAC
Source organism: uncultured Collinsella sp. (assembly GCA_900540975.1). GTDB lineage: Bacteria > Actinomycetota > Coriobacteriia > Coriobacteriales > Coriobacteriaceae > Collinsella. The sequence continues at coordinate 3,273 of UQHY01000033.1, forward strand.
CGTACCCGGTCGTTTGCCGTTGGGCGGGGGACGTATGCTGGTCGCAGAGCCGATGGCCGTTGAACCGGGATGCGATATCGTGCGCCGCGCCCGTGAGCTTGCGGCTGCCGGGGAAGTGGCAGCTTTGGTGGACGCGGCTGCCCTGGGTTTTGCCGACAGCGATAGCGAGCGGATCCTGGCGGGCTCGCGTGGCGAGATCCCTGCCGAGGCGCGATTGGCGCGCCTATGGGTGGACGGTCCCGCACCGGGAGACGTGATGTGCCCGTTAGGAATGAGTGGCCGAAGCAAGAAGGTATCCGACTTGCTAGGAGAGGCTCGCATTCTCGTTTCCGAGCGCGCCGGCGTGCCCATGGTGAGGACGGCGCCGGGAGGTGCCGTGGTGTGGGTCGCCGGAGTTCGCGCGGACGAACGCTTTAAGTGCACGGCGGCGACGCGTGTGGCCTATCTGCTTCGCGTGGTTGACGCGGATTAGCCCCTCGTACCAGCTTTTCTGTGCGGCGTTGACGGTATTCCCGCGCTGATGATGCGCGGGCTGGAAAATATACCCCGTGCGCTGCTAGAATGTGTAGTTCGCGTCCATACGGCGGTGTGTGGGCGATTAAGCACAAGAAAGGGTTGTCATGGCTTCTCAACATCCGGATATCGAGAAGGTTCTGTTTACGCAGGAGGATATCGAAGGTATCGTTTCTCGCCTGGGCGAGGAGATTACGCGCGACTACGCTGGTAAGGATCTGGTGTTGATCGCGGTCCTGCGCGGCGCCGTTGTCTTTATGGGCGACCTGATGCGCAAGATCGAGCTGCCGACCAACATCGATTTCATGGCTGTTTCGAGCTATGGCGACGGTGTGAAGTCTTCGGGCATCGTGCGTATCATTAAGGACCTGGATATCGACATCCGTGGTCGCGACGTGCTGATCGTCGAGGACATTCTGGACTCGGGCCTGACCCTCAAGTACCTGATGAAGAACCTTGAGAGCCGCAAGCCCGCCTCGCTGGAGGTCGCTGCCTTCCTGTGGAAGGACGTTGAGGACCGCACCTCGGCCATCACGCCCAAGTATGTTGGAACCCATTGCCCCGATGCCTTTGTGGTGGGCTACGGCCTCGACTATGCCGAGCGCTATCGCAACCTTCCGTATCTGGGCATTTTGAAACCGGAGGTTTATTCGTAAGATGCCCGACGACCGTAACGACAACAATTCCCAGACTCCCCGGGAGCCTAAGATCCCGGGGATGCCCGGAGGCAAGAAGCCCACGCGTACGGGCTGGCTGTATTTTCTTTTGGCTTGCGCGCTTCTGGGCTATGCCTTCTTTAATATGGGCTCCGGTTTTGCCAGCTCCAGCAATACCGTTAAGCTCGCGACGAGCGAGATGGTCAGCGCCATTAAGCAGGATCGCGTCGAAGATTTGACCTATACGGTTCAAGACGGAAGCGTGGCGGGTCATTACTGGAAGACAAAAAAGGACAAGGGCGATACGAGCGAGCTCAAGAGCTTTTCCTCGACCTATGTCGGCTCCGATTCGCTTGCCGAGCTTATGGCGGAGCACCCCGACACCAAGTATATCGTCAACACCAACGACCCCGATTTTTGGGGCGACTTGGCGATGAGCGTGCTGCCGACGATCGCCCTGATCGCCATCATGTTCTACTTTATGCGCCAGATGATGGGCGCCAATAACAGGAACATACAGTTTGGCAAGACCAACGCCAAGACTAACGAGGCTACGCGTCCCAAGGTAAAGTTCGAGGACGTTGCCGGCGTGGACGAGGCCGTCGAGGAGCTCGAGGAGATCAGCGACTTCCTGAGCGATCCGGACCGCTATCGCAAGCTGGGTGCCAAGATTCCGCGCGGCGTTTTGCTGGTTGGTCCTCCGGGTACCGGTAAGACGCTGCTGGCTAAGGCCGTTGCCGGCGAGGCAGGCGTGCCGTTCTTTAGCATCTCGGGCTCTGACTTTGTCGAGATGTTCGTGGGCGTCGGCGCCAGCCGCGTGCGCGACCTCTTTAAGGAGGCCAAGTCTCAGGCTCCGTCGATCATCTTTATTGACGAGATCGATGCCGTGGGACGTCAGCGCGGAGCCGGCCTAGGCGGCGGTCACGACGAGCGCGAGCAGACGCTCAACCAGCTGCTGGTCGAGATGGACGGTTTTGAGGAAAGCGAGTCGGTCATCCTGATCGCCGCAACCAATCGCCCCGATATTCTGGATCCGGCATTGCTGCGCCCCGGTCGTTTTGATCGTCAGGTCACGGTCGACCGTCCGGACGTAAAGGGTCGCGAGCAGATCTTGCGCGTACATGCCGAGAATAAGCCGATGGACGAGGACGTTAAGTTTGAGAAGCTCGCCCAGATGACCGTTGGCTTTACCGGTGCCGATCTGGCAAACCTGCTCAACGAATCTGCGCTGCTGGCCGCTCGCCGCCATCGTTCCGTGATCTCGATGGACGAGGTCGAGGAGTCGATGGAGCGCGTGATTGCCGGACCGCAACGCAAGGGTCGCGTGATGACCGAGGCCGAGCGCACCACGATTGCCTATCATGAGAGCGGTCACGCTTTGGTGGGTCACATCTTGGAGCACTCCGATCCGGTTCATAAGATTTCGATCGTCAGCCGCGGCCAGGCTCTGGGCTACACGTTGCAGCTTCCGCAGGAGGATCACTTCCTCAAGACCAAGAACGAGATGCTCGACGAGCTTGCCGTGTTCTTGGGCGGCCGCGTTGCCGAGGAGCTCATGTGCGATGACATCACGTCGGGCGCGAGCAACGACCTGGAGCGCGCGACCAAGATGGCACGCGAGATGGTTACGCGTTTGGGCATGAGCGAGGAGCTGGGCACGCAGGTGTTTGGCGAGGCACAGCATCAGGTGTTCCTTGGTCGCGATTACGCCGATCACCAGGATTACTCCGAGGAGACGGCACGCCGCATCGATATCGAGGTTCAGCGCATCATGCGCGAAGCCCATCGCCGTGCGGTCGAGATTCTGGATGCCCGTCGCGATCAACTCGATCTGATGGCGAAGGCGCTGCTTGAGCGCGAGACCGTCGAGGGCGACGCCGTGAACGCCCTGCTCGACAACGAGTGGGATGCCTACCTTGAGCGCGAGGGCGATATCCTGGCGGCCAAGGAGGAGCGCAACGCCAAGGCGGCCGGCATGCCGGCCAAAAAGCGCATGCCTCGTATGAGCGAGGAGGAGCTGGCGGCTGATGCCGCAGCTTTTGCGCAGGCGGCCATGCAGGAGGATGCTGAAGTGGCATCCGGTGACGCTGGCGATGACCGTGCCGTCAACGCCGATGCCGACGTCGACACCGACAAATAGCCCTTGTAACAAAAGCCTCCGCGGGGAAACCTGCGGAGGCTTTTTCTTTTGAGCGATATGGGGCTGTCTGTTGATTGGGGACAGACTTAAATGAGCGTTTTACGCATTTAAGTCTGTCCCCAATCAACACCCAATTAACATTGCTGCGGCACTTTGCTCGACTAAAGCGTACAATAGCGCCTATGCGAAAGGGGAACAGATGATCAACGAAACTATGTATGCTCGCGGCGCGGAAAGCTCCATCATCCGTGAGATCTTTAGCTATGGTCTTGAGCGCAAGGCACAGATCGGTGCGGAAAACGTATTCGATTTTTCGCTGGGCAACCCGAGTGTTCCGGCGCCCGCTGCTGTGGCTGAGTCCATTAAGAAGGCCTTGGAGCTGCCGAGCGACCAGCTGCACGGCTACACCCCCGCACCGGGCCTGCCGCAATGTCGAGCGGCCGTCGCCGAATCGCTCAACCGTCGCTTTGGCACGAGCTATGAGGGCAAGGACGTCTTTATGACGGTTGGCGCCGCGGCTTCGCTCACCTGCACGCTCAACGCCGTTACGAACCCGGGCGATGAGGTTGTTGTTATCGCCCCGTACTTCCCGGAGTATCGCGTGTGGATTGAGAAGGCCGGCTGCACGTGTGTCGAGACGCTCGCCGATGAAGACACGTTCCAGCTGAGCGTGGACAACGTGCTCAAGGCGATCAGCGAAAAGACGGCGGCCGTCATCATCGACTCGCCCAACAACCCGACCGGTGCCGTATATACGCGCGACACGCTGACGCGACTGGCCAATGTTCTGCGCGAGGCCAATGCTCGGCGTGATCCCGAGAATCCGATTATGCTCATCTCGGATGAGCCGTACCGCGAGATTGTCTACGGTGCCGAGGTGCCTTGGGTGCCCTCGATCTACGAGAACACCGTGGTGTGTTACTCGTATTCTAAGTCGTTGTCGCTGCCGGGTGAGCGCGTTGGCTGGATCTTGGTTCCCAACACCAATCCGCAGGCTGCGCGTCTGATGCCGGCTGTTGCGGGTGCTGCCCGTACGCTGGGTTTTGTATGTGCACCGGCGCTCTTCCAGCGCGTGATTATCGATTGCATCGATGAGCCGAGTGATGTCGAGGCCTATGCCCACAACCGCACGGCGCTCACCGACGCCTTGGCGGACTACGGCTATACCTATGTTGAGCCGGACGGTGCTTTCTACCTGTGGGTGAAGGCACTCGAGCCCGATGCGAATGTGTTTTGCGAGCGCGCAAAGAAGTATGAGTTGCTTGCGGTTCCCTCGGACAGCTTTGGCATGCCGGGCTGGTTCCGCTTGGGCTATTGCGTGAGTTACGAAACGATTATCAATTCGCTACCCGCTTGGAAACAGTTGGCGGACGAGTATCGTTAAAAGTAAAGCGCTCTGCCTACAATGTTTTACGTGAAACGGGGTTTGGTGTTAAGCCGGACCCCGTTGTCATGGACGTTGTGTCTTTGGGATGGAGTGGTTTTACGACTATCGAAGGCTATGCGTACAATGAATATAAGCGACGGCCATGCCAGATAAGGAGACCCGATGCCCTACCTGCTTTCTTGTGACATTCATACCCATACGATGTTCTCCGCGCATGCGTACTCAACCATTGAGGAGAACATCTATTGGGCGGCAGAGCGCGGCCTTCAGGTGCTCGGTTCCGCCGATCATTTAAGCTCGATGGTTACGCCTTGCCCCAATGACCTGCGCAGTTATCAGTTCTTTATCAACCAGAATATCTGGCCGCGCATTTGGAGCGGCGTGCTGGTGCTGCGTGGTGCCGAGGCCGATATCGTTTCACTGGACGGAAGCCTGTTTGGCGAGGACACGCCTGTCACGCTCAATATCGCCGGCGGTTCGTACAGCCGCCCGCATTCGCTGTTCGATTTGGTTACGCGCAATTTGGATTATTTGGTGGCAAGCGTGCATAATCCGCAGCTCGCTGAAGGCGCGACGCTGGCCCAGACGACCGAGATGTATATCAATGCCCTGGAGCACCCCAAGGTGTTCATGCTGGGCCACGCGGGTCGCGCCGGTGTTCCCTTTGATATCGATGAGGTGCTGTTGGCGGCCAAGGCCAAGCACAAGATCATCGAGATCAACAACCACAGTCTTGAGCATGGCACGGATGCCGAGCATTGGAACGTATGCCGCAAGATTGCCGAGCGCTGCGCCGAACTGGGCGTGGGAATTGGCGTCTCGACTGATGCACATATTGGCATGGCGATTGGCAAGCTCGACCAGGCGCGTAAGATGCTCGACGAGATTCACTTCCCGCTGGACCTGATCGTGACGCGCGACCGCGAGACGCTGCTGCGCGAGATGGCTGCAGCCGGCGTGTGCGACCTGCGCAAGGGGATGTAGCTGAGTTTATAAACCAAGCGAAGGGGGCGGTCCAGGCGGGCCGCCCCCTTTCTTGTGCCGGACAATTAGCGGCGTTCGAGGACCGCTACGGTTTCGGTGTGGTCGGTGTGGGGGAACATGTCGACGGGCGTGATCTTGAGCAGGCGATAGCCTCCGTCGAGGAGCTGGTGCAGGTCGCGCTCTTGGGTCACGGGGTTGCAGCTGATATAGGTGATGCGGCGCGGCTTAAGTGCGCAGGCAGCTTCGAGGAACTCGGGGGTGGAGCCGGCGCGCGGCGGGTCGATGGAAAGGACGTCGACGCGTTCGTTGTTGTCGGCGGCATCTAGGATGTAATCGGTGGCATCGTCGGCCATAAACCAGGCGCTGCGGGTAAGACCGTTGAGCTCGGCATTGCGGCGCGCGTCGGCAATGCCCGCCGGGTTGCGCTCCACGCCGAGCAGCATGATGCCGATGCCCTTGCTCTGGGCATCTTTAGCTGCGCAAAGACCGATGGTGCCGCTGCCGCAGTAGGCATCCATAAGCACATCGCCCTGGCGCAGGTCCATGCCGTCGATAGCGAGCTGATAGAGCAATTCGGTCTGCTGCGGGTTGGTCTGGTAGAACGCGGTAGGGGAGATGTCGAACTCGCAGCCGAGTAGCTGGTCGCGCATGCATTCGGCGCCATAAACGATACGGGTTTCCTCACCGAGGATGGCGTTGCCAGGGCGCCCGTTGATGTTTTGGGCGACGGTGACGATGCGCGGATCGAGTGCAGCGACGGCCTCAAAGAATTCCTGTGCATGCGGTAGGTCGCGCTGGGCGGTCACGAGGGTGACCATGATCTGGTCGGTGCGCCAGCCGCAGCGAACGACGGCATAGCGAAGCAGTCCGAGATGCTTGTCCTCGTTAAAGGCGGGAATGTGCAGGCGCTCGGCCTCACGCGCGATGCCGTTGAGGATCTGTCGGGCGCCCGGTGCCTCGACGGGGCATTCAGGAACAGCAACGATTCTGTGCGTGCCACGTTCAAAAAAGCCGCAGCGGACAGCGCCCTCCTTGCCGGGAGCAAAGGGGGTGGCAGCCTTATGACGAAAACCACGCGGAGCAGGATATTTGCCCGGGTCGCCCAGGGTGACTCCCATACCGCGAATGGGGTCGACGCTAATACCCTCGCGCTCGCAAAGAGCGGCAAAAAGCTCCTCCATAGCAGTCTGCTTGGCCGCCAGCTGCTTTTTATAAGGACGATTGAGCGCCGTGCACCCACCGCAGGCTTTCATGATGGAACAGGGAGACTTGGGATCCACAGCCTTACGCGCAGACGAAACCTGATCTTTATGCGAGCGCTTGGAGCGAGTCTGAGATGCCTTGTCCTCGCTCCGACGAGAGCCGGGACGCTTGGCCTTAGCCTTGCCCTTGGCCGATTTGCTTTTTGCAGCTTTAGAAGACTTGGATTTCGTAGGAGATTTCTCCTCCTTTGACCCCTCAGCCGCTTCCACCAAAGCACGACGAGCCCTACGCTCCGCACGAGATTCTGCCATGAATTAACCCCACTAATTTACAAATTGAAATCTGAAAGCATTGTACCGTGCCAAGTTAGCAGACGATATGCAAGCGCCCATTTCATGTCAGTGATAAGTCCAACGATGTTTGCCCGGCGTGGGCGGGGAGCGGCGCGTAATTAAGTTTATCGCGAGTTCCGCACGCAAAGGAAAGCACTTAATGTGCTTTCCGTCTTGCGCAGGACTGTAGAGCGGGAAACTTAATTACGCGCCGCTCCCCGCCCACGCCGGGCAAACCCTCCCTTGTACTTTATCAAGGTAGAGTGTATGATTCTGAACGTTACATGACTCACTTTACTTAACTAAAGTGCCACCAAGGGGGAATACCATGAATACCGATATGTCTCGTCGTCAGTTTGTTGGTCTAGCCGGCTCGCTCGCCACGGTGCTTGGCCTTGGTCTTGTCGGCTGCGGCGGTGGTGCTGGCAAAGGCTCCGCTGCTGGCTCTGCCGCGGCCAAGGATGTGAAGGGCGCTGCGGAGTCCAAGAAGCTCGTGGTGGGCTTTGATAAGTCCTATCCTCCGTATGGTTTTGTGGGCGACGATGGCGAGTACACCGGCTTTGATCTCGATTTGGCCAAGGCTGTTGCCGATAAGCAGGGCTGGGAGGTCAAATACGAGGCCATCGACTGGGACGCCAAGGATACGCTGCTCAACTCGGGCGCCATCAACTGCATCTGGAACGGCTTTACCATGGAGGGCCGCGAGGACGACTACACGTTCTCCGAGCCGTACATGCTCAACGAGCAGGTGCTGGTGGTCAAGAAGGATGCGGGCATCAAGAGCTGGGACGATCTTGCCGGCAAGACCGTGATTACCCAGACTGATTCCGCTGCACAGGATGTGCTCGAGGGCGACCAGAAGGATTTAGCCGCGACGTTTGCCACGCTCGATACCATCGGTGAGTACAACACGGCGTTTATGCAGCTCGAGAGTGGTGCAGTCGATGCCGTCGCCTGTGACCTCTCGATTGCCCAGTATCAGCTTGCCGCCAAGCCCGATGCCTATACACAGCTTGATGAGCCGCTGTCCAGCGAGCACTACGCCGTCGGCTTTAAGAAGGGCGACACCAAGTCGGCCGATGCCGTGACCGAGTCGCTCAAGGCGCTCTATGAGGACGGCACGGTCAAGGACCTCTGTGATAAATATGCAGATTACGGTCTATCCTTCGACAACTGGGTTTTGAAATAATGTCTATTCAAGTCATGATGCAGATGCTTGGCCAGGGATTCTTGGTCAGTTTGCAGCTGTTTGTGCTGACGCTGCTCGGGTCGATTCCCCTGGGAATCCCCGTGGCGTTTATGCGCATGAGCAAGGTCGCGCCGCTGCGTTGGATTGCGCGCATCTATATTTCGGTCATGCGCGGCACGCCGCTCATGCTGCAGATGTTTGCCATCTACTTTGCCCCGTACTACGTGTTCGGCATTTCGCTCACGCCCGATTCCAAGTGGACGGCGTGCGTTGTGGCGTTCATCATCAACTACGCCGGCTACTTTGCCGAAATCTATCGCTCGGGCTTGCAGTCCATTCCGCGCGGTCAATACGAGGCAGCCGAGGTGCTGGGCTATTCGCGTCTGCAGACATTTTTGTACATTGTGATGCCGCAAGTCGCCAAGCGTATTCTGCCGGCGATGGGCAACGAGGTCATCACGCTGGTCAAGGACACGTCGCTGGCGTTTGCCATCGGCGTGGGGGAGATGTTCTCGACGGCTAAGGCGCTGGTCGCCTCGCAGGTGAGCATGGTGCCGTTTGCGATCGCGGCGCTGATTTACTGGGTCTTTAACTTCGTCGTCGAGATGCTGCTGGGCGCCGCCGAGACAAAATTGGATTACTACCATGATTAATTCGGTAATGAAAATATCGAACGCGCGCAAGGCGTTTGGTGGCAATGAGGTGCTCAAGGATATCTCGCTCGAGGTAAAGCGTGGCGAGGTCGTAGCGATTATCGGGCCTTCAGGCGGCGGTAAGTCCACACTTCTGCGCTGTGCCACACTGCTCGAGACACTTGACGGAGGCTCGCTCTCGTTTGGCGACCTTGCCGTTGCGACGGACGCGGGGTCGGGTGCGGTATATGCGAAAGGCGACGTGCCCAAGCGGGCGCGTTCGCGATTTGGCCTGGTGTTTCAGAACTACAATCTGTTTCCGCACTATACGGTGATGAAAAACATCACCGATGCTCCGATTCGCGTACTCAAGCGTCCGCGCGAGCAGGCCGAAGCACGTGCGCGTGAGTTGATCGCGCAGATAGGGCTTACGGGCAACGAGAACAAGGTGCCATGTGAGCTTTCGGGTGGTCAGCAACAGCGTGTGAGTATCGCCCGCGCCTTGGCGCTCGACCCGGAGATCTTGTTCTTTGACGAGCCGACTTCGGCGCTCGATCCCGAGCTAACGGCCGAGGTGCTGCATGTCATTAAAGACCTTGCCGCGCAGAATATGACGATGGTGATCGTGACCCACGCGATGCAGTTTGCGCGCGATGTTGCCGACCGCGTGGTCTTTATGGACGGAGGTCGCATTGTCGAGGAGGGCCCTGCCGAGCAGGTTATCGATCACCCTCGTGAGCAACGTACCCGTGAGTTCTTGAGTCGTATCGAGGGGTAGGCTCAGCTTTTTACTCAACTATTGATTGAGGCGAAGCCGCCGCAGATTTTACGGCCTGCGGCGGCACTTTAATTTGCATCGGCGGGGTCCAATAATTGCCTCGTATACGTTCTCCTTCCTCTCGCCGCCTGTATTCATACGTGTGCCGAAAGGTGTGCATGGACGGTCACCCGTGAGGGTAGGGTGGTGGCATAGGACATTTGGAGGGTGAGTCGGCTCGGCTGCCGACCATGCTGCTCCCGGGACGGCACCGACCGCGAACTCTCCCCGTTGGCGTCGCGCATTGCGCGCGGCCCTGCAAGGAGGTCATCATGGGTGCTCCCAAGACCGGTAATGTAAGGAACGTGGTGCTCGTAGGCCAAGGCGGGGTGGGCAAGACTTCGCTCGCCGAGGCCATGCTCCACCTTTCCGGCAAGACCGCCCGCCTGGGCGGCCACGACGGCACCAAGCCCACGCTCGACTATGACCCCGAAGAGGTCAAGCGTGCGTTTTCCATCTCGACGACCATTGCGCCGATCGACTGGAAGGGCGCGCGCATCAATGTGCTCGATGCCCCGTGCTACCCCGATTTTATCGGCGACGCCTTTGCCGCGATGAGCGTCTGCGAGACGGCTCTGTTTGTGGTCGACGCCGAGGCCGGCCCGCAGCCTACGACGGTTAAGCTCTGGTATGCCGCCGAGGACCTGCGCCTGGCGCGTGCGGTGTTCGTAAACCGCCTGTCGCGCTCCGAGGCCAGCTTTGCGACCACGATGGACCTGCTGCAGGAGCGCTTTGGCACGCGCCTGGGCGCCGTGACTCTTCCCTGGGGCGAGGGCGAGGACTTTGACGGCATCATCGACCTGGTGCGCATGAAGGCGCGCCATTGCAACGGCGCCGAGGCCGTTGAGTCGGAGATTCCCGAGGAGTATCGTGCCCAGGCCGAGGAAGCCCATGACCATCTGTGCGAGCTGGTGGCCGAGGCTGACGACGATCTGATGATGAAGTACTTGGAAGGCGAGGAGACGCTGACGCAGGAGGAGCTCGAAGGCCTGCTGTCGAAGGCGATCGCCGAGCGCATCTTTGTGCCGGTCTTTGCGGGCGATTGCATTAAGGAGCAGGGCGTCAACTCGCTGATGGACGACATCGCCACGTACTTCCCGGCGCCGACGGACTACGGCGAGATGCCGCTCATCGACGGCGATTCGCTTAAGATCTCGAGTGACGATGACCGCCCGGTGGCGTTTGTGTTTAAGACCCTGGCCGATCCGCAGCAGGGTCGCATCAGCTTTATCAAGGTGCTGACGGGTACGCTTGAGCCGGGCCTCGAGCTGATTAATGCGCGCACGCGCAAGGGTGAGCGTCTGGCCCACCTGTATGTGATGTGCGGCCGTGACATGACCGAGGTCGGCCACGCTTATGCCGGCGATATCATCGTGGCGCCCAAGCTGGCGGCCGAGACGGGCGATACGCTCTCGATTACCGGCAAGGTCGAGGCTGCGGCGTTTAAGTTCCCCAACTCGCAGTACCGCATCGCCATTGAGGCCGAGAATCGCGGCGACGAAGAGAAGCTCTACACGTTTATCGAGAAGGCCTGCAAGGCCGATCCGACCATGAGCATCGACCGCGACGAGGAGACCGGCCAGACCATCATTTCGGCGGTGGGCGAGGCACAGGTTTCGGTCCTGCTCAATCGCCTTGAGGACCGTACCAAGGTCGTGGCCAAGAGTGTGCCGATCCGCATTCCGTATCGTGAGACCATTCGCCGCACGGCAAGTGCCCAGGGCCGCCACAAGAAGCAGACCGGCGGCGCCGGCCAGTATGGTGACTGCTGGCTGCGCGTTGAGCCGCTCATTGGGCCCGACGGCACGAGCGACGGTTATGAGTTTGTAGACGAGGTCGTGGGCGGTCGCATTCCGCGTTCGCTCATTCCCGCCGTGGACAAGGGTGTCCAGGAGACCATGAAGGACGGCATCATTGCCGGCTACCCGCTTACGGGCATTCGCGTGGCTGTGTACGACGGTTCGTATCACAGCGTCGACTCCAACGAGATGGCGTTCCGCGCGGCGGCTCGCATCGGCCTGCGCAAGGCATGCGCCGATGCCGACCCGGTGGTGCTGGAGCCCATCGAGGAAATCACGGTGACTATCCCCGAGAGCTACGCCGGCGCCGTGATGGGCGACATCTCGGCCTCGCGTGGTCGCGTGACGGGCATGGAGACCGATGAGCGCGGCGACACCGTGGTCATTGCCCAGGCGCCTCTCGCCGAGCTGACGGATTACTCGACGCGTCTGCGCTCTATCACGCGCGGCACGGGCGACTTTACCATGAAGCCGGCGGGCTATGAGCAGGTACCCTATGACGTTCAGGCCAAACTGGTCGAGCGCTATGAGGAGGGCCGCGCCAAGTAGCGCGTGTCGTTGCCTGTAACATACATGCCGATGAAAGGGCCGCTCTGGGCAATCCAGGGCGGCCCTTTTTGATCCCTGGGGGACGGAGGAAAACGAATCATTTTAGGTTTTGGGGCAGCTTTTGTCGGCCCTAGTCTCCCGAGGCCTGATTGCGACCGGTGGCGTAGTCGATCTGCACATGCGGCTGCAGGTTGTAGCAATATACGTGGAAACAGAGAGTCTTGCCGCGGTCCTCGACCGATTGCGCCTCAAGGCGTACGCCACGGCAGACAAGGTCCTCTTCGTTATACATGGGCGTGACGCGATAGAGCACATGGTTACCCGTGTCGCGAATATAGTTGAGAATCTGCTCTTCAAACGGTAGCATGCCCGTCTCGTTGAGATAGCGCGTGCCGGTGAGGAGATTCTTGCGGTTGGCGTTTTCGCCGCAGAGCGACCAAGCGATAAGGTGGCAGCGGTTGTAGAGACTCTGGCCCGGAATAAAGTCGTAGCGCTGTTGGTGCCATCCGGCGGGGTGGATACGCGAGATATCGCCGCGCTTGCCCTGACCGAGCGATTCGGGGCCCACGCAGGCGAGCGCTTTGCGAGTGCGGCCCAAGCTGTCGAGCTTGGAGAACTTCTTAAAGCAGCCCTCTTCGGTGGCGCGCTCGTATTCATCGAGCGTGAATGACGGCGTGCCGAGCGCGTGCGTGCTGTCGGCGCGAAGGGCAACATAGGGATTGCCGGCGTAGTCGGGAATGCTGCTGAGATATACGCCGCGGGCGCGGTCGAGATCGGGGTTTTCGACCTCGTCGATGGGGGTAGCGGTACTGTCGGCGGAGCCGTCGTCACCGGTGTCGGTTGCGGCGGAATCGGAGCCATCGCCAGAGACTTGGCTATTTTGAGAGTCCGAGGAGCTCGCTGTTCCCGATTCGAGTCGGGCAACCAGGTCTGCCTCGTCGTCGGTGCGGCTGGGACTCTCGTTTTGTTTCTCGGCCAGAGCTACCGCCTGCTCATCGCTTTGCGGCGACAGCAGCTTGGGCGCTCCGTCGAGCGACCCTGTGAACAGCGCAAACCCCAGCACCACGGCGGTGCCGATGGAAAGCACTTGCTTGTAGGCGGACTTGCGCGACATTGAGGCTCCTGGATGGACGGTTGGGAGTCTACCAGTCTAGCAGGAGCCGGCAGAGGCCGTCCCGCCGAACAAATACTCAAGATTTGGAATAGACGCTACTGATTCATTTGCCTCATATGGAGCTGCGGCGGTTGTGTATATGGGGCTGTCTGGCGTTTCCCAGATAAAATCTGCCAAATAAACCTGTCCCTTATTGGCAGGTCAGTTAACGCAGTGCAGGTTGAGCATATGCGAGCGAGCGGGCTCCGGGTGCGGTAAGGTGACGTGAAACAAGCGGGCGCTGACCTTTTGGTCGCGCCCGTGAAGTTGAACGTCAGATTGCCGTGCCCGGAGCCCGCGCAGCGCCGAGCAGGTACGCCGTTTGTAAAACGGCGTAACCTAAAGGTTCATGTTGCCGTGGATGTAGGGGGTGACCTCGGGGGAGATATGGCCGCAGCCCAGCTCGCGCAACGCAGACTCGATCGCAGCGGGCAGCGGGGTCTTGCCCTCGGCATCGACGGCGGTGCCGCCGAGGGCGGCAATCTTGACGACATCTGCGGGTACGGCCTCGATATGCATGCAGCCGCCGACCAAGCGCGCGCGAACCTGGGCCAGGTCAAGATCGTGCAGGTAATCCTCGCAGGTGCGGATTAAATCGACCTTCTCGCGCGTAAGCTCCTCGCCCGTGGGGACGCGGGTGGCAAGGCAGGCTCCCGCCGGCAGGTTCCAGACGGGATAGCCCCATGCGCGCAGCAGCTTGCGCTCTTCGTCCTTGGTAAAGCCGACCTCCATAAGAGGGGAGCGTACACCGAGCTCTTCTGCCGCGCGCATGCCAGGGCGGTAGTCACCGCGATCGCTTGCATTGCTGCCATCGATGACGGTGGGAAAGCCGAGTGACTTGGCGTGGTTCACGATGGCGATAAAGCCGGCGTGCTTGCAGTGGTAGCAGCGATTGGCGTCGTTGCAAGCTACTGGGGGGAGCTGCAGCTGATCGACCGAAAGATTGAGTACGGGGAGCTTAAAATGCGGCTCCTCACTGGCTTGTACGTCAACGGATCGCTCAAATGAAGCCTGCTCGGGCGTGCCGATGAGCGGCGTGGTGAGGTGAACGAGAAGCGTGCTAGCGGGCATGATACGGGCGCAGACCGCGGCCAAAAAGCTGCTGTCGACGCCACCGGAAAAGCCGATGGCGACGCGTCCGTATGCCAAAAGCAACTGCTCGAGCGTCGCGAGTTTGTCCTGAAGCTCCTCTGCAGGTGCAGTAGTGTCTGAAAGCATGAAACGATCCTTACCATTGAGTACTCGATCGAAAACTATAATCCTACCGAGCTGCCTGTCATAAGACTTCCGCTTATGTAACGAAAGTGCAATATGCTATATACGTTATATACAAGTTTGTAAAGTGCGGTAGAGTGGCAGTAATGCAATCCGGTGAGGGGGCCGATATGATCAAGGCTGTTATTTTTGACATGGACGGAACGCTGGTCGATACCGAGCGTTTAGGCATCAAGGCATGGAAGGCGGGCGCTGCCGAGCTGGGGATCGCGATTGATGATGCTCTGATCCATCAGTTTATCGGCCGCACGCTGCCCGATGTCATGGACATCCTTGATGAACATTACGGTAGTCGCGAAACCGCCGAGGCGATCTACGTCCGCCACAAGGAGATTCGCGACGAGATAGTCAAGACCGAACTGGAGCTTAAGGCCGGCGCCGCCGAGTGTCTAGACGAGCTGCTGGCTGCGGGCTATCACGTGGGCCTTGCGACGTCGTCGCGCCACGTTACGGCGGAGCGCAACCTTAAGATGGTCGGCCTCTTTGACAAGTTTGAAACGGTGACCTGTGGCGAGGACGTCGTGCACGGCAAGCCCAACCCTGAGATGTACCTGCTTGCCTGCGAGCGCGCGGGCTTCGCTCCCGAGGAATGTGCCGTGGTCGAGGATTCGCGCAACGGCTGCGTCTCGGGCATCACGGCCGGCTGCCATGTCTTTGCCGTTCCCGATATCGTGCCGCTGCCGCAGGACGTGGTGGATGGCTGCGAGGCCGTGCTCGATACGTTGTTCGATCTGACGGCGGCGGTCAAGGCCGTGCGCTAGACAATTGCGGAGCTGAAACGAGCAATTGGCCGTCTTTGCGCTCAAGCAAAAGAGGTCCGGCAATGGTCGGGCCTCTTTTGCTTGAGCGGCGTTTTGGCATACTGGCCGACGTGCTATAGATACGCGCCGAGGTTGATGGCGGTGGCTTCGGCTTGGCTGCTCGCCTGGGTACTGGCGCGCTCCAAGAGGAACGGCCGCACGAGTTCTTGGCGGTTGATATCCTCGGCGGCGGTGACTGCGGTGACGGTGCGCGCTGCAGAGCCGACGCGGATATGCTTGGTCTTTGCCGGGGCCTTGTTCTCGATTTGCTCCATCAGCAGTTGGACACCCTTGCGGCCAATCTCGTAGCCCGGGGGCGCTACCGTAGTGAGCGGAACCGATCCGCTCCAAGCGAGCGGGTTGCCATCGCAGCCTGCTACGCGTACTTGCCCGGGGACAGAGATGCCCTTGTCGACCAGTGCCGAAACGACGCCCGAGGCCAGCACGTCGGTTAGACCGACGACAAAATCGGGGCGTTCGTCGGCGGGGCGCGCGGCGATTTGGGCGCCGATGCCGTAACCGTCGGCAGCGGTATTCCATTCGCCGGCGTCGATGACTTCGATCTTGATATCGGGGTGTAGGGCGAGCGCCTTATGAATGCCGAGGACGCGCAGGGTGAGTTGCATAAATGCTGCTCGGCCGACGACGACAATATGGTGCGCGCCGCGGGCGATGGCGAGTTCGGCAATGATGCGCCCCTGTGCCTCGTTGTCGGCCGCTACGTAGTAGCCGGGCTCGGAGCAATGGATGTCCAGGTGGACGATCGGCACGGGCATCTTGGCCATGGCGGGGTGCCAGTCGGGGGACGCCATGGGCTGAACCATGACGCCGGACATCTGCGTGCCCATAAAATAGCGCAGGTAGTGGTCCTCGAGGATCTCGTCGTTATCGGCGTTGGCGATGAGCAAGTCGTAGCCGTGCTTGCGGGCCTCGTTGTGGGCGCCGCTGGCGATTTGGAGCGAAAAGCCGTGATCGAGACGGGGGAGCACCAGGCCAAAGGACTTGGTGGCGCCGCCCGCGAGCTGACGAGCGCTTTGGTTGGGCAGGTAGCCAAGGCGATTGATGGTCTCGTTGATGAGTTTGAGGGTCTCGGGGCGCAGCTTTTCGGGATGGTTGAGCGCGTTGGAAACCGTGCCCAGCGAGACCCCTGCCTCGCGCGCGACGTCGCTGATTTTTACCTTTGCCATAGCGGCCCCTTTGATGCGTTTCAAGTACGAGTCAGATTGTAGCATCGCCCGTCCCGAGGGTGTCAAAGCCTGTCAATTGGGGGCAGGTTTATTTTGGCAGGTTTTATCTGGGCAAACACCGAAGCCCAGACCAAACCACCGCAAGGGTGGCGCAGCGCGCTGCCTCCTTTGCGGTGGTCGCGTTGCCTGGCCCTTCAATTGTCTCGATCTGTAACATCTGGACGACAAAACAAGACCTACCTGTTACAGATTGAGACAGATCGCCGGGGCCGGGCGGAAAATCTCGATCTGTAACAGCAAACCCTCTTTCGGCGCCCCAGATGTTACAGATTGAGACGTTTCGGCGGAGCTTGTTGTCAGACACCCGAACCACCACAAAAGTGCCTGTCCCCTTTGTGGTGGTTTTGGTGCGGCTGGGCTGCGCGTTAAACGGTGGAGTGTCTACAATGGAAGCCGTTTTGAACGTAGATTGAAAGGCTTTGGTATGACTCGCGCTGTTTCTCGTCGTGATTTCCTGGGTTTAATCGCCGGTACCGCAATGGTTACGGCGAGTGGTTGCGCTGGCGGTGGCGCCGACAAGGGCTCTGCCGCTGGTTCTGCCGCGGTTACAGGCGACGATATCAAGGGCACCAAGCTCACCTTTGTGGGCGACGATGCCTTTGCGCCCTATCGCTATCTGGAGACGCAGTCGGACGGCACGCAGAAGGTTGTCGGCCTGGATATCGCCATTGCCGACGAGATGGCCTCGCGCCTGGGCTTTTCTTACGACTTTGAGCCGCAGGACTTTGCCGCCACGCTTGCATCGGTGCAGAGCGATGACAAGGCCTTTACCATGGCGATGAGCTCCAACGAAGAGCGCGAGCAGACCTACGACTTCACGCGCGGCTACTATCAGCCGCTTGTGGGCGTTCTCACGCTCGGCGGCGATCCCGTCAAGCGCGTTGAGGACCTCGCCGGCAAGTCTATCGCCTGCACCACCGGTACCGTGCAGAACAAGTTCATCGCCAAGGTCATGCCCGATGCTGATATTCACACGTACGACGGTGGCGACCAGTGCCTGCAAGAGGTGCTCGCCGGGCGCATCGATGCCTACCTGTGTGACGGCGCCGAGGGCCAGTCCATGCGCGATGCGAATGAGGGCCTGGTGCTGGGCCTGCTCGATCGCTCCGAGACGAGCGATCACGTGGGCGTGTACCGCCTGATGGCCAAGAAGGGTGCCGGATTTGTCGCGGCGCTTGACGAATGCATCGGCGAGATGCTCGAGGACGGCATCATCGATGACTGCATCAAGCAGTATGTGGGCGCCGACTTCATGTGGAACGGCGACCATTCCGCTTCCGGTACGTCGACGGTTGCCGGAAAATAGCGAGCCGGTGAGGCGCGCGCCAAGGGCATGCTGATGAAGTTTGAACTGCTAGAACCATATATACCGATGTTTATGAGCGGCCTGGTCGTGACCTGTCAGGTGACGGCCGCCGCGCTGGCCCTAGCACTCGTCCTGGGCTTTCTCATTGCCGTGCTCAAGGTTTTGCCCTGTCGCCCATTGCGTGCGGTGCTCAACTTCTACACCTCTATCTTTCGCGGCGTGCCGCTCATCGTGTTGCTTTTTTTGGCGTACTTTGCGACGCCGCAGCTCACGGGCTTCAAAATTTCGATGTTTGCCGCCGGTGCCATTACGCTGGGGCTCAACGGCTCAGCGACGGTGTCCGAGACGGTGCGCGGTGGTATCGAGGGCGTTGACCGGGGGCAGTACGATGCCGCTCGGGCCATCGGGCTTCGCTATGTTCCCATGATGCGCAAGATCATCGTTCCGCAGGCGATGCGCTCGATTGCCCCTGCTCTGGTCAACGAAGTGATCACGGTCCTCAAGAGCTCCTCGCTGGTGGCAACCATCGGCCTGATGGATATGATGCGCGCCGCCCAGAGCGTGCAGGCGCTCACCTATCGAGCCTTTGAACCGTTTTTAGTGGTGGCCGTGGTCTACTACGTCATTGTTATAGCACTCACGGCCCTGGGCAATCGGCTCGAACGCCGCCTGCGTCCCTAGGGGAGTGCCAACCACAGCAAAGGTGCCTGTTACCGTTGTGGTGGTAGGGTGTGTGCATCGAGTGGTATCCAGTTTAAGATACCACTTCTGGTATATCAGCTTGCGTTTGTGTGAGTACAATACTCGGACGTTATACGTCTCAGCGCCCGTCGTGCGTGGGCGTTTTGCAGTCACGCGAGCGAAGGGATTTATCCTATGTGCGGAATTGTCGGCTACACCGGCTCTGATATTGCAAAGAACATTCTGGTCACGGGCCTTAAGCGTATGGAATATCGCGGTTATGACTCCTCGGGCGTCGCGCTCGAGGTGGGCGAGGGCGCCGCGGCTCACCTCGACGTCATCCGCCGCGTGGGTAAGGTTGCGGGCCTGGAGAGCGAGCTTTCCAATATCGACAGCGACGCTACCTGCGGTATCGGCCATACCCGCTGGGCCACTCACGGCAAGCCTTCCGTTGTCAACGCCCATCCCCACACCAGCTGCGATGGTCGCATCGCCATCGTCCACAACGGCATCATCGAGAACTTCGCCGAGCTGCGCGAAGAGCTGGAGGGCCGCGGCCATCACTTTAAGAGCGAGACCGATACCGAAGTTTTCGCGCACTTGATCGAAGAGGCCTATGCCGAGACGCGCGACCTGATGGCTTCCGTGCGCGAGGCCTGCACCCACGTGGTGGGCGCCTATGGCCTGGCCGCCGTGTGCGCCGACGAACCTGGCGTGATCGCCGTTGCCCGCAAGGACTCCCCGATTGTGGTCGGCGTGGGCGAGACCGGCTCCTACGTTGCCTCCGATGTAATCGCGCTTATCGATGCCACCCGCGATGTCGTGGTGCTCGAAGATGGTCAGTTTGCCAAGCTCACGCCCGCAGGCGTCGAGTATACCGACGAGGCCGGCAATGTGATTGAGCCCAAGATCACCCATATCGACTGGGACCTGGACATGGCCGAAAAGGGCGGTTATCCCGACTTTATGCTCAAGGAGATTCACGAGCAGCCGCGCGTGGTGCGCGACACGCTGGTGGGCCGCATGACCCCTGCCGGTGAGCTCGATATCGACGAGCTGGGCCTTTCGCTCGAGGAACTCAACGATATCGACCGTGTATATGTGATTGCCTGCGGCACCAGCTACCATGCCGGCCTCATCGCAAAGAACCTTATTGAGGGCTGGGCTCGCATTCCCACCGAGGTTGAGGCTGCCAGCGAGTTCCGCTACCGCAACCCCATCATCACACCGACGACGCTCGTCGTTGCCGTGTCCCAGTCGGGCGAGACGGCCGATACCCTCGCCGCCATTCGCGATGCGCGCATCAAGGGTGCCAAGGTCTTTGGCATCACCAACGTGGTGGGCAGTCCCGTGGCGCGCGAGAGCGACGGCGTCATCTATACCAAGGCCAACAAGGAGATCGCGGTCGCCTCGACCAAGAGCTTCATCGGCCAGGTTGTGAGCCTCACGCTTTTGGCTCTGCTGCTGGCGCAGGTCAAGTACCGTCTGACCACCAAGCAGGCGCGCATGCTGTTCCGCGAACTTTCCGATACGGCCGAGCAGATCCAGTGGATTTTGGATACCCAAACCGAGGCCGTGCACGAGGCCGCGCTTGTCTGCAAGGACGCGCAGTCCGCGCTGTTCGTGGGTCGCGGCATGGGCGCCGCCATTTCCTACGAGGGCGCGCTCAAGCTCAAGGAGGTCAGCTACCTGCACGCCGAGGCATATGCTGCCGGCGAGATGAAGCATGGCCCTATTGCCCTGATCGACCCGGGCTTCCCTGTCATCGCCGTGGCCACCAAGAGTGCCACCTACGACAAGACGGTGTCGAACCTCATGGAGTGCAAGGCTCGCGGCGCCAAGGTCATCGTCGTTGCTACCGAGGGCGACGAGGAAATCAACAAGATTGCCGACTGCATCATTCGCGTGCCTGCCGTCCGCGACGTGTTCAGCCCCATCACGGCGAGCGTGCCGCTGCAGCTGCTCGCCCGCGAGGTTGCCATCCTGCGCGGTTGCGACGTTGATCAACCTCGTAACCTGGCGAAAAGCGTTACTGTCGAGTAATTGTTGTTCCGCCGTTCTGCCGAACGGCGGACCGGTCGACGCTGCGCGAGCCGCACTTCCAGCAAGTACTTC